>NZ_CP141213.1:1213619-1517024 GCF_035610345.1 Sinorhizobium meliloti | reverse complement strand
GGGAGATTGCGAGGCTTCGGCGGCTCTGGCAGTTGAAAGGGCCGCCCGACCTCTGGTTTTGCTACCACCCGTACTACAAGGCTCCGGATCTCATTGGTCCCGCGCTTTCCGCGGAATTCTCCATTCCATACGTTACTGCCGAGTGTTCTTATTCCTTTCGGCGCAACCTGGGGTCATGGAAACTTGCGCAAGATGAGGTCGCCGCCGGTGCAAGGCAGGCGGCGGTCAATATCTGTTTCACCCATCGTGATCGCGAGGGTCTCGAAGAGGCGGTACCCGAAGTGCGCTCTGCGCTGCTCGCCCCTTTCATCGATGTGTCGCCGTTTCGTGACCTGCGAAGGACCGGGGCCGGCGGCAACCGCCTGCTTGCCGTCGCGATGATGCGTCAGGGCGACAAGATGGATAGTTATCGCATGCTTGCCCGCGCGCTCGCCCTCGTCGCTGATGTGCCCTGGACGCTCACGGTGGTGGGCGACGGCCCTGCACGGGCTGACGTATCGGAAGCCTTTTCGGCCTTTCCCGCAGGACGGCTGGATTGGCTTGGCGAAAGGTCGCCTCAGGCGATTCCGGAGATTCTCGCCGGCGGCGACCTCTATGTCTGGCCGGGCTGCGGGGAGGCCTACGGCTTGTCCTATCTGGAGGCGCAGGCTGCAGGCCTCGCGGTCGTCGCGCAGCGCACGGCGGGTGTGCCGGAAGTCGTACGTGACGGCGAAACGGGATATCTGACGACGGCCGGGGACATCGACGCACTGGCGGCAGCGGTGCGGCGCTTCCTCGTGGACGGATCCCTACGCAGACAATTTGGCGAGCGCGCGCGGCGCTTCGTTTTCGAGCACCGCTCGCTTCCCGCCGCCGCCGCACGTCTCTCGGGGATCTTCGCCGATTTCGTTGGGAGTGCGAAATGACGATCGCATCGATCTGGGAAACGCTGGCCGACAGGCTCGATCGCCTGCAGGAGGCAGGCCAATCGGTCGACTTTTGGCTGCGGGACGACGACGCCGTCGAGCCGACGGCCGCGCTCCACCGATTGCTCGACCTCACCGACCGCTTTTCGGTGCCGGTGATCTTGGCCGTCATTCCGGCAGGTACCGATGAGCGCCTTTCGCGCTGCATTGCCGGCCGACCGCTTGTCGATGTTGCCGTCCACGGGTGGTCCCATCAAAACCATGCCCCCGCTACAGAAAAACGCCAGGAACTAGGAGGTCACAGGTCGCGCGAGATGGTGGCGTCCGACTTGCGCGCCGGTTGGGCGCGTCTGCGCGCGCTTTATCCTGCCGCTATGGTGCCGCTCCTCGTTCCGCCATGGAACCGGATCGACCCGGGGCTGGTGCCCGGACTGCACGAGATCGGCTTTAGGGCCCTTTCGGTTTTCGGACCGGAGGACGGGAAAAAATCCGCCGTGTTACGCGTCCCGGGGCTGCAGCTCATAAACGCCCATGTGGATGTGATGGACTGGCACGGCACCCGCGGCTGCCGCCCTCATGGCGAGATCCTTCGCGACATCGATCGCCGGCTGGATGAAATCGAGAAGGGCGGCGGGACGGTGGGAATTCTCACCCACCACCTCGTTCACGACGAGAGCGTATGGGAATTCCTATCCAGACTTTTCGACATCACCGCCTCGCACGCTGCCTGCCGCTGGCGCAGGGTTGCGGATCTTTTAGGCCAATGACAATTTCCAGCCCGATGGCATCTATTTACTTCCTTCCTTAGTAAATGCGCCGCCCGGTATGGGGCGAACGAAATCGGGCGTCTTGGGTACCACCAGTTCCGCCAGGTGGCGGTCAAGAATGAGGGGAATCATCCCGCCAGCGACAAGCGTTTCAACCTCCTGCTCCGTCTCCACCGCGGCGCGCGCCGTCAATGTCTTGGCTGCGCCAGAGGCGCTCAGCAAGACCAGCCTGATACCGCAGCGCGCTTCTATGTGCCTGGCGTCAACTTCGATGAGGTCCAGTGCCGAAAGTGAGGGAATTGTGTTCTCGATGACGATGGGCAGGATTCCCATGCCGATCAGGTTCGTGCGGTGGATGCGCTCGAAACTTCTGGCGATGACGGCGCGCACCCCAAGCAGCGCAAGGCCCTTGGCTGCCCAGTCGCGCGAAGAACCGGCGCCATATCGCTCACCGGCTACGATCACGACGGAGCGCCCTTCCTGCCGGTAGCGTTCGGCCACCTCCCATAGCGGGCCTTCATCCATGGTAGGGGCATACACGGTTCTTGAGGCCGGTCGCCCGTCAAGCAGGAGGTTGGACGCCGTGGGATTGTCGAAGAGACCGCGGACCATGGCCGCCCAGTTCCCGCGTCTGGCCGCATAGACGTTGAGGTCGTTTGGCGGATCGCCGGCCGCAACGAGATGGCGTCCGGCATAACTCTCGGCATCGATCTGGCCGGCGGGCGAGATGTGATCCGTGGTCATGTCGTCGCCCAGCACGAGCAGCGGATGGGCCGTATAGGTTCCGAGCCGATTGGTGTTGCTCGCGACGGCAAAGGGCGGTCGCTGGATATAGGTGGAGATTTCATCCCAGGGAAATGTTGGAGAGGATGGCGCCTCGAGGGCAAGCCATGCATCGTTCTTCGTGGCGTCGTGAAACGCCCGGCCAAAATCCTCGCACTGCGAAAAGTCACGCAAAATGGCATCGATTTCCTCATCGGACGGGAGGAGATCGCCAAGGCAGACGGCGGATCCGTCCGCGGTGTCCGCGACTTTGACATTCAACGGATCCCGACAGAATTTTCCGATCATCGAGAGGGCGACGACATGCGGCGGCGAGGCGAGGAAGCCGAACTGCAGGCTCGGATGCACCCGGCCGGGGAAGTTGCGATTGCCCGAGAGAAGGGCGGCGGCGACAGTGCCATTGGCGATTGCTTCGGCCATGTCCGGCTGGAGCGGCCCCGAATTTCCGATGCAGGTGGTGCATCCATGACCCACGATGTTGAAGCCGGTCGCCTCCAGATCCGTCAGCAGTCCGCTTCTTCTCAGGAAGAGTTCGGCAGACGGCGAGCCCGGCGCTAATGATGTCTTGACCCAGTGAGGCGGCCGCAGACCGAGCCTGTTTGCCTTGCGGGCCACAAGACCAGCGGCAGCTAGCAGACGCTGGTCGGAGGTGTTGGTGCAACTCGTGATGGCCGCGATAGCAATCGCGCCGTCCGGAATCCCGTTGGATATCTCCTCAAACGGCCCGCCGGCTGCCGTCTCCAAGGCAGATGCAGCCTCAGTCAGCGCGCATTTGTCCTGCGGGCGCCGCGGCCCGGCAAGAAGGGGACGCACATTGCCGAGATCAAGTTCGACGACCCGACTGTAGCGCGGCTCCGCGTCCGGATCGAACCAGAGCCCCATCGCTCGGGCGACACCTTCAACCATTGAGCCGTGCTCCGCCCTTCGGCCGGTTCGCCGCAGGTACTCGATAGTCTGTCCGTCGATTGGGAAATAGCCGGTCGTCGCACCATATTCGGGCGCCATATTGGCAATGACGGCGCGGTCGCCGCCGGTGAGCGTCGACACCCCTGGCCCGAAGAATTCGACAAACTCTCCCGAGACCTTGTGGCGCCGTAGGAGGTGCGTGACCTCCAGGGCAAGGTCTGTCGAGAGCACGCCGGGGGACAGCCGTCCGGTCAGGCGCACGCCGACGACCTCCGGCAGCCGTAACGTGACCGGAAAACCAAAGAGGACGCTTTCCGCCTCCAGCCCGCCAACGCCCCAGGCGAGAACTCCGATGCCGTTGATCATCGGCGTATGACTGTCAGTGCCGATGAGCGTGTCCGGCGTCGCCCAGGTTTCGTCGTGCCGCTCCTCGAGACGCATGACGGTCGCCAGCTGCTCGAGATTGAGCGTGTGCATGATCCCGGTGCCAGGCGGATGCACCGTAACACCTGGAAGGGCTTGGGTTGCCCATTTCATCAGGCGGTAGCGCTCACTGTTGCGCTCCATTTCGCGTTGCATGTTAAAGGCGCGGGACCGAGGCTGTCCATACATGTCGACGCCGACACTATGATCGACGGATACGTCGACTGGCAGGACCGGCGTGAGGTTCGCCGGGTCGCCGCCGGCTTCGGCGACGGCGTCGCGCATGGCAGCGATATCGACGAGGGCGGGTACGCAGGTCGTGTCGTGCATCAGGACACGCGACGGATGGAAAACGACCTCAGCCTCACTCGCGCCGCTGACAAGCCAGCGCCGCATGGCTTCAATCATGCGGGGCAGGCAGATTGTGTCTTTCCTGGCGACGTTTTCCAGCAGGATTCGATGAACAAACGGCAGCCTGTGGAAGTCCGGGCCGAAGGTGGACGTGAGATCAATCGCTTTAACGACCCCATGGGACGTAGGCACCTCTCGAAAGCACATGTCTCCTCCGGTGTTGATTTTTAATATGCAAAAAACCAAAAAATCAGCCGTGTCAATGTCAACTCGGCCGATTTTTGGTTTTTCAGGCGGCCGGGTATGCAAATTGTTGGCGCGAATCGTTCCCTTTGCGGCTCTCATGGACTAACGTGCGGCGACGTCATCGTTTTCATAGGATTGACCGAGATGCGCTCCAGCCAGTTGGCACAGACCATTGCAAATGAAATCACCCTCCTGGTCACGTCTGGAGAGCTGGCGGTTGGGGATCACCTCAAGACGCAGCAATTGGCAGATCGCTTTGGCGTCTCCCGCTCACCGGTTCGCGAGGCGATGGACATGCTGGCCACGCAAGGTCTCCTCGAGCAGAAGGAAAACAGGGGGTTCTTCGTCAAGGAGGTCACGGAAAGCATTGCCGAACGCGTTCGCGACGATGCGGAGCCGTTCGAGGTCGCCAATGACTACCAGCGTCTTGCAGAAGACTGGCTCACCGACCGCATACCGGCCGAAGTCACCGAGCAGATGCTGAGAGAGCGGTACGATCTGACGAAATCGCAGGTCAACGATGTCTTGATGCGCGCGTCACGTGAAGGATGGGCGGAGCGCAAGCAGGGCTACGGCTGGCGCTTCCTGCCGGTCGCCAAAACGCCCGAAGCCTTCGAACAAATCTATCGGTTCCGCATGCTTATCGAGCCTGCGGCGATGCTGGAACCTGAGTTTCGACTCGATCGCAAGATCATCGAGGAGCAACGGCGCATTCAATTGCGAATGCTGGAATCGGATATCGAGCGACTGCCGGCCGAACGGCTTCTCCACAACGGTGCGCTTTTCCATGAAGAGCTGATCAAGATGTCGAACAATCCGTTTTTCCACCTCTCGCTCGTGCGCGTGAACAGAATGCGCCGGTTGCTCGAATATCGTTCGCGGGTCGATCGCAGCCGCACCGTGCGCCAGTGCAGGGAGCACCTCGAAATCCTTGATCTTCTTGAGCGCGGCGAGGTCGTCGAGGCTTCCTATGCGATGCGACGGCACCTGGGTGGCGCGCTTTCGAAGAAGTCGCCCGTAACCTGGTCCTGGTCGCATCAGGCGCATGAAAAAGAACTTCTCGAAAAATAGTGATTGCATTTTCAGATTTAAAAAGCCAATAATCTGCCCGTGACGTTGCGCGGCCGGTCGGCCGTTGCCTCATGGGAGATTGTCAGATGAAAATATTCGTAACGCCGTGTGATGGGATTGGTCCCGAGATCACCGCGGCAACAATGGAGGTCATGAAGGCCACGGACGCGGCGTTCGGTCTCGGCCTCGAATACCACTTTGAGGACACAGGCTTCGCCAGCCTGGAAAAACACGGTTCGACGCTCCGGGATGAGACGATCGAGCTTGCCCGCACCTTCGACGGGATCATTCTCGGTCCCCAGTCGCACATGGACTATCCGCCCCGCGACAAGGGCGGCGTGAACGTCTCGGCCGGCTTCCGTGTCAAGCTCGATCTTTACGCCAATGTGCGCCCGGCACGCTCCCGCGCGTTTTTGAACGATGCGAAGAAGATGGACCTCGTGATCATGCGTGAGGCGACCGAAGGCTTCTATCCGGACCGCAACATGTATGCCGGGACGGGCGAATTCATGCCGACGCCGGATGTCGCCCTCTCGGTCCGCAAGATCACCGCGAATGCCTGCGAGCGCATAGCGCGCCAGGCCTTTCTGCTTGCCATGAAGCGCGGCAGGAAGGTCACGGCCGTCCACAAGGCCAATAATTTCATTCTGACGGATGGCCTATTTCTGCAACAGGTGCGCAAGGTCGCCGCCGAATTCCCGGAAGTCAGGCTCAACGACGTCATCATCGATGCCATGGCGGCGCATCTCGTGCGCGACCCGTCGCGCTATGACGTGATCGTCGCAACGAACTTCTATTCTGACATTCTTTCCGACCTCGCGAGCGAGCTTTCCGGCAGCCTCGGCCTGGCCGGTTCCATCAACGCCAACGCCGAGACCGGCCTCGTCTGCGCGCAGGCACAGCACGGCTCGGCGCCCGATATCCAGAACCAGAACATCGCCAACCCGACGTCGCTCATCCTCTCGGCAGCGATGATGCTGAGCTGGCTCGGCGAGCAGCGCGGCCTTCCGCAATTCGAGGCCGCCGGCGCAGAGATCGAGCGAGCCGTCGACGAGGTCCTCGCCAATCCGGCGACGCGCACGCGCGATCTCGGCGGCAACACCAACACAGACACCTTTGGCTCACTCGTGGCCCGGGCTGTCCAAAATCGCGGCGGCGACCGAAAGGCCGTCAATGCCTAAGCGTTTGCACTTTTGATTTTATAAATCCAAAGTGCAAAGTCGGAGGTCGCGAGGGCGCGGAGTGGCCCTCGCGCAAATGCCCGGAGGAGCTTTGGAGCACGGGCGCTATTGGGAGATCAGACTATGAACAGGCAACACACCGTCCGCTCGACAGCTTTCGCCGTCACCGCGGCATTCATGACCGCGTTTGCAGCCACTGCATCCGCACAGGAAGTACCGGCCGGCTATCCGGCAGACTATGCCGACCTCATCGCCAAGGCGAAGGAGGAGGGCACCGTGTCCGTCTACACCTCTACGGACGCTGCCCAGTCGCAAAAACTGCAGGATGGCTTCACCAAGAAATACGGCATCAAGATCGCGTATAACGACCTCGGCACGAACGGCACCTATAACCAGGTGATATCCGAGGCCGCGGCCGGCCAGACGACAGCCGATGTCGTCTGGAGCTCGGCCATGGACCTGCAGATGACGCTGGTTCAGGACGGTTACGGCATGGAATACGCCTCACCGGAGGCGGGCCAGCTGCCGGGTTGGGCAAACTACAAGAACACACTCTACGCCACGACCGTCGAGCCGATCGGCGTGATCTACAACACCAAGGCCCTGTCGGAAGACAAGCTGCCGAAGACCTATGCGGACATGATCACCTTCCTGAAGGAAAACAAGGACATGCTGCAGGGCAAGGTGGCGACCTTCGATCCTGAGAAGAGCGGCTCCGGCTTCCTTCATCATTCCAACGATGCTCGCAACCGCGAGGACTTCTGGGATCTCGCCAGGGCCATGGGCGACGACGGGGCCAAAATCTATTCGAGCTCCGGAGGAATGAAGGAAACGGTCGTTTCCGGCGAAAACATCATCGCCATCAACATCATCGGCTCCTATGCGCTCGACTGGGTCAAGGAAAGCCCGAACCTCGGCGTCCATTTCGCCAGTGACTATACGCCGGCCTTCTCGCGTCTGGCGCTTATCACCAAGGATGCACCGCATTCGAACGCCGCGAAGCTCTTCGTCGACTACATGCTCTCGGCCGAGGGCCAGTCGCTTCTCGCGGAAGGCGGACTTCCCTCGGTCCGCGAGGATGTGACCTCCGGCCTCAACGTCAAGACGCTCAACGAGCGTGTGGGCGGCGGTCTCAAGCCGATTGCGGTCGATGAAGGCGTGCTCGAATACATGGACCAGATGAAACGCGTCCAGTTCTTCAACGACTGGAAGGAAGCGCTCGGTCGCTGATGCTTCGCTCGCCGCGGCGCCATCGGCGCCGCGGCTCCGCCCCCCGTTTGCGAGAGGCAAGGAATGTCTACCCACGCTCAAGCACCGGCCGCAGTCGAGCTTTCAAAGGCCGCAGCCGAAAAGAAATATCCGGCGAGAATGCCCCGCCACGGCAATGCGAGCACCTACAGGCGCGTCGTCATCGGCCTGCTCGCAATCGCGGTGCTGGCGCCGGTCGGCCTGATCATCTACCAGAGCTTCCTGACGGCTGCCTTCTTCAGCCCGCGCGCCAAGTTCGGGTTCGATGCCTATCGCTACGTCTTCTCCGACAAGAATTTCTACAAAGCCCTCGGCACGACGGCGATCTTCTCGTTCGGGATGGTCGCAATCGCGGTACCACTCGGCGGCCTGTTGGCCTTTCTGATCACGAGAACCGACGTGAGGGCCAAGCGCCTCCTCGAGGTCCTCGTGCTCGTGCCGATGTTCATCTCGTCCATCGTGCTCGCCTTCGGCTACACCGTCTCGGTCGGTCCGACGGGCTTCGTCTCCCTCTTCGTCCGCGACATCATCGGCGTTGTTCCCTGGAACATTTACAGCCTGCCGGGCATGATCCTGATCGCTGGCCTCAGCCACGTGCCGCACGTCTATCTTTACGTGTCCTCGGCCATGCGCAATCTGCCGTCCGACCTCGAGGAAGCTGCGCGCACGACCGGCGCATCGATATGGCAGGTCTCGCGTGACGTGACCCTGCCCATGGTTCTGCCGGCTCTGATCTTTGCTGCCGCGCTCAACATCCTGCTTGGCTTCGAGACCTTCGGCATTCCGCTTGTGCTCGGGGATCCCAACGGCATCATGGTGCTGACCACGTATATCTACAAACTGACGACGCTGTTCGGTACGCCAACCTACCAGCTTATGGCAGTGGTCGCCGTCGTCCTGGTCCTGATCACACTTCCGCTCGTATGGATGCAGCGCAAGCTTTTGCGCAATGCCCGCAAATATGCGGCGATGGGCGGAAAGGGTGCGCGTGTCTCTACCCTCAAGCTAGGCAACAGCGGCCAGATCATCGCTCTCTCGATCATCGGCCTGTGGCTCTTCGTGTCGGTTGTCCTGCCGATCGGCGGAATTACCGTGCGCGCCTTTGTCGACGCCTGGGGAGAGGGGGTCAACCTGTGGTCCCAGCTCACCTTCTCGAACTTCAGCCGCATGCTGGAAGTGCCGAGCCTCTATAACGGTATCATCAACACGATCGTGCTTTCGGTGGTCGGCGGTGCCGTGGCAGTCGCAATCTACCTAGCCGTCGGCCTCGCCGGTCACCGCAACTGGGGCATGTCGAACACGGTGCTGGACTACATCGTGTTGCTGCCCCGCGCGCTTCCGGGCCTGGTGGTCGGTCTCGCCTTCTTCTGGGTTTTCCTGTTCGTGCCCTTGCTGACGCCCTTGCGGCCGACACTCGTCAGCCTCTTTGTCGCCTATCTCGTCGTCGGCCTCTCCTACGGTCTGCGCCTGCTGCAGGGCACGCTGATCCAGGTGGCTCCGGAACTCGAGGAATCGGCGCGCACGACCGGCGCGACAATCGGCCGGACATGGAAGGACGTGGTTATTCCAATCGTCCGTCCCGGCCTCGCCGGCGCCTGGGCGCTGATCATGATCATCTTCCTTCGCGAATATGCGACGGGCGTCTATCTCATGGGCGCAGGCACTGAAGTGATCGGCTCGCTGATGGTCTCGCTTCTGCAGACCGGCGCGATGAACACGATCGCCGCGCTCGCCCTCATCAGCATCGTATTGACGGGCGCAGGCCTCGCACTCGCCCTCCGTTTGGGAGCAAAAATCCATGACTGAACTCGTTGTCAGCAATGTCCAGAAATGGCTCGGCGGCCTGCAGATACTCAAAGGCGCCTCCTTTACCGCACAGCGCGGGTCGATCGTCGCTCTTCTCGGAGCCTCCGGCAGCGGCAAGACCACGCTTCTGCGCTGCGTCGCGGGGCTCGAGCAGCCGGAAGTCGGCCAGATCGTGATCGGGGGGAAAACGGTCCTCGACGGCGAGAACAAGCTGGCCTTGCCGCCGGAACAGCGCAATATCGGCCTCGTCTTCCAGTCCTACGCGCTATGGCCGCATCGGACCGTCAAGGAGAATGTCGGCTACGGCCTCAAACTCCGGGGCGTCGCGCCGGCGGATCTCGAAAGGCGCGTTCAGGCGATCCTGGAGCGCATGGGTCTCGGGCATCTCGCCGATCGCTTTCCCTCGCAGCTTTCCGGCGGGCAGCAGCAGCGTGTCGCGATCTGCCGCGCGCTCGTCTACGAACCGCGCGTTCTGCTGCTCGACGAGCCGCTCTCGAACCTCGATGCGAAGCTGCGCGAGGAGGCGCGTTACTGGATCCGCAAGCTCATCCTCGATCTCGAGATCTGCGCCATCCTCGTCACCCACGACCAGAGCGAGGCGCTGGCTGCCGCCGACAATATTCTCCTGCTGCAGGACGGGCGCATCGTCCAGCAAGGCGGACCGCAGGAGATCTATTCCAACCCGAACAGCTTCTATTCGGCCGATTTCCTTGGCGCCAACAATATCGTCAAGGCAAAGGTGAAGACGGTTGAAGGCAGGGCGACGGTCATCGGCGGCGACAACTGGAGCCTCGACGGAACGGTGCGCGAAGCGTCGGGCTTGTCGGCATCGCAAGACGCGCGCGCGGTGATACGTGTCGAACAGATCAGCGTCAGCGACCAGCCGGATGCCAATGCGCTCGAGATGAACCTCGACGACAGCATCTATCTCGGAGACAGGTGGGAATACCGTCTGCGCCGCGGCGATTTTGTTGCCAAGGCACATGGCGCCAAGCAGCTGTCTTCCGGGACGGTCTGGGCACGCATTCCACCCGAAAGTGTGTGGGTGTTTTCGGCGGGCCAGCAGTAGCAGGCCCGAAGCGGCGGCCGCCACCTCTTTTCCAGGATCGACAAATGACGACACAGCCGAGAATCGCGCTCATTCACGCGACACCGATTGCCATGGATCCGATCAAGGCGGCCTTCGACAAGGCCTGGCCGGACGCCGGCCGGGTGAACATTCTCGAGGACAGCCTTTCCCCTGACAGGGCGAGGGACGGGGCCGTAACCGAGCAGATGACGGATCGCATCGTAGCATTGGCCAGATATGCGCGCATGATCGGCAGCGATGCGGTCCTGTTCACCTGTTCGTCCTTCGGCACCGCCATCGAACGGGCTGCATCAACGCTTGACATCCCCGTCCTCAAGCCGAACGAGGCGATGTTCGAGACCGCCATCCGCAAGGGCGGGCGAACGGCAATGCTCTACACGTTTCCGCCCGCGAGGGAGGGAATGGAAGCCGAATTCCGCGAGGAGGCCGCCCGTGTGGACCCGTCCGCCGAAATCGAAAGCTTCCTCGTCGAGGGCGCGATCGGAGCCGTGAGGGCCGGTGACGAGGCGACGCACAACCGGCTGGTGGCGGAGGCCGCTGCCAGGCTTGAGGGCTTTGACGCGATCACGCTTGCGCATTTCTCGACGGCGCGGGCGTTTCAGGCGGTGCAGGCGGTCACGACCATTCCCGTGCTGAACAGCCCCGACGCCGCCGTTGCCAAGCTTCGCCGTTTGCTCGGCTAGGTCGCGAACGCGTGTCATCGAGGAGCGGCTGGCTTCGAGCGCAGCGTCATTGTCAGCCCTTCGTCGTAGAACTGAAAGAGAGTAGAAACGATGCTTCTCGGGGTCATTGCGGACGATTTCACCGGGGCGAGCGACATCGCCAATACGATCGCGAAGGGCCTGCCAGGGCAGGGCGGCCTTCGCACCGTGCAATGTCTAGGTGTTCCGAGCGCTGCCGCCGACGCGGAGGTCGAGGCGGGCGTGATTGCGCTGAAGAGCCGCTCCATCGATGCGGCCGTAGCCGTCGAGCAATCGCTGGAGGCACTGAAATGGCTGCTCGATCAGGGCTGCGAGCAGATCGTCTTCAAATATTGCTCGACGTTCGATTCTACGCCGGCCGGAAACATCGGTCCGGTCGCGGAGGCGCTCGCCGACGCGCTTGCCGTGAAGGGTGTCGTCGTCTGCCCGGCATTCCCAGGGGCCGGACGCACGGTATATCAGGGGCATATCTTTGTAAAAGATCGTCTTCTTGACGAGTCTGGTCTGGAGAAGCACCCGCTCAATCCAATGACCGATGCCGATATCCGCCGTTGGCTACGGCTGCAGACGACCTCGGATGTCGGACATGTCGACATTGCCACCGTCCGCAGCGGGACTTCGGCGATCGAGGCCGCCTTCCGCAGGCATGGCGATGATAACCATGCTCTCGTAGTCGTCGATGCGATTACCGATGACGACCTCGTCGTGATCGGCAAGGCTGTCGCCGATCATCGCCTTGTCACGGGAGGATCTGGGATTGCGATCGGGCTGCCGGCAAATTTTATCGCCCGCGGGTTAGCCAAGGGACAGAGTTCGGTGAGCTTCGGCGTCGATGGTCCGGAGGCCATTCTTGCCGGCAGCTGTTCCGGCGCGACCCGGGAACAGGTGGACCACCATCGGAATTCTTATCCGACGCTTGCCATCGATGTTGCCGGCGTCATGAATGGAACGGTGACGACGGTCGACCTGACTTCGTTCCTGCTTGCCAACCGGGGAAAGGCACCACTCGTCTATTCCTCGGGCACCCCTGACGAGGTTCAGGCGATCCAGGCGCGCTTTGGCCGGGAAAAGGTCGCCGAAGCCCTCGACAATCTCTTTGCTGAGACGGCACGGGAACTGATTGGCGCGGGCATACGCCGGCTGGTCGTTGCCGGCGGGGAAACATCGGGCGCGGTGGTTTCGGCGCTCGATCTTGGTACGCTGACAATCGGGCCTGAGATCGACCCGGGCGTCCCGGTCCTTCTGTCGAAAGGAGATGATCCGGTGGCGCTCGCGCTGAAGTCAGGGAACTTCGGCGCCCCGGATTTTTTCACAAAGGCCTTGGAGAGGCTTGCAGGACGATGAGTGCAGAAAACAAGCTCCGCGAGGACATCGTGGGCGGTGTGCTTGCGAGCAGCCGCGACCTGCGTTGACGGCGTGCAAGGCCACGCAAGGCTTTACTCAATCAAGAAGAATGAAGGAGATGGCGATGATCGTCACGACCAATCCGGCCACCGGCGAGGAACTTGCCCGCTACGAACTCCATGACGATGCCTTTGTCGATGCAGCGCTTTCGGCCGCCGCAAAGACGCAAAAGGCGTGGCGCAAGAAGCCTGTCCAAGAGCGGGTTCGACTGCTTGGCGCCATGGCCGGGGTGCTGCGTGCCGGCAAGTCGCGCTATGCTGAGATGATCACGCGCGAGATGGGCAAGCCGATCGTCGAGGCCGAGGCCGAAATCGAAAAATGTGCCTACAACTGCGACTTCTATGCCGAGCACGCGGCGCAATACCTCGCCGACGAAACGGTCGCCTCGAATGCGTCCGAAAGCGCCGTCGTCTTCGAGCCGCTTGGTGTTGTCCTCGCCATCATGCCATGGAACTATCCGTTCTGGCAGTTTTTCCGGTTTGCAGCGCCGGCTTTCGCCGCAGGGAACGGCGCCGTACTGAAGCACGCGAACAATGTGCCGGAATGTGCACTTTCCATCGAGGAAATCATGCGCGAGGCAGGTTGCCCGGAGGGCCTCTTTGCCACCCTGCTGATCGAGCCGGCCAAAGTGGCCGGCATCATCGCGGACGACAGGATCGCAGCTGTCACGCTGACGGGCTCCACCGAAGTGGGCGCCATCGTTGCGTCGCAGGCCGGCAAGGCGCTGAAAAAGCAGGTGCTGGAACTCGGTGGCTCCGACCCCTTCATCGTGCTTGCCGACGCCGATCTTGAAGAGGCGACAAACGTCGCGGTCAAGGCGCGCTACATCAATGTCGGGCAGTCCTGTGTCAACGCCAAGCGCTTCATCGTCGAAGAAGCGATCGCCGACCGTTTCGTCGAGCTCTTCTGCGAGAAAGCCGCGCAACTGAAGATGGGCGATCCCATGGAGCGCGATACCGGTATCGGCCCGATGGCACGGAAAAACCTGATGAGCAGCCTGCACGCGCAGGTCGAAAAGACAATTGCGGCGGGCGCTGAATGCAGGCTCGGCGGCGCGCCGCTGAGCCGGCAAGGCTATTTTTAACCGCCGACCGTGCTCGATCATGTGCGCCCGGAGATGGCGGCCTTCTGCGAGGAGACCTTTGGACCGGTCGCGGCCATCGTCCGCGTCAGAGATGCCGACGAAGCGGTTCGGCTGGCCAATCAGACCGAATACGGTCTCGGCTCGGCGATCTGGACCGCAGATGTAGAGCGTGCACGCCGGCTCGCGCGCGAGATCGACGCGGGCGCCGTCTTCATCAACAGCATGGTCGCCTCCGACCCCCGATACCCCTTCGGCGGGATCAAGCGTTCAGGCTACGGCCGCGAGCTCGGTGTCTACGGCATCCGCGAGTTCGTCAACATCAAGACCGTCTGGATCGGCCCGGCCAACGCAGCCCAGCCTGTCGCCAAGGCGCCGGAATAAGGAGAACCCAGATGACCCAGCCAGCAATCCTTCGCCCAAAGGAGCTCAAGAGCAATGATCGTGGCAACGGCGCCCGCACGACGCCGCTCGTGACGCGCAAATGCGGCTCGACCACCATGATCAACGGCATCACCGCTTTCGACCCTGGCGCCGCGATCGGTCTTCACAAACATAATTGCGAAGAGAGCGTGATGGTCCTCGACGGGCAGGCCATTGCCGAAATCGACGGGGTCCGATACCCGCTCGGACCCAACGACACGACCTGGATCCCGGCAAACGTTCCCCATCGCTTCATCAATGCGTCCGAGACCGAGCCAATGCGCATTTTCTGGATCTATGCCTCCATCGATGCGACCCGGACCATGATCGCTACCGGAGAGGAGCGCCCGATCGATGCGGAACACCATCAGCAGGGAGCGACATCATGATCGTTGAAGTCGCGGAGATTTCCGTCAAACCCGGCAGCGAGGCGCAATTCGAAGCGGGCGTGTCACGAGCGGCGCCCCTGTTTCTGAGGGCGAAAGGCTGCCACGGCGTGGCGCTGCACCGGGTCGTCGAGACGCCGCATCTTTATCGTCTGCTGGTCAAATGGGACACGGTCGACGACCACATGGTCGGCTTCCGCAATTCTGATGATTTCCAGGAATGGCGGCGTCTCGTCAGCCCTTATTTCGACGGAGTGCCAAAGGTGACCCATTCCGAGGGGGTGGCTTTGCTCAGAGAGGGCGGGCAGGAGTGCTGACGCCTGGGTTGTGACCGGCGCGAATCAGCCGAGCATTTCAGCAGTAACCGTGTCGCAGATCTTATAGATCGATGACCTGACGGTCGCACGCAGCGAAGGCACCCGAGAAGAAAGCCTGGACTTCCTGTTCCATGGCGGCGAGTGCGGCGTCGGTGCGCGACGGATCGTGGTGGAACATGGCGAGGCGCGTGACGCCGGCGGCTTTGGCGAGCTGCGATCCATGCATCCCGGTCGAGTGTCCGTAGCCACGAAAGGTCGGCATCTCGCTTTCCAGATAGGTGCAGTCATAGATCATCAGATCGGCTCCGGCGATGAAATCGAGGAGTGCGGGGTCGAGAATCCCCGGTTCGTGTTCCGTGTCGTAGACGAGCGCGACCGCCCGTCCGCCCCATTCGATACGGTAGCCGACACATCCCCCGGGATGCACGAGGCTCATGGTGCGAATGGAAATGTCCTTTCGCGGCGATAGTGTTTCACCCGGACGGAAATCGACGGTGTCGAGGCTCGCCTGACATATGCCCGTTCCGACCGGGAACCATGGCGGTCTCATGAACTCGTTGATCATTTCGGCCGTGGACATCGTGCCGTGGAGATGGCCGGACCAGAAGCGGACGGCGGAGCTGCAGCGGTAGATCGGCTTGAAATAGGGCAGGCCGATGATGTGATCGTAATGGGTGTGGGTGAAAAAAACGTCGAACTCGGCGATACCTTCGGACATCAGCGACAGCCCGGCCTCGCGCAGCCCCGAGCCCGCGTCGAATATCAACACCTCTTTGCCGCAGCGAATTTCGATGCAGGGCGTATTTCCTCCGTAGTGCAGGAACTGCTCGCCGGATACCGGCAAGCTGCCTCTTACGCCCCAAAACTTCACTCGAAATGTATCGTCCTGCATTCCGTTCCGGCTTTATCCTGCCTGCCGTAGCATTTTGCCCGGGCGTAGTGATTAGACAAGCACAAATCATGAGGGTCCTGCAATGCCATTGGCGCCGTCGCGCACGCATTGCATGGCGAGAAGAGAAATCTATCCATCGAAGCGAAGGTGCTTTATCCGTCGTAATCGGCTGAAAATCGCTCCAGCCTGGAAATCAGCAACAGATGTCGCCTCTAGGAGTTTGGCAACGATGGTGCAGCCGGCCGACAGGGAATTTTATGCGGGCCTTCCTCTTTTCGAGGCATTCGAAGGGGTCGCCGACGAGGCCAACTACCGGCCCTTGCCCGACGGCTGGTGGCTCGCCGTTGCCGATATCGTCAATTCGACGGGAGCGATCGCCGAAGGGCGATACAAAAGCGTGAACATGGCGGGCGCGAGCGTCATCTCGGCGCTCATGAACGGGCTCGACGAGAAAAACCTCGCCTTCGTCTTCGGCGGCGACGGGGCGCTCGCCGCCGTGCCCGGAACGCTGGCGGCAAAAGCGAGGGACGTGCTCGCCGCGGCCAAGACATGGGTGGCGGAGGAACTGGGCCTTGAGCTGCGCGCCGCAATCGTCCCGGTATCCGACGTGCGCGCCAGCGGGTTCGACATGCGTGTCGCCCGCTTCAAGGCGAGCGAGGAGGTCTCCTACGCCATGTTTTCCGGCGGTGGTGCCAGTTGGGCGGAAGCGGAAATGAAGGCGGGCCGCTACCAGATCGAGGCTGCGCCGCCCGGCACGAGACCCGACCTGACAGGATTGTCATGCCGCTGGAATCCGATCGTCTCGCACCACGGAGCGATCGTCTCCATTATCGCGGTGCCGGGGGAGCGGGGCATCGGTCCGGAATACCAGGCGCTGATCGGCGACATCGTGTCCTTGGCCGAGGGGGAGGAGCGAGGCGGGCACCCGGTACCGGAAAAAGGACCCGAGCCGCACCTTTCCGTGCGCGGCATTACGGTGGAATCGCGCGCCGTCGCGCCGAGGGGCCGGCGCTTCCTCGCCTGGTCCTTCGTTGCGGCGCAGAGCCTTGCACTGTTTCTCTGTTTCAGGCTAGGCATCAATTTCGGACCGTTCGACGTCAAGCGATACGCGCGCGACCTCGCCAGCAATTCGGACTTCCGCAAGTTCGACGACGCGCTGAAGATGACGATCGACGTCAGTCTCGATCGGCTGCGCCGTATCGAGGAACGGCTGAAGCAGGGAGCGGCGGCGGGCATATGCCGCTACGGGCTGCACCGGCAGGATTCGGCGCTGATGACGTGCATCGTTCCGAGCCCGATGAGCAGAGACCACATGCATTTCATCGACGGTGCGGCCGGCGGCTACGCGGTGGCCGCCCGGAACCTGAAGGCCGGTCTTGCCGAAGGGGACCTGTCGAGCACCGGGGATATTCCCCCCGCGGTCAAGCCTTGACGATGTGCTCGGCAGCAAGGCCGTGGCGCGCGAAGACGTTGCGCGTGTCGACGATCAGCGGCGACCAGTCGGCAAGCGCGGCATAGTCTACCGCGTCGTGGTCGGTCGCGATAAGCACGGCATCGAAGCCGCGAACCGTCGCTTCGTCGAAGACGACCGACCGCCGGCCCTTCAAGGCCATGTGTTCTCGGGTCGAGGGAATTTCATCCACATGGGGGTCGTAGAAGGCGGCCTTGCCGCCACGCTCCTCGATGAGTTCTATCAGCTTCAGGGAGGGGCTTTCACGAATATCCGGAACATTCTTCTTGTAGGCAAGGCCGATGACGAGGACCGTAGAGCGGCTGAGCGCTTTTCCCTCCCGCCGGTCGAGCGCCTCGGCGAGCCTTGCCACAACGTGACGGGGCATTGCCGAATTGATCTCGCCGGCGAGTTCGATGAAGCGCGTCGGCAGCTCGTACTCCCGGGATTTCCATGTCAGATAAAACGGATCGATGGGAATGCAGTGGCCGCCGAGCCCGGGTCCCGGATAGAAGGGCATGTAGCCGAAGGGCTTGGTCTTGGCGGCATCGATCACCTCCCAGACATCGATGCCCATCGCCTCGTAGACGACCTTGAGTTCGTTCACGAGGGCGATGTTGACGGCGCGGAAGATATTCTCGGTCAGTTTCACCGCCTCTGCGGTCGCGTTGGACGAAACCGGAACCACCGTCGTGACCACGGCGGCATAGAACCGCTCCATCAGCGCTGCAGCCGTTGGGCCGTCTCCGGCCACGACCTTGGGGATGCTCGTGGTCTCGTAAGCGCGATTGCCCGGGTCTTCCCGCTCCGGCGAGAATCCGATGAAGAAGTCGGCGCCGGACTTGAGCCCCGTTTCCTCCAGGATGGAGCGCACGATACCGTCGGTGGTGCCGGGATAGGTGGTCGACTCCAGAACGACGAGCTGACCCGGCCGCAATCGGTCAGCGATTGCGCGCGACGTATTCTCCACGAAGGAGAGGTCGGGATCGCGGTGCCTGGTGAGCGGCGTCGGCACGCAGATGATGATGACGTCGCAAAGGCCGAGATCCGAAAAGTCGGTCGTGGAGCGGAACCGCCCGGCGCCGGCTTCACGGGCAAGCGCCGCGTCCGAAACCGCTTCGATATAGGAGCTCCCGGCGTCGAGCGCGACGATCTTGCCCGGGTCTATGTCGAAACCGGTGACATGGAAGCCGGAGCGCGCGATTGCAACGGCAAGCGGCAGGCCGACATAGCCGAGGCCGATCACACCGACGCGGGCGGTGCGGCGGGAGATCGATTCGAGCAGCCTGTCGTGATGCGGAGAGGTCAAGATTGGCTTCCAGTTCTGTTGCCGGGAGGGCCGCTTCAGCGATCCGGCTGCGGAGCCCGGTGCCGTTTTGTTGGCGGGAAAGCCACCGCAAGTCAAGCGCGGCGCGCCGTCAGCGAAGCCGCACGCCTCAAGGCCTGCGTCGTTTTGTCTGGCCCGGGCAGGCGCGCGATCGTGAGGGACCCCAGCAATTTCAGGGTGCAATGCGCAGGGCTGTTGCGTGTACGATCCGGCAACGATCAAAAATCGCTCGTGGTCTCTGGAAAATGTGCTCCCCGGTGAATATCTGCAGGAGCGCAGCGGTGACCCGATCGCTGCACGAACGGCCGCGGGGGCGGCGGGAGCCTTCTTTCACCGACGGGTACCCACTCAGTGCTACCGCGAGCGAGCGATCGCTGCTTCGCGGTCGGCGCCGGTGGCGACCGTTGCCGCGACGATGAGGACATGGCATGAGCCCGATCAACGACAACGTTTCCCAAATCCTCCTGGACAAGGTCGCCGACTGGCTCATGCGAACCTCGCTCAGCGACGAAACACTCGAAACCATCGTGCGCGGTTTCTGTGAGCGGTTGGCGGCGGCGGGCCTGCCGCTCATGCGCGTCCATCTGTCTTTCTCGATGCTTCACCCGCTTTACGACGCCCTCGGCTTCACCTGGTGGCGAGGTCAGGGTGTCGAGGTGAGCGGTCTGCGCCATGAGGAATTGGCGCTCAATCCCGAGCGATTCCTGCACAGCCCGTATTATTACCTGCTCAGCAACAATCTCGATCATGTCAGGCGCCGGATCGATCCCGCCTTGCCCTCGGAGTTTCCGATTCTGGACGAGCTGAAGGAGCAGGGAGCGACCGACTACATAGCCTTCATGCAACCTCTTGGAGCCGAATCCGAACACGGAATGGTCGGCTCGTGGACGACGGACCGTCAGGGTGGTTTCAGCGACGACGTCATTGCGGCCCTTCTCAGACTTCAGAACCATCTGGCGATCGCTGCCAAAGTGGCCGTGCTCGGCAAGCTCGCCGACAACATGCTGACCACCTATCTTGGCGCCAATGCCGGGCGCCGCGTGATGAGCGGCCAGGTCCGGCGGGGCGACGGCGAGACGGTACGCGCAGTTCTCGTCATGGCGGATATGCGCCAGTCGACGATGCTTGCCGAAAAGGAAGGCCGGCAGGCTTATATCGAGTCGTTGAACGGATTCTTCGACGCGATCGCCACGCCCTTCAACCGCAACGGCGGACAGATACTGAGCTTCATCGGCGACGGCTTCATCGGCGTCTACCCATGCGGCCGACATAAGGAGCCGTCGGAGATGGCCAGCCGCGAGGCATTCGCCGCCGTGGGCGCGGCGACGGCGCGCATGGCCGCCCTCAACGCGGAACGCAGGACGCAGGGCCGCGACCCGATCGGCTACGGCATCGCCCTGCATGTGGGGAACGTCATGTTCGGCAATGTCGGCCTGCGCGACCGGCTGACCTTCTCGGTGTTCGGCTCTGCGGTGAACGAGGTACAGCGGCTGCAGAATCTGACGAAGAAATATGACCACAGCGTCGTCGCGAGCGAGGCCTTCGTGAATTATTGCGGCGGGGAATGGCAAACGCTCGGGCAGGAGAAACTGCGCGGGGTTCGTCAGAAGTTCACGGTCCTCTACCCGCGGGATACCGCACTTGCCGCAATCGCGCAGGAGCGGGCATATGATGCAACCGAGGATGGACTTTCCGAGGCCGAGCATGTCATGTTGCTCTACCGCAACAAGAAGCGGCCGCCTGGCCCGCGCGGTCTGATCGACAAGATGCTGCAATGAGGGGACCGATGTTTCGTATAGCTCTGCTGGCGGCGGCGATTGCCTTGCCGAGTCTCACTTATGCCCAGTCGGCGGAGGAGCCGGCAGTCTACGAACGGAAATTGTTCGATGGTTTCGAGGGCACGGATTTCGCGCCTGAAGGGGGGCTCTACTACCGCAAGAATTTCGAGCAGAGCGCCGGCACATACGAGTTCCAGAGCGCCGTCAGACGCAGCGGCAACGGAGGGCTGAAGCTTAGCATCGTGCCGAATTGCCCTGCGGATCACGACGGCTGCAGCGAACGCGCGGAGATCTGGGAAAAGACCGAGTTGCGGGTACCCTACGACAAGGGGGTCTGGTACGGCTTCTCGGTAAAGTTCGACGATCCGGTGCCGAGCGACGACCACCGCTATCTCATCGCACAGTGGAAGCGAGAGATCGATCCCGGTGCCGAGGGCGACTTCAGCCCCTTCCTGGCGCTGCGCATGAATTTTGGAAAGCTCTTCGCCACGGTCGAAACCAACGATCTGCCTCCGGTCACCGCCGGCCCTGATGGCGTAGCGGCGCGTTGCGCCCCAGGCCAGGCGCCGGTCTGGCTCCGTCCGGAAGTCAACCAGATGCGCATGCTGGTGGCGACCGACGGCAACTGGAAGCCGGAAGACGGCAACCTCTTCAATTCATGCACGGACGGGATCACCATTACCAACCATGGCAATCCCTTACCGGATCCGAAGTCCGGCTGGATCGATTTCGTCGTCTTCACGAAACCCGGTCCCGACGGCTCGGGCCATATAGAGCTCTTTGCCAACGGCCAGCCGATCGTCTCCGTCAAAGGCCATGTGGGCCATGCGGACAAGGGCCTCGGTGAGAACCAGTACTTCAAGTTCGGACCTTATCGGGCCGCCGATACGACCGATTGGACGCTCTATTACGACGATTTCCGGCGTTCCCCGCGCTGCGAGGACGTCCTGACCAACGGCAGTTGCCCGTTCTCTTAAGGCCGCTCCACGCTTCCTGACCTTCCGGTGGCCTGCTGGACAGCCCGTTTAACCTAGGCTACTGTTTTTGAGTGGCAAAAAGTTACGGTGCCTCCGGCGGGGCTAGCTTTGCACGCGGGGTCAGACGCGCGGCGCTGCAGGAAGTGGCTGCATGATTTTATTTTGGGGGCGGCCTCGAGTTGGAATTGTGCAGGAGGGGTATTGAGGGAAGCGTGCTGCGATGACGTCAGGAGCGGACCTGCTGCGAGTTGAGGGTCTGCGGATCACATTCTCGGTGCTGGGCGGCGAGGTTGAAGCCGTTCGGGGAGCGAATTTCAGAATTCTGCCCGGAAGGGTGACGGCGCTCGTCGGCGAGTCCGGGTCCGGCAAGTCGGCCATCAGCCAGGCGATCATGGGCATCCTGCCGAGCGTGGCAAGCGTCGGCGGCCGGGTGTTGTTCAACGATCCCGAAGCCGAGGCAAAGGGCGTCGACCTGCTTTCGCTGGATACGGACGGGCGCGATATCCAGGAGATCCGCGGCGCACGCATCAGCAAGATCTTCCAGGAGCCGATGACCTCGCTGTCGCCGCTTCACACGATCGGCAACCAGATTTCGGAAGTGCTGAAGATCCATACGGATACCGACAAGGCAGGGCGCCGCGAGAGGACGGAGGAACTGCTCGGCTATGTCGGCTTTTCCGATCCGAAGCGGGCATACGACATGTATCCCTTCGAACTTTCCGGCGGCATGCGGCAGCGCGCAATGATCGCGATGGCGCTGATCTGCCGACCGGCGCTGCTCATCGCGGACGAACCGACGACGGCCCTCGACGTGACGGTTCAGGCGCAAATATTGCAGCTCTTGCGCGAGCTTCAAAGCAAGCTCAACATGGCCATGCTTCTGATCACGCACGATCTCGGGGTCGTTGCCAACATGGCCGACGAGGTGGTCGTTATCTACCATGGCGAGATCGTCGAGGCAGGACCTGTGGATGCGATCTTCCGCAATCCCCGGCATCCCTATCTCAAGGGTTTGATGGCCGCCGTGCCGCACTTCGACATGAAACCGGGCGAGCGGCTGAAGGCGTTGCGCGAGGTGCCGGTCAAGGCCGGCGCGATCGTCGGCGACCGCGAAGTCAAGAAAGCCGCGGGTCCCAATGTCCTCGTGTCCGTCCGCAACCTTTCGAAGACGTTTTCCACGCGCAGCTCCGGCTGGTTCGGCAGCGGCACCGCATATCGGCATCGCGCTGTCGACAATGTCAGCTTCGACATCCGCCGCGGTGAATGCCTCGGGCTCGTCGGCGAAAGCGGCTGCGGCAAGACGACCGTCAGCAAGATCCTCATGCGGGCCGTGACGCCTGACAAGGGCACGATTACCTTCGACGACGGGGAGGGCGCGCTCGACGTCCTGAAGCTCGACGGCGGGGAACTCAAGGCTTTGCGGGCGAAGATCCAGATGGTCTTCCAGGATCCCGTCTCGTCGCTTTCGCCGCGCATGACCGTGAAGAACATCCTCAGCGAGCCGCTGGAGATTCACGGCCGAGGGACGCCGAAATCGCGTGAGGAACACGTTCGCTCCCTTTTGCAGGCGGTCGGGCTCGACCAGCGCTTCATCAATCGCTATCCCCACAGCTTCTCCGGCGGCCAAAGGCAGCGCATCGGGATCGCCCGGGCGCTCGCGCTCGTGCCGCAGCTTCTGATCTGCGATGAACCCGTTTCTGCGCTCGATGTTTCGGTGCAAGCACAGATCCTCAATCTTCTCAAGGACTTGCAGAAAGAGCTCGGCCTGACGATGCTGTTCATCTCGCACAACCTCGCGGTCGTCGACTACATGGCCGACCGGATCGCGGTCATGTGCGCGGGCCGGATCGTGGAGCTGGCGCCGCGCGAGGTGCTGATGCGCAATCCGGTCCACCCCTACACGAAGTCGCTCCTCGCCGCCGTTCCCTATCCCGACCTCGACCGTAAGCTCGACTTCGATTCCCTTGCGGCGAGCGGCGGATCGGACCAGGAGCGCTGGGGCGCGCAATTTTCCGACGGCGGCGAGAACGGTGCTCTTATTCCCGCCGACCTCGGTGGCGGGCACTATGTCCTCGCCCGCGAATCGGTGGATGCCAGGGAGTTACGCCGATGATCACCCGAAGAACCGCGCTTGGCATTCTCGCTTCGGCTGCGTTTCCAAAAGCAATGCTCGCGGCCGCAGGCGGAACCGACGCGCTCGCCGCCCTCGTTCAGGAAGGCAAGCTTCCGCCGGTCGGCGAACGATTGCCGAAGACGCCGAGGGTGATCGATGTCGCGGCGATGGGACGAAAGGCCGGCCGCCACGGCGGCACGATCCGCAGCCTGATCGGCAGTGCGAAGGACATTCGCCTGATGACGATCTACGGCTATACCCGCCTGGTCGGCTACGACGAGAAGCTCAATCTCCAGCCCGATATTCTCGAAAGCTACGAGACGGTCGAGGATCGTATCTTCACCTTTCATCTGCGCGAGGGCCACAAGTGGTCGGACGGCACGCCTTTGACGGCCGAGGACTTCCGCTATTGCTTCGAAGACGTGCTCCTCAACGAGAATCTGACCCCGGCCGGCCTGCCGCCGGCGATGGTCATGGACGGGCAGGCGCCTAAGTTCGAAATCGTCGACGAGCGAACGGTCCGCTATTCCTGGCCGATGCCGAACCCGGTTTTCCTGCAGGAACTCGCTGCACCACAGCCGCTGGTCGTCGTCATGCCCTCGGCCTATCTCAAGCAGTTCCACACGAAATATCAGGACGAGGACAAGCTGAAGACGTTCCTGAAGGAACAGCGGGTCAAGAAGTGGAGCCAGCTGCACATGCGGATGGCGCGCTCTTACCGGCCCGAAAATCCGGATTTGCCGACCCTCGACCCGTGGCGCAACACCACGCCCCTGCCGGCCGAACAGTTCATGTTCGAACGCAATCCCTATTACCATCGGGTGGACGAAAACGGCTTGCAATTGCCTTATATCGACCGGTTCGTGCTCAGCGTCAGTTCGTCCTCGCTCATTCCGGCGAAGGCCGGCACGGGCGAAAGCGACCTGCAGGCCTATGGGGTCGATTTCGTTGACTATACCTATCTCAAAGATGCGGAGAAGCGGCACCCGGTCGTGGTAAAGCTCTGGAAGAAGACGTCGGGGTCACGCCTGGCGCTGCTGCCGAACCTCAACTCTGCCGACCCGGTGTGGCGGCCGCTGCTCAGGGACGTGCGCGTCCGTCGTGCGCTGTCGCTTGCAATCGACCGTCGCGAAATCAACATGGCCGCATTTTATGGGCTGACGAAGGAAAGCGCCGACACCGTGCTGCCTGAAAGTCCTCTCTTCCGGCCCGAATTCGCGAATGCCTGGATCGCCCATGATCCGGAACAGGCGAACGCGCTGCTCGACGCGGCCGGACTGGCCAAGCGCGGCGGCGACGGAATCCGTATTCTTCCCGACGGCCGAAAGGCGCAGATCGTCGTAGAGACGGCCGGCGAAAGCACGCTCGATACCGATGTGCTGCAGCTCATAACCGATTACTGGCGCGAGGTCGGCATTTCGCTGTTCATTCGCACCTCGCAGCGCGATACCTTCCGCAGCCGCGCGGTCGGCGGCGAGATCATCATGTCGATGTGGTTCGGTCTCGACAACGGCGTGCCGACTGCGGACATGAGCCCCAGCCAGCTTGCACCGACCACGGACGACCAGCTGCAGTGGCCCGTCTGGGGTTTGAACTATATGTCGCATGGCGAAATGGGCGAGGCACCCGACCTTCCCGCGGTCGTCGAGCTCCTCGACCTGCTCAAGCGCTGGAGGCATTCCGCGGACGATGCCGAGCGGGCTGACATCTGGAGACAGATGTTGTCCATCTATACGGATCAGGTCTTCTCGATCGGGCTGGTCAACAGCTCGCTGCAGCCGATCCTCGTCACGAAGAAGCTGCGCAATTTCCCCGATGAAGGGTTGTACGGTTTCGACCCGACGAGCTACCTCGGCGCCTACAAGCCCGACACCTTCTGGCTGGAACAGGACGACTGAGATGCTGCGGTACATTCTCTGGCGCATCGCAGTCATGGTCCCGACGCTCCTCATCATCTCCGCGCTCGTCTTCGCCATCATCGAACTGCCCCCGGGCGACTATTTCGAAAGCTACATTGCCGAGATCAGGGCGCAGGGCGAGGGCGTCAACATGGAACAGATCGAGGCGCTGCGTAAGCAGTACGGCTTCGACCAGCCGCCGATCCTGCGCTATGTCCACTGGGTCGCGGGGATGCTCCAGGGCGATTTCGGTTATTCCTTCGAGTATGAATTGCCGGTGAGCGAGGTCGTCGGCGAGCGCCTGTGGCTCACGGTCCTGGTCTCCTTCGTCACCATCATCTTCACCTGGGTCATCGCGTTTCCGATCGGCCTCTATGCTGCCACGCACCAGTACAGCTGGGGCGACTACGGCCTGTCGCTGATCGGACTCATCGGCATCGCAATCCCGAATTTCATGCTGGCCCTGGTCCTCATGTATTTCGCCAATATCTGGTTCGGAACTTCGATCGGCCATTTGATGGACCAGAAGTATCTTTCCGAGCCGATGAGTTGGGAAAAGGCGAAGTCGATACTGGAGCATATCTGGATCCCGGTCATCATCGTCGGCGCGGCCGGTACCGCCGGCATGATCCGGCGCCTCAGGGCCAATCTGCTCGACGAACTCCAGAAGCAATATGTCGTGACCGCCCGCGCCAAGGGGCTTTCGCCCACGCGAACCCTGCTCAAATATCCGCTGCGCATGGCGCTCAATTTCTTCATTTCGGATATTGGGTCGATCCTGCCGGCGATCATTTCGGGTGCGGAAATCACGGCAATCGTGCTGTCCCTCGAAACCACCGGACCGATGCTGATCAAGGCGCTGCAGAGCCAGGACATGTATCTCGCCGGGTCGTTCCTGATGTTCCTCGCGTTCCTCACCGTGATCGGAGTGCTGGTTTCCGATCTGGCGCTCGCCGTCCTCGATCCTCGAATTCGTCTGCAAGGCAGGAGCACAAAGTGACGTCACCGATCCCGGCGCCCGGCGAGCCCCTTCCGCACTACGTTTCGACCGCGCCCTTCGACCCCTATTCCGTGGAGGTCATGACCGAGGAGCAGGTGCGGGTGAACCAGGCATCGCAGCTGCGTCTGATGTGGTGGAAGTTCAAGCGCCACAAGGTCGCGCTCGTCTCGGGCATCTTCCTCGCGATGCTCTACGGGATGATCCTGATCTGCGAGTTTCTCGCGCCCTACAACCTGCATACACGCAATGTCGATTTCATCTACGCGCCGCCGCAGAGCGTTCGCTTTTTCCACGAGGGTGAATTCGTCGGCCCCTTCGTCTACGGCCGGACGATGAAGCTGGACATGGACACGCTGAAGCGCAACTACACGGACGATACGACGGCCGTCGAGCGGATCCGGTTCTTCTGCCGCGGGGACGACTACCGTTTCTGGGGTTTGTTCGAAAGCAATCTGCATCTGGTTTGCCCGGCGGAGGGAGGGCAGCTTTTCCTCCTGGGCACGGACCGTCTCGGCCGCGACGTGCTGTCGCGGATCATCTACGGAGCGCGGATATCGCTGACGATCGGACTTCTCGGCATCACCGTCAGCTTCGTTCTCGGCATCGTCATCGGCGGGCTTGCCGGATATCATGGCGGGATCTTCGACCTTGTGGTTCAGAGACTGATCGAAGTCCTGCAGTCGATCCCGAGCATTCCGCTGTGGCTTTCCCTGGCGGCGATCATGCCGGCGACATGGAGCCCGCTTCTCATCTATCTGGGTATAACCGTCATCCTGGGCCTTCTCGACTGGACCGGCCTTGCGCGCGCCGTGCGCTCGAAGCTGCTGGCGCTCAGGGAGGAAGACTATGTCCTTGCCGCGCAGTTGATGGGCGCCAAAAGCGGACGCATCATAGGGCGCCACCTCGTTCCGGGCTTCATGTCCCATCTCATCGCCACGGCAACGATCTCCATACCCGGCATGATCCTTGGAGAAACGGCGCTGAGCTTCCTCGGCCTGGGCCTGCGTCCTCCGATAACCAGCTGGGGCATCCTGCTCACCGAGGCAAAGAGCGTCAGCGTCATTGCCTTCTATCCGTGGCTGCTTTTCCCCACGATCCCGGTCATTCTTGTGATATTGGCGTTCAACTTCCTGGGAGACGGGTTGCGCGACGCCGCCGATCCCTACAAATAAGCCCCGGTATCGCTGTTGGCTGCAAGCGATCGCTGCAATAGACTTCGACGTTTCTATCTTTGAGCGAAAGGTTTTTCGTATGACACGGCGCTTCGAGGATGCCCGCATCCTCATGTACAGCCACGATACCTTCGGGCTCGGCCATCTCAGACGTTGTCGCGCCATCGCCCATGCCCTGGTGGAAGATTACAGCGGACTGCAGATCCTGATCATCTCCGGTGCGACCATCGCCGGCGCCTTCGATTATCGCGCCCGCGTCGACTTCGTGAAGATTCCGAGCGTCATAAAGCTCCGAAACGGCGAATATACTTCGCTGGACCGCCACATCGAACTGCACGAAACGTTGAAAATGCGGCAGTCGATCATCCGTTCGACGGCGGAAAACTTCCGGCCGGATATTTTCGTCGTCGACAAGGAGCCGATGGGCCTGCGCGGCGAGGTGGAGGATACGCTCGCCTACCTGAAGACGCACGGCACCAGGCTGGTGCTTGGCCTAAGGGAAGTGATGGACTCGCCGCACCTCCTGGAAGAGGAATGGAAGCGGCGCGACACGATGCGCAAGATCGAGCAGTTCTATGATTCGATTTGGGTCTACGGACCGCCGGATTTCTACGATCCGCTGGTCGGGCTCGACGTGCCCCTTGCCGTGCGCGATCGCATGAACTTCGTCGGCTTTCTGCAAAGAAGCGTTTCCCACGATGCGCTGCACGGCCATAAGCCGGAAGGCGACTACATACTGGTCACCACCGGCGGCGGCGGCGACGGAGCGGACCTCATCCATGACGTGATCCACGCCTATCAGGAGGATCCCGAACTCACGCATAACGCGCTCGTCGTCCTCGGCCCCTACATGCCCGCAAAGCAGCGCAACAAGCTGATCAAGAAGGGAAGCAAGATCCCATTCATCAAGATAATCGAGTTCGACAATCGCATGGAGGAACTGGTAGCCGGCGCCAGGGGTGTGGTGTCGATGGGCGGCTACAACACCTATTGCGAGATACTCTCTTTCGACAAGCCTGCTCTGATCGTGCCGCGTCTTCAGCCACGCGAAGAACAATTGATCCGCGCCCAGCGTGCCTCTGCACTCGGGCTCGTCGACATGCTGCTTCCGCAGGAAGCGGAGGAGCCGTTGCGCCTTGCTGCGGCCCTGAAGGCGCTGCCGCAGCGCGCACCGCCGTCGCTCCGCGCCAATGGCCTGAGGCTGGAAGGCCTCGTCCACATATCCGACATCGTCGGCGAATGGCTCGATCATAGATCGAAGGAGCATTTGGCCGTCGTGAAAAGATCGAACTGAAGACACGTGTTACCGAAACCGAAGATCGCCGTCGTGCTGAAGGGTTATCCACGCCTTTCGGAAACGTTCATTGCGCAGGAACTGCTGGGCCTCGAAAGAGCAGGGCATGAGCTCGTCCTGGTCGCCCTGCGCCGTCCGACCGACAGGAAGCGCCATCCCGTCCATGACGAAATACGCGCGGCCGTCCATTACCTGCCTGAATATCTGCATGAGGAGCCGTGGCGCGTTCTCCGCGCGCTGGTGAAGACCGTCCGGAAGCCCGGCTTCCGGCGGGTGCTCGGGCCGTTCCTCCGGGACCTCGCGCGAGACGTTTCACGCAACCGCTTCCGCCGTCTCGGCCAGGCGCTGGTACTCGTCACCGAATGGCCGGAAGACGCCGCGTGGCTGCATGCCCATTTCATTCACACGCCGGCCTCGGTAACGGACTATGCCAGCATCATCACCGGCATACCCTGGACTTGCTCCGCCCATGCAAAGGACATCTGGACCTCTGAGGATTGGGAGCTTTCGGGCAAGCTCGACCGGGCCCGCTGGACGGTGACCTGCACCCGAAGCGGCTATGAGCATCTGCGGGACCTGTCGAAGGACCAAACCCGGGTCCATCTGAGCTATCACGGCCTCGACCTCGATCGTTTCCCGGCCTTCGAAGGTGAGCATACAAGGCGCGACGGCTCGGATCCCGACGATCCGGTGCGCATCGTCAGCGTCGGGCGCGCCGTTCCCAAGAAGGGATATGACGTCCTCCTGAAGGCGCTGGCGTTGTTGCCTGCGGATGCCAACTGGCGCTTCGAGCATATCGGTGCGGGAGAGCTCACCGGCGGGCTCCAGGCGCTTGCTGCAAAGCTTGGCATCGAGGACCGCATCCGCTGGCGCGGGGCGCTCGATCAGAAGGACGTTTTGGACCGCTACCGCGAGGCCGACATCTTCGCACTGGCCTGTCGGGTGACGGCCAATGGCGACCGCGACGGGCTGCCGAATGTGCTGGTGGAGGCGTCGAGCCAGCGGCTTGCCTGTATCTCGACCGCAGTCTCCGGCATTCCCGAACTTCTCGAAGATGGCAAAAACGGGCTGGTAGTGCCGCCGGAAAGCCCGGAGCCTCTTGCCGCGGCACTGGAGCGGCTGATCCGCGACCCGGAGCTTCGCCGGCGACTTGGCGCCGCCGGCGAACGGCGCGTGCGCAACGAGTTCGACCATCACTCCAGCGTCGGTCAGTTGGTCGGGCTCTTCGAAAGCGAATGGAGAAGAAGCTCTTGAGCGGACCTCGCGTCTTTTTCTATGTGCAGCATCTACTCGGTATCGGGCATATGGCGCGCGCGAGCCGCATTGCCGGAGCGCTGGTCGAGCGGGAGTTCGAGGTCACAATGGTGACCGGCGGCACGCCGGTGCCGGGCTTTCCGGGGGAAGGCGTGCAGACCGTCGCACTGCCGGCGGTGACTGCCGGCGACAAAGGGTTTTCCGGGCTTGTCGACGGCGACGGAAACCCGGTCACGGCCGCTTTTCAGGAGCACCGACGGGATCTGCTCATAGAGGCGTTCCGACGCGCGGAACCGGACGTCGTCATCATCGAGGCGTTCCCCTTCGGGCGTCGGCAGATGCGGTTCGAACTGCTGCCGCTGCTCGCTGAAATTGCGGCGAGCGGCAGGCCGCCGCTCGTGGCGACGTCGCTGCGCGACATTCTGCAAGAGAGGGTCAAGCCTGGAAGGGCCGAAGAGACCGTCGAACTCGTCAAGAACCATTTCGATCTCGTGCTCGTTCACGGCGATCCCGGATTCGCCCGTATCGAGGAAACATTTCCCCTTGCCGACGAAATCCGCGACAAGGTCGTCTATACGGGCCTCGTCGCCCCGCCGCCGCCGAATGAAGCGGCCGAGAAATTCGACATTGTGGTTTCGGCGGGCGGAGGCGCTGTCGGCAGGGAGCTGATCGGCGCGGCGCTCGAGGCCGCGAAGCTTCTGCCGAATGCGCTTCGCTGGTGCCTGATAACAGGCCCGAACCTGCCGCAGGCGGATTTCGACACATTCGCGGCCGCGGCTCCGGAGGGCGTCAGCCTCTTTCGTTTCCGGCGGGATTTCGGTGGCTTGCTCGGCGGTGCCCGCCTTTCCGTCTCGCAGGCCGGCTACAACACCGTGTGCGACATTCTGCGTGCCGGATGCGCATGCCTCCTCATCCCCTTTACCGCGGGTGGCGAGACCGAACAGAGCACGCGGGCGGCACGGCTCGAACAGCTCGATCTCGCCGGGGTGCTGCCGGAGGAGGGGATCACGCCCGAGCTTCTGGCCGCTAAGGTGAGGACGATGCTTGCACGACCGAGGCCGGCCATCCCGCCGCTCGACCTCGACGGAGCCGCCGGAACGGCGAGGATCATCGGTGAGCGGCTTTTGTCGAGGCAGCCCTTTAGGTCACATTGATTTACGCCGGATCCCCCTCCAGGAGTTAGACCGAGCCGATCAGCACGAAGTGGTTGAAGGCGTTGGCAATGTTCGCGTGCGGATGCTTCGCAATGACCCTGGCTATGCCACCGACGAGCCGGCTGCCGGAATACGCGGCCAACCCCCGGGCAAGGTCATAGGTGCTTTCGCGACAATCTTCGGGAAGGCGGGAAGAGTGGCTGGCATGCGTCATGCGGCTGTTGTAAGCTCACGGCCAGTTGAGCGCAAGGCGCCGGAGTGGGCCGCAGGAGTGGAGGCAAGACGCCTGCGCAGATGAGCGGTACTGCATATCTATCGAGGCTTGACATAGCGCATCGCTCTGCTCTCATGCCGGGTAGTCACGATTTCGTGGAGGCAGCGCAGGCCCATTGACGATCAGGCGGACCGGCACCAATTGCGGCGCTGTAGTCCGCCGGCAGAACAGCCGAGCGATCCCGAATTTCAGATAGGTCTCTTTACCGGCACATGGAACCACGTCTTTCCCGCTACATCTGGACTCACACCCGCAAGCAGCAGCTCTGGATATTGCTGGTCGTGGCGCTGTCGATGGTTCCCTATTTCCTGTCCTTCGATCTGCCGAAGCAGATCGTCAACGGACCGATCCAGGGTGCAGGTTTCGACGGCCCCGAGGCGACCCAACCGTTCCTGCCGATTTCGTTCGACCTGCCGTTCTTCGGTGAGGTCAACCTCTTCTCGGGTTTCGATCTCGGGAGGGAAGGCATGCTGCTGGCCTTGAGCCTGGTATTCCTGCTGCTCGTGATCATCAACGGGCTCTTCAAATTCTATATCAACACCTACAAGGGCCGGCTCGGCGAACGGCTTCTGCGGCGAATCCGCTTCGAGCTCGTCGACCGGGTCCTGCGCTTTCCCCCCGGCTATCTCAAGCGCGTCAAGCCGGCCGAAATCTCGACCATGATCAAGGACGAGGTGGAGCCTATGGGCGGCTTCACAGGAGACGCCTTCGTACAGCCCGCCCTTCTCGGCGGTCAGGCTCTGACGGCGCTCATCTTCATCCTCCTCCAGAGCTTCTGGCTGGGCATTATCGCAGCCTCCATTGTCGCCGTTCAGGCCGTCATTATCCCGCGCATGCGCAGGCGACTGCTGGTGCTCGGCCGCGAGCGTCAGTTGACGGCGCGTGAGCTGTCGGGGCGCGTCAGCGAGATCGTGGACGGCATCGGCACGATCCGCGCCCACGATACCTCGAATTTCGAACGGGCCGACATTGCCGCCCGGCTCGGCCGGATATTCAAGATCCGCTACGATCTCTATCAGTGGAAGTTTCTGGTCAAATTCCTGAACAATTTCCTGGCCCAGGTGACGCCGTTCCTGTTCTATTCGATCGGCGGATATTTTGCGCTTCAGGGCCGGCTCGATATCGGCCAGCTTGTCGCGGTCATCGGCGCCTACAAGGACCTACCGGGTCCCTTGAAGGAATTGATCGATTGGGACCAGGCGCGCCAGGATGTGCAGGTCAAATATGCCCAGGTCGTAGAACAGTTCAGCGTCGAACCGCTGATCGACCCCAAGGTGCAGGCGATTTCTCTCGACCCGGCAACGCCGCTCACCGGAGCGCTGGCGGCCGTCAACCTTTCGGTCGCCGACGATGGCGGCTCGAAGGTCGTGGAATATGTATCGCTGCAGGTCCAACCCGGCGAAACGGTCGCGGTTACCGGGGGTACGTCCGGAGGCGGCGAGGCGCTGGCCGAGGCATTCGGCCGGCTGACCTGGCCCGCAACCGGCCGAATCCTCATAGGCGACGTCGATATTCATGAGTTGCCCGAATCGGTGGTGGGCAGGCGAATATCCTACGCCTCCTCCGACGTCTTTGCCTTCCAGGGCAGCCTCGGCGACAATCTGCTCTACGGGCTCAAGCATGCTCCGTTGACGGAGGTCGTCTATGAGGGCGACAGGGAAGCTCAACGCAGGTGGGAGCTTGTGGAGGCGAAGCTCGCCGGCAATCCGCATTACGACCTGAACAGTGACTGGATCGATTACGCGGCCGCGGGCGCGACGGGGCCGGACGACCTCTTCGCGAAGATCAGAGCCGTGCTGGACGTCGTTCTCTTGAGCAACGACGTCCTGGCGCTTGCTGTCCGTTCGACGATCGATCCGACCGAGCACGACGCTTTCGCCGGCGAGATCGTGGCGATGCGCAGCGCGCTTCGGCAAAGGCTCGAGGCCGAGAAGCTCAGCGACCTCGTCGTCTTCTTTGAACCGGGCTCCTACAATGTCGAGGCGACCGTCGGGGAGAACCTGCTCTTCGGCACGGTCACCGACAGCAACCGATGGGAGAAGGCGCTCGAGGACCATCCCTTCTTCAAGACCGTTTTGAAGCGGGCGGGCCTGCACGAGACATTCTACAAGATGGGGCTGGAAATCGCCGAGAACGTCGTGGAACTGTTCCGCGACTTGCCGCCGGACCACCCGTTCTTCCAGCAGCTCACCTTCATGACGGCCGAGGAAATCCCCGCCTACGAGGCGCTTCTTCAGAAGGTGAGGGGAAAGCCGCTCGAGGAGGTGTCCGAGGATGATGCCATCAGGATCATCCGCCTGTGTTTCGGCTATATCGAGCCGCGGCATCGCTTCGGTCTCCTGACGGACGATCTCATGCAGAAGATCGTCGAGGCGCGCCGTGAGTTCAGCGACGGCCTCCCGGCCGATCTCGTCGGCATCATCGAGCATTACCAGCCGGACCGCTACATGGCCTCGGCGACGATCCTGGACAACGTGCTGTTCGGCCGCATCGGGCACAAGCACACGGACGGGTCCGAGCGGATACGCGCAATCGTGCGTGACCTGTTCGAGTCGCTTGGGCTTTACAACAAGGTGCTCGTGTTCGGGCTGGATTTCGACGTCGGCGCCGGCGGCAAGCGATTGACGTCCGGCCAGCGCCAGAAGCTCAATCTCGCGCGTGCCCTGATCCGGGTCTCGGATTTCTACGTCTTCAATCAGCCGCTTCTGGCGCTCGACCAGCGCACGCAGGATCAGATCACCCGGAAGGCCTTCGCTTTCCTGAGGGATGGCGAGCGAAAGCCCGCTATATTGTGGGTTCTTGCCAATCAGGATCTGGCGGAACTCTTCGACCGCGTCGCCCATTTCGAAAACGGACGGTTGGCGCACGACGAACCGGTGGAAAAGCACTCAAGAGACAGCGACTACAAGGAACTGGCATCTTGATGTAATATTGTTGTCAGGAGGCAAGCATATGTTCCCGCCGGCCGGGTTAGAACCTGTTTGCACCAAGCGCGACGCATTCGGAGAAGCGGACTGTTATGCTCCTAAAAGATGAAGTGGAAATGCTGCGCCGGATAACGCTGTTTTCCGGACTTCCGCCTGCCAAGCTCAAGCTTCTGGCTTTCACCTCCGACCGGGTGATGTACAGTGCGGGAGAAGATCTGTTTCATCAGGGGGATATCGGCGACGCTGCCTATGTGATCCTTTCTGGCAATGCGGATGTGCTCGTTTCGACGCCGAGCGGACAGCTGAAAGTCGCCGAAGTGGAGCAGAATTCGATCGTTGGCGAGATCGCCATCCTCTGCAACACGCCGCGTACGGCAACCGTCAAGACGACTACCTCACTCGAAGCATTGCGGATCCGGAAGGATGATTTCCTCAAACTATTGGCTGATTTCCCGGAGATGGCAGTCGAGATCATGCGGGTGCTGGCCGACCGTCTCAGCCAGACGACTTCAGAGTTGACGGAGGCGCGCAGCCGCGCCCAGAGGGCAGAGGCCTGAGTTTCGGCCACCCTTACCTGTCTCCCGCAACTTCCCGGAAAACGGTTCCGCTTTGTGAATTCATGCGCTAGAGAAGCGCGATGCGCGCGATCACCTATCACAAGCGAACCGTCTACTTCCCCGACAAGCCGGAAAAGGCACGCTTCTTCAGCCGCCTTCAGGCGGGCCAATGGGAGCCAGGAACCTTTCGCAATATCGCGCGCTTCGTCGACGAGAAAACGACCTATATCGATATCGGCGGGTGGATCGGCGTGACGCCCTATTGGGCGGCGCAAAGCGCCGACAATGTCATCGTTGTCGAACCCGACCCGGTTTGTTTCGGTATCCTCACAGAGATGAAAGACGGAAACGCCGGCGAGGTCGAACTCGTCAACGCGGCTCTCTCGCAGGACGAATGCCTCGTTCTCAATTCAGTGGGTGGCGGTTTCGGAAGCTCCGAAACGTCTGCGCTGATCGCCGACGACACCGGCATGTCCATCGAGGCAAAAACGATCACCATTCCCGAGCTTCAGGCGATGGCGAGGACCGAACGGCTTTGCTTCAAGATCGATATCGAGGGTTACGAGTACAAGGTGCTCGACCAGTTTCGGGCGATCGACCGGAAGAGGACCGCGAGCGTGCTTCTCGCGGTGCATCCGCAAATACTGGCAGCGTCGCTCTCCGGGCCTGCCGTTCTGCGTCTGGCCAGGACTGCGGTGGCGACCCTCCGTCTGATAAGAAGTCTGCGCGGCTTTCGCCTGGAAAACCGGGCGGCGCTCTGGCGCGCGATACGTAAATCGTTCTCCAAAGGTGAGATCAAGGGCTTTGACCTGCTCTTCGTCGCGCGGTAGGTGCCCGAGCAGCGCTCGATCCACAGCTTCTTGGGAAAAATGATTCGACAGGGTCAATCGGCTGATATATCGCTGGTTAATCGTTTAATCAGCTTGCGGCGGAAAACTGGACCTTGGCACGTCCCGGACCTAAACTGACGAGGATAGCCACGGCTCTCGGCGTCTCCGCGGCGACGGTTTCCAACGCGCTTTCGGGCAAGGGGCGTGTTTCGGCGGAACTCGCCGAAAAGATCCGTGCCACCGCGACGGAGCTCGGTTACGTGCCGAGCCAGGCGGGGCGGGCGCTCAGGACAGGCAGGAGCGGCGTTATCGGGCTGGTGCTGCCCGATATCAGCAATCCGCTTTTTCCCCAGATCGCCCAGGCCATCGAGTTCGCAGCGTCTTCTGCCGGTTACGGCGTGCTGATCGCCGATTCCCGCGGCGACGTCGCGGTCCAGACGAGCGCGATCGAGCGGCTCATCGAACGGGGCGTCGAGGGCATGGTCATTGTGCCGCGCCGCGGGACGCGCATTGCCGATGTCGGTTGCCCGGTTGCAGTGGTGGACACGCCGTCGACGCCAGGCAACACGGTGGCTGCGGATCACTGGGACGGTGGACGCCAGATCGCCGAACATCTCCTGAAGCTCGGCCATCGGCGCCTGCTGATCATCGGAAACAATCCAGCCTCGAACGTACAGAACGACCGCATCGGCGGCCTTCGCTCGGCTTTGGGTGAAGGCGTGCGCGTCGAGACGCTGTGGATCGAGCGGCTGGAGCAGGTAGCCGGCAGGGGTTGCCCGCTGGGGCTGGCCGGGAAGGTAGCGCAGGGCGTGACGGCCTTCGCGGCAGTCTCCGACCTTCACGCATTGCGAGCGCTGACGGAACTGCAGCGCGCCGGTATCCATGTCCCGGAGCAGGCGAGCGTTACCGGCTTCGACGACCTGATCTGGTCGCCGGTCGTGACGCCGGCGCTGACGACGGTCAGAATGGACATGGCGCGCATCGCAGCGATTGCGATCGAGGCGCTGGTGCAGGCGATCGGCACCCGAGAAGCCGAGCCTCGCCCGCTTGGCGCGCCCGTCGCAGCCACCATTTCGAAAGTGCCCATGCAACTCGTCGTCCGCCAGTCCACGGCGACGCCACCCCCCGACGTGCAGCCACCCCCCAACGTGCAGCCACCCATTGTCAGCGAAGGAGAACCGCAGCCATGAAGAACATCCTGCTCGCCTCGAGCGCACTTCTCTTGATCGGCGCCCATGCCGCATCCGCTCAGGAGAAGACACTGACCATCTCCGTCTACGGCTTCGCCCAGGACGCGTTCAAGGAGCTGGTCTATGATCCCTTCGAAGCCAAGTGCGGCTGCAAGCTCGTGGTCGAAACCGGCAACAGCGTCGAGCGCCTCGCCAAGATGGAGGCCAACAAGGCAAATCCGGTCATCGACATGGCAGTCGTTTCCATGGCGGACGCGCTTTCCGCTACGAGGGCCGGCCTGATCGAAAAGATCGATACCTCGAAGCTCAGCAATTTCGACAAGCTCTACGACATCGCCAAGGATCCGAACGGCGACGGCATGAGCGTCGGCTACACTTTCTACGCCACCTCGATCGTCTATCGGTCCGATAAGGTGGAAGTCACGTCCTGGGCCGATCTGCTCGGCGACAAGCTTGCCGGCCATGTGGCCCTCCCGAACGTCACGACCAATCAGGGCCCGCCCACGCTCTACATGATCGGTGAGGCGCTGGGGCAGAATGCGCCTGACCTCAAGGCTGCGATCGCCGCCGTCGGCGAGAAGAAGGACGATATCGTCACTTTCTACGTCAAATCCTCGCAACTCGTGCAGTTGATGCAGCAGGAGGAAATCTGGGCAGCGCCGATCGGCCGTTTCTCCTGGGAGGGCTTCACCAAGATGGATCTGCCGATCAAGTGGGCGACTCCGAAGGAAGGCCAGACCGGCGGCATGAACGTCATGGTCCTGGCCAAGGGGTCGAAGAACCAGGATCTGGCGCTTCAGTTCATGGATTTCTGGCTGTCGACGGAAATCCAGACGGCGCTCGCCGAAAAGCTGGTCGACAGCCCGGCCAACAAGGAGGTGAAAGTCTCGCCCGAGATCGCCGAGAATCTCACCTACGGCGAAGAAACGGTCAAGAACCTGAAACTGATCCCGTCGGCCGTGGCGCTCGACAACCGGGAAGCCTGGCTTTCCGAATGGAACGCCAAGGTCGGCCAGTAAGAGCCGGGCTCCTGCTTCGCGCGACGCCAGAATCTGCCGGTGTCGCGCCACGTATCCAACGGCGGCACTGCCGCGGAAAGGCGTAGAGATGTTCCACAACCGGGCCGAGGCGCTGGCGCTTGCCTTGCCGGCGGCCGTGTTCGCCGCCGTCGTCTTTCTGGCGCCGGTTGTCATCCTGCTAGCCGAAGGCTTCCGCAATGCGGAGGGCTGGTCGGTATCCGCCTATACCGGCTTCCTTTCCGATCCGCTCAACCGGACGGTGTTCCTGCGCACGCTTCGGCTCGGCGCGACGGTAACCGTGGTCGCGGCCGTCATCGGCTATGCCGCTGCCTTTGCCATCGTCAACCTGCCGCCGAAGGGCAAGGGCCGGATGATCGGTCTCGTCGTGCTGCCGCTGATGATTTCGCCGGTCGCGCGCACCTATGCCTGGATCGTCATTCTGGGGAGGACCGGGATCGTCAATCAGGCACTGACGAGCGTCGGCCTGACGGACGAACCGGTGCGCTTCCTGTTCACGGAGACGGCGGTCTTCGTCGGACTCCTGCAGCTCTTCCTGCCGCTGATGATCCTGGCTCTGATCAGCGCGCTCGAAAACATGCCGAAGGACGCGATCCCAGCCGCTCGGGTACTCGGCGCCAATTGGTTTCAGGTCTTCTGGAAGGTCATTTTGCCGCTCACCAAGGAAGGTCTGGTGATCGGCGGAACGCTCGTCTTCACCGGCTCCCTGACAGCCTATATCACGCCGGCGATCCTCGGGGGCTCCAAGGTCCTGATGCTGGAGACGCTCCTCTATCAGCGTGTGACCGTCGCCAATGATTTCGTCTCCGCAAGCGTCATCGCCTTCATCCTGATCGTCATGAGCTTCGCAGCCAACCTTCTCTTGAAGCGGCTCGCCACCGCGAGGAGCAAGCGATGAATTCCCGTCTTTTCCCGGTAACGGTGCTCTTACTCGTCACCGCGTTTCTGATCGGCCCCTTCTTCATCATCGTCGCGGCATCCCTGTCGGGGGGCGAAACGCTTGCGTTTCCGCCGCAGGGCCTGTCGCTGAAATGGGTCGCAAAGGTCTTCGAGGTCGAGAGCTTCCGCGAGAGCTTCACCATGTCGATGCTGCTTGCCATCGGTGGGACGGCTGCCGCGCTCACCCTCGGCATCCCGGCATCCTACGCGCTTTCGCGTTACCGGCTGCCCTTCGGCGAAACGGTGCGCACCGTCGTCTCCCTGCCGATCATCGTGCCCGGCATCATCGTCGGCCTCGCGCTGCTGCGCTACCTCGTCGTTCCCTTCGGCTTCAACATCACGCTCGCGCTCTTCCTGGCACACACGGCGCTCGTCTTGCCCTATGCGGTGCGGGTCGTTTCGGCGAGCCTCAACAATCTGCGCTCTGATATCGAGGAGGCCGCCGTGCTGCTCGGCTCGTCGCGTTCAGGCGCCTTTTTCCGTGTGGTCATGCCGAATATCCGCAGCGGCATTCTCGCCGCCTTCATCCTCGGCTTCGTCACCAGCTTCAATCAGGTGCCGGTTTCGCTGTTCCTTTCCGGCCCCGGCGTGCGCACTCTGCCGATCGACATGCTCTCCTACATGGAGATCACCTATGATCCATCGGTCGCGGCGCTTTCGGCGCTTCTCGCCTTCATGTCCATCGGCATCGTCTTCCTCGCCGAGCGTTTCCTAGGATTTTCCCGCTATGTCTGACCCCGCTTTCCTCAGCCTCGAAAAACTGACGCTCGCCTATGGCGACACCGTCGCGGTGAAGGATCTCGATCTGTCGATTCGAAAAGGCGAGCTTGTCGCCTTTCTCGGACCTTCGGGCTGCGGCAAGACCACGACGATGCGCTCCATCGCCGGCCTGCTGAAGCCGCAATCGGGCCGTATCAGCCTCGACGGCGCCGACATCACCCGCGTTGCCGCGAACAGGCGTTCCGTCGGTCTTGTCTTTCAGTCCTATGCGCTATTCCCGCATCTCACCGTCTTCGAGAATGTCGCCTTCGGTCTGCGGCTGAAGGGCCTCTCCGGCGCGGAGCTCGAATCCCGTGTCGGGACCGGCCTGAAATCCGTCGGGCTGACGAGCTTTGCCGACCGGAAACCGGCCGAGCTTTCCGGCGGTCAGCAGCAGCGCGTAGCACTTGCCCGCTCTATGGTGATGGAGCCGAAGGTACTTCTTCTCGACGAGCCCCTTTCCAACCTCGACGCGCGGCTGAGGCTCGAGATGCGCACGGAACTGCAGCGGGTCCAGAGGGAAACCGGCGTCACGATGATCTTCGTCACCCATGATCAGGGCGAGGCGCTGTCACTGGCCGACCGCATCGTGGTGATGCTGAACGGTGCGATCGAGCAGATCGGCACGCCGGAAGAGATCTATAACCGGCCGGCCTCCGCCTTCGTGGCCGATTTCGTCGGCTTCGAGAATATCTTTGCCATCGAGAACGGCAAATTGCGCGCCGGAAACGGTCCGATCGAGCTTCCCGGGCCTTTGCCGCATGGTGCGGCGGGGCTTGCCTGGCGCCCGCGCATGGTGACCCTGGGGTCAGGTCCTTTCACGGGCACAGTGCGCGGGGCCTCTTTTTCGGGCAGCACGCGCGAATACCTGCTCGATACGCCGCTCGGTGCACTGAAGGCCGAAGTGGATGCGGCCGTGCCCGCGCACGCCGCAGGCACCACGCTCGCCTTCGATCTGCCGGTCGAAAGGGCCGCGAGGCTGGAAAGGTTCAATTGATCCGCCATGGGCATCTGGATCGACACGGATATGGGCTTCGACGACATCGCCGCGATGCTCGTCGTCCTTCACGCCGGTGAGGCCGTCGACGGCGTCTCGCTGGTCTACGGTAATGTTCCGCTCGAGCAGGTGAAGCGCAACGCCGCGGCAGCAGCGCAGGCCTTCGGTTGGACCTTTCCGATCCATCAGGGACGGGCGCTACCCGTACTCGGGAAGCTCGAGACGGCGGAGCGCATCCTTGGCAGGACCGGCATTCCGACGGCGGGAATGAGCCTCCCCGATGCACCCGCCCTGCCGGATAGCGACGCGTTCCGTGCTCTCTGCCGCTGGCTGGAGGACGGCGGCGGTCCGCATCGCATCCTGGCGCTCGGGCCGCTAACCAATATCGCTGCCCTTGCTCTGGCACGTCCCGACCTCGCCGCGCGGATCGAAGAGCTCACCTGGATGGGTGGCGGTGTTTCCAGTGGCAATCATACGGCGTCGGCCGAGTTCAACGCCTTCGCCGATCCGGAAGCGCTTGCCATCGTGCTTGCCCACGGCGTGCCGTTCCGGATGGTCGATCTCGACCTCTGCCGGAAGGTCATCGCCTATCCGGACGATGTGGAAGCCATGCGCATCGCAGGTGGCGCGAAGGCCGCGCTGCTTGCCGACCTTCTCGCCGGCTACGTCGCGATCGGCACGAGCCGTGGAAGGGTGGGCATGGCGATCTACGATCCCTGCGCAGCCGTTGCGCTGGTCGATGGAAACGCTGTGTCGTTTCGCCCGGCGCGAATTGATGTCGAGCTTGCCGGTGCCTTGACGCGCGGCCGGACGGTGGTCGAGACCCGGGGGAGCCACGAGACATTCAACGCCCATTATGCGGTCGACGTGGATGCGGAGCGTGTCCGCGGGCACCTGCTGGGTTCGCTCGCCAAGGAAGCCGCCAGATGAAGGACCTGCAGCAACCCGCCGATCTCGATGACGCCGGCTTGAGGGCGCGCGCAGTTGCCGCCGCACGCGGAGATGCGCCCTTCGACGTGCTCGTGGCCGGCGGCACGGTCGTGGATGTCGTGACGGGCGAATGCCGGGCAGCGGATGTCGGGATCGTCGGCGCGCTCATCGCGAGCCTCCATGCACCCGGGTCGCGCAGCGACGCGGACACGGTCATCGATGCGGCGGGAGCCTACCTTTCGCCCGGCCTTATCGACACGCATATGCATGTCGAAAGCTCGATGGTGACGCCCGCGGTCTACGCCGCCGCCGTGGTGCCGCGCGGCGTGACCACAGTCGTCTGGGACCCGCACGAACTGGGAAATGTGAGCGGACTTGCCGGCGTGCGCTGGGCTGTCGACGCAATGGGCGGTCTGCCCTTGCGCGCCGTGGTGCTGGCGCCGTCCTGCGTGCCCTCCGCTCCCGGTCTGGAGGTCGCCGGCGCGGATTTCGACGCCGATGCCGTCGCGGAAATGCTGTCCTGGCCGGAGATCGGCGGGATTGCTGAGGTCATGAACATGCGCGGCGTCATCGACGGCGATCCGCGCATGACTGCGATCGTCGAGGCGGGGCTGAAGGCGGGCAAACAGGTCAACGGGCATGCGCGCGGCCTGGCGGGAGCCGGTCTGCAGGCCTTCGTGACGGCCGGCGTCAGCTCCGATCACGAACTCGTCTCCGGCGACGACCTGATAGCGAAGCTCCGCGCGGGACTGACCATCGAGCTGCGCGGCTCGCACGATCACCTTCTTCCCGAGTTCGTGACAGCGCTCGGTGCTTTCGGGCATCTGCCGCAGACGGTCACACTTTGTACCGACGACGTGTTCCCGGACGATCTTCACCGCGACGGCGGCCTCGACGACGTGGTCCGCCGCCTCGTGCGCTACGGGCTCAAGGCCGAGTGGGCGCTGCAGGCGGCAACCCTCAATGCCGCCCGGCGGCTCGGAAGGGCCGATCTCGGCCTGATCGCTCCCGGTCGCCGTGCCGACATCGTGCTCTTCGAGAACATTCGCGATTTCCGTGCGCGGCATGTGCTGGCGAACGGCAGGCTGGTGGCGAGCGGCGGTGGGATGCTTCAGGCGCCCGCCGCGGCCGATGTCTCGCCCTTGCGCAACACGATGAAGATCGAACCGCTGACAGTGGACGACTTTCGCATCGCTGCCACTGGCAGCACGGCCCGCGTCGTGACGATCGACCGGCCGCGCTTCACCCGATGGGGCGAGACGAGAGCCGAGGTTTCGGGCGGATATCTGGTGCCGCCGAAGGGTACGACGCTGATCGCTGTCGCCCATCGGCATGGCCGCGCCGACAGCCGTCCGCGGGTCGGTTTGCTTGAAGGCTGGGGCGAGTGGCGCGGCGCCTTTGCGACGACCGTTTCGCACGACAGCCACAATCTGACGGTCTTCGGCGGCAACCCCCGCGACATGATGGTTGCGGCCAATGCGGTGATTGAAGCCGGCGGCGGGATGGCGGTCGCTGCCGAAGGCAAGGTCGAGGCGCTGCTGCCTCTGCCGCTTTGCGGGCTTGTTTCGGATACGTCGCTGGCCGAAGTCGCAGCAGGGTTCGCGGCCATTCGCGAGGCTGCCGGTGGGATCGTGGAGTGGCAGCCTCCCTATCTCGTGTTCAAGGCCTGCTTCGGGGCGACGCTCGCCTGCAATGCCGGGCCGCACCAGACGGATCGCGGCATTGCCGACGTAGCGACCGGCAAGCTGCTGGAAAGCCCGGTCCTGGAGACGTTCTGACGCTCTTCAGGCCTCGAGCTCCTGTTCCACCAGCGCGGTCCAGAAGGCCGCGCCGGGACCGATCGCCGCGTCGTTGAAGTCGTAGGCGCTGTTATGGTGCAGCGCGCCGTCGACGGCGGGGCCATTGCCGAGCCAGACATAGCAGCCGGGCGCCTCCAGCGCAAAAAAGGCGAAGTCGTCCCCGGCGGTCGAGGGCGGGAAGCTGGTCAGCGCCTTCTCGCCGAAGACGGACCGGGCGGCCGAAAGTGCGCGTGCCGTCGCGTCCGGATCGTTGACGACCGGGGGAATACGCCGCTCGAAACGATAATCGGCCTCGATGCCGTACATCGCCGCGGTCCCCTGCGCCAACCGGCCGATCTCTTCTTGCAGCTGGTCGCGCACATGCGGCGTATAGGCACGCGCCGTGCCGCCGATCTCGACCGTATCCGGAATGACGTTCAGGGCTTTCGGATCGCCTGCTTGCAGCGCGCAGGCGCTGACGACCGCCGGCTGCAGCGGGTCGACCACCCGGCCGACCACAGTTTGCAGGGAAGCAAGAAACGTCCCTGCCGCCGTGATCGGATCGCGGCCGAGATGCGGCTTGGCGCCGTGCGTGCCGACGCCGCGGAAGGTGAGGCGCCAGCTGTCGGACGAGGCAAGCTGCGGCCCCGCCACGACGGCCATCTCGTCCACTGCAAGGCCCGGCATGTTGTGCAATCCATAGACCGCGTCGCAAGGGAAAAGGTCGAACAGCCCGTCCTCCACCATGCGCCTGGCGCCGCCGCGGCCTTCCTCGGCAGGCTGGAAGATGAAATGGACCGTTCCCGAGAAGTCACGCGTCGCCGCAAGGTGGCGCGCAGCGCCGAGCAGCATCGTCGTATGGCCGTCATGGCCGCAGGCATGCATCTTTCCCGTTATCTTGGATTTGTAGGGCCGATCGGCGAGTTCCGGCATGGCGAGCGCATCCATGTCGGCGCGCAGGCCGATCGCGCGCGTGCCGTTGCCGACCTGCAGCGTGCCCACGACGCCTGTCTTGCCGAGCCCCCGGTGGACCTTGAGGCCTGCTTCATCGAGGAGCTTCGCTACGAGGTCGCTCGTCCGCTCTTCCTCGAAACCGAGTTCGGGATAAGCGTGCAGGTCGCGGCGAAAGGTCGTGAGAAAGGTGAGATCGTCGACAATCCCGGGGGGCACGCGCATCGGCAGGCATTCCTTGAGCAGTCTGGAAAGGGCCTGAATTCCCCAGCTTTTGGCGCTCGGGTGTGCCCTTTCGGTTTGATCGAAGCGGCAATGGGTATAGACGAAAAACTCTGGGATCAGAACCTTTTACTCACCCGAACGGACGCTTGGCATGACGGAAACGAAGGCGATCGAGCCGCACGATTACTGGCAGGAGGTCTTTCCACCCGGTAGCTTTGTCGGGCACGACGGCTTCCGCGCCTCTTTTCCGGCCACTCTCGCGGACGGACGCCAGATCCTCCTGCCGATCCGGCCGCTTTCGGACGGCAAGCATGCGCTGGCCTCGCTGATCATCAATCAGGCGAGCTTCGAGGTGGAGGACACGCTCGCGGAGGAACTGGCCGCCCGACTGGCGCCCTTCCGACCGGAAATCGTCGCGGGTCTTCCGACACTCGGCCTGACGCTTGCCGCAGCCGTTGCCCGCAAGCTCGGCCACAAGCTCTATGTGCCGCTCGGAACCTCGCGAAAATTCTGGTACGTCGACGATCTATCCGTTCCCTTGTCGTCCATCACGACACCGGGCCAGAAGAAGCGACTCTACGTCGATCCCCGCATGCTGCCGCTTTTGAGGGGCCGGCGAGTCGCCCTGATCGACGATGTGATATCGAGCGGGGCCTCGATACTTGCCGGCCTGTCGCTGATGGGGGCCTGCGGCATCGAGCCGGTCGCGATCGCTGCCGCCATGTTGCAGTCGGACCGGTGGCGCAAGCCGCTCGCCGACCTCTCTCCGCAATGGCCGGAGCGGACCGTAGGCGTCTTCGCGACGCCGATGCTCGTCCGGGCCGAAGACGGCGCCTGGACCGCGTCCGATACCCGGATCTAACGTTGCCGATGCCCGCAGGAGCGCCCGGAATGCCCTCGAAAACTTGAAAGTCTTTCGCTCCCGGCGTCGAAATCGGTGGCTAGCGATCATGCGCGCGAAAACGCACAATCGGGTGCTTGCGATGGCGTCCCATCCGGCGAGGCCGCACGGCCTGGATCATACCCCCTGAATAAATATCGGGGCGCGATCAACTTGCAATGGCCGGCTCTTGGAGGAGCAACACACCCGGTCTCTGTCGTTCGGCTGCGTCGAGATGACGTCTGCCAAGGGAGGAAAAATGTTTGAACGACTTTTCAAGCTTAAGGAGCACGGCACGACCGTCCGCACGGAAGTGATCGCCGGCGTTACCACGTTCCTTACGATGTCCTACATCATCTTCGTCAATCCTGACATCCTGTCGACCACGGGCATGGACCGCAACGCGATCTTCGTCGCGACCTGTCTTGCGGCCGCTCTCGGCTCCGCCGTCATGGCTCTCGTTGCCAATTGGCCGATCGGCATGGCGCCGGGCATGGGCCTCAACGCATTTTTCGCCTTCACGGTCGTCGCCGCGCTCGGCTTCACCTGGCAGCAGGCACTCGGCGCCGTCTTCATCTCCGGCATCATTTTCCTGCTCCTGACGGTCACGGGGGTCCGAAGCTGGCTGATTGCGGGCATACCGCATTCGCTGCGCAGCGCGATCGCGACCGGTATCGGCCTGTTCCTGGGCATCATTGCCCTGAAAAACGCCGGCATCGTCGTCGACAATCCGGCGACGCTGGTCGGCCTCGGCGATCTCAAGCAGACGGGACCGCTGCTCGCGATCCTCGGCTTCTTCGTCATCGCCGTTCTCGACGCGCTCAATGTCCGCGGATCCATCCTCATCGGCATCCTGGTGGTAACGGTCCTGTCGATGTTCCTCGGCGTATCGGAATTCCAGGGCATCGTCTCTGCGCCCCCGAGCATTGCGCCGACCTTCCTCCAGCTCGACATCATGGGCGCCCTGCATGGCGGTCTCGTCCACGTCATTCTCGTCTTCGTGCTCGTCGAGGTCTTCGACGCGACCGGCACGCTGATCGGTGTCGCCAAGCGCGCGAAATTGGTGGAAGAGGGCAAGCCCAGCCGTCTCGGGCGTGCATTGCTCGCCGACAGCTCGGCCATCGTCGCCGGCTCGCTGATGGGCACCAGCAGCACGACCGCCTATGTTGAAAGCGCCTCGGGCGTGCAGGCGGGCGGGCGCACCGGTCTAACGGCGTTGACGATCTCGGTGCTGTTCCTCGCCGCGCTCTTCATCTCGCCGCTTGCCGCCGCCGTTCCGTCCTATGCGACCGCGCCGGCACTGCTTTACGTTGCCGGCCTGATGATGCGCGAGCTCACCGAGATCGAATGGGACGACCTGACGGAGGCGGCACCCGCGGCGCTGACCGCCATCGCCATGCCCTTCACCTATTCGATCGCCAACGGTCTCGCCTTCGGCTTCGTAAGCTATGTCGTCCTGAAGGTCTGCACCGGCAAGTGGAACGTCATCCACCCGGCGACCCAGCTCGTCGCGGCACTGTTCATCGTCCGCTTCGCATTCTTCGCCGAGTGACGGAGCATGGTTGGGGGAGGGTCGCGACCGGCGCGGCCCTCCAAGCCGCCACGGTCGTTGACAAGCCGTCAAACCTCTCGCGTTCTTGCCGGACTTTAAGACATACTTCGCGGCGCTCGCGTGACAAAGTTGGACTTGAGTAACCCATCATGATAGGTTACGTGCGTATATGGTCACGATCTATCGCGCAAACGGCCTGAGCGTCGTCATCTTTACTGACGATCATGAACCGGCCCATGTACATGTCTTTGGCGATGGGCAGGTCAAGATCAACCTGATCGGACCGGATGGCGTTCCGGAATTGATTTGGGCTGATGGCATGAAGCGGAGCGATGTGCGCCGGGCCGTCCAGATCGTCAACGAACGGCAACAGCAATTCCTCGGCAGATGGAGGGCGATTCATGGCTGAATTGACGGACACCCAAATCGACGCAGCTTTGGAGAGCGGCCGGATGGCGCGAGAAACAGAGCCCCGTGCTGCATCTGCGCGCTATGACGATCGAAGCGGCCGGATCGTTGTGGAGTTGACCAATGGCTGCACGTTCGCTTTTCCGCCACGCCTGGCGCAGGGACTGGAAGATGGGAGCAGCGATCAGCTCGCCGCAGTCGAGATCCTTGGGCAAGGTTATGGCCTGCATTGGGAGGCCTTGGACGTCGATCTTTCGATTCCGGGCCTTTTGGCCGGCATATTCGGCACCAAGGCTTATATGGCGCGGCGGGCGGGGCAAGTGACATCGCCGGCGAAGGCAGCAGCCGCGCGTGCTAATGGTGCCAAGGGCGGGCGGCCGCGCAAAACGGCCCGCGGCTAGAGCGGGATGAGGAAAAGTGTGCGCGGTCTTCCGCCCACGTCCCGCTCTAACCTATTGAATCGATCACACTCACGACTCTAGGTCAACTCGACCTAATGTCATTCTGATCTAGGATATGCTCGCCTCGGCGACCCGGCCGTAAATGCGTAGGCGGCTGACGCCGCCATCCGGGTAGATGTTCAGGCGCACATGCGTGACCGGACCGGCATGTCCAAGCATATCTGCCCCATACTCATGGATGCTGTCGGCGGAAAGCTTCCGGTGCGGCAGAAGCTCTTCCCAGAACATCGCGGAGGAGGCGGCGAGCACGTCGCACCCGGCAGCCACGCCTGCGAGGTCAGCCGCCTGTAGCGAGCAACCGTCCGGGTAGTTGCCCTTGAAGTACGCCGTGTCGACGACGATGCGATCGACGTGCCCGCGTGCGGCAAGCTTGACGATGATCCAGTCGTAGCCCGGTTCGCGGCGTCGGCGCGTTTCCCAGCCATCGCCCATATTCGTACCCTGGCCGGGCGCAATGAGGCGCTCGTGGCCGTAATGGCCGTTGGAGAAGGCGACGATCCGGCCCCCGGAAAGGCAGGAGGCGAGATCGATCGTCTCGTTCGCCATAGCCTTGAGATCGAGGGCCGGAGTGCCGTAGACCCGCAGCCGGGCGATACCGCCATCCGGATGGATGCGCAACCGGACATGGCTGTAGACCGCGTCGGAGTGCACGGCGAAGAAGTGATGTGCATTCGGTCCGAGGGCGGCGACCGCCAGCAGTTGGATCCACTCGGTCGCCTCGTCCGGATCTTCCGCCGAATGACAGGCTTCTATCGAGCAGGCGCTCGGATAATTGCCGGTGAAGTGCGACGTGTCGACGTCGAAGCCGGCAATCCGCCCTTTCACGGCGAGCGCGATGACCGCGTAGTCGTGGCCGGCACCGCGGCGGCGGCGGGTTTCCCAGCCGTCCATCCATTTGCCGTTATCGTCGTAAACGCCGGGGTGGAACGCGGCCGGCTCGTCCTTGAGCATGCGCTCCACCGGGCCGAAGAATTCGTCCGTCGCAAAGAGCGCGCGGGCGCCGAGGCCCGCGGAAGCGAGGTTGATCGTCCCGCCCGCAAAGCCGGGGGGAACTTCAGCGGCGCGCGTCATGGCGCCGCCTCAGTCCGCCAAAGTGTCGCGCAGCCGCAACAGCGCGATCCGCTCCACCTGGCGGCACGCGGTGTTGAACTCGGTCTCCCGATCGTTGCCGATACGGTTCTCGAAGGCGGCAAGTATCTCGTCCTTGCTGCGCCCCTTGACGGCCATTATGAAGGGAAAGCCGAACTTCTCGACATAGGCATGGTTGAGGGCCGTGAAGCGCTCGCGCTCCTGATCCGTCAGCGCGTCGAGACCCGCCGAAGCCTGCTCCGAAGTCGAGCTTTGGGTCAGGCGCTTCGCCTGGGCGAGCTTGCCGGCAAGATCGGGGTGGGCGGTGAGGACGGCTAGCCGTTCCTCGTCGCTTGCCTCGCGAAAGACCGCGCAGAGCGCCGCGTGCAGTCCCGACGCGGTGTCGTTGGCGGGGCCGAGTTCGCTTGCGAAGGCGCGTCTGGCGATCCAGTCCGAGTGCTCGAACACCCCTCCGAAGCGACCAATGAAGTCATCTTTCGACAATCGCGACGGTCGGTTTTCATTCGGCTGGAACGGATAGGTTTCTGCCCAGTAGCGGGCAATGTCGATGCGGCGGGCGAGCCAGACCTTCTCGTGGCTCTTCACATAGTCAAGGAAGCGCGCCAGCGCGGCGGCGCGGCCGGGCCGGCCGACCAGCCGGCAGTGCAGGCCGATGCTCAACATCTTCGGCGCGCCGGCAGCGCCCTCGGCATAGAGAACGTCGAAACTGTCCTTCAGATAGCTGAAGAACTGGTCGCCGCTGTTGAAGCCCTGTGGCGTTGCGAAACGCATGTCGTTGGCGTCGAGGGTGTAGGGGATGACGAGCTGGTGCCGGCCGGCATGTTCGTGCCAGTAGGGCAGGTCGTCCGCATATGCGTCGGAGACGTAGTCGAAGCCGCCGGTCTCGGTCACGAGGTCGAGTGTGTTCACGGAACAGCGGCCGGTATACCAGCCGGTGGGCCGTTCGCCGGTTACGATCGTGTGAAGGCGGATCGCCTCGGCAATCTCGGCGCGCTCGCGCTCCGCGTCGAAATCCTTGTGCTCGATCCATTTGAGGCCGTGGGAAGCGATTTCCCAGCCGGCGTCCTGCATGGCGGCCACCTGTGCGGGCGATCGCTTGAGAGCCGTGGCGACGCCGTAGACGGTTGCCGGTATCTCCTTTTCGGTGAACAACCGGTGCAGCCGCCAGAAACCGGCGCGCGCGCCGTATTCGTAGATCGATTCCATGTTCCAGTGGCGCTGGTCTGGCCAGGCCTGAGCGCCGACGATTTCCGAGAGAAAGGCCTCCGACGCCGCGTCGCCATGAAGCACGCAGTTCTCTCCGCCCTCCTCGTAATTGATCACGAATTGCACGGCGATCCGGGCGCCGTCGGGCCAGGCGATGCGCGGGTTCGGACCATGGCCCAGGAGATCGCGGGGATATCTCATAGCAGCAGCTCCTCCAGAGATTGTCTCGTCGCCCAATTCGTAGCGAGAATTCCGCTCTCCCATTCCCCCCGAAAAATTTGAAAGTCTCGAAGGTTGAGCCCGCTACACAAGGGCGCCCGCCCCCCGGATACTCTATCCTCGATGCTGACTTTCGGAGGAGCGACAGAATGCAAGTTCAAGACGGAACGCCCGGGCGCCTGACGACCCACGTATTGGACACGGCGAGCGGAAAACCGGCAAGCAATCTGCGCATCGATCTCTACCGGATTGAAGGTGAACGGACGGAGCTTCTTTCCTCGACCCGCACCAACGATGACGGGCGCTGCGATGCGCCGCTTCTCAACGGCTCCACGATGGCAACCGGAACCTACGAGCTGCGCTTTCACGCCGGAGAATATCTCGGCCCTGCGGACGAGCGCGGCACGCACCCGTTTCTCGACGTGATCCCTATCCGCTTCGGGATCGCCGACCGGGCCGCGCATTATCACGTGCCGCTCCTGCTTTCGCCCTACGGCTATTCCACGTATCGCGGGAGCTGACGGCAATGACGACCGAAATCCGCAATACGATCCGCATCCTTTTGAACGACCGGCCCGTCGAGCTTGCCGATGTATCGCCGGTGCAGACGCTGCTGGACTTTCTGCGCATCGACCGGAGTCTGCGCGGGACGAAAGAAGGCTGCGCGGAAGGCGACTGCGGCGCCTGCACCGTGCTTGTCGGCCGGCTTCTCGACGGCAAGCTCAAATACGAATCCGTCAACGCCTGCATCCGCTTCGTCGCATCGCTTGACGGCTGCCATGTGGTGACGGTCGAAGCGCTTGCGCAGCCGAACGGGCCGCTGCACCCCGTGCAGCAGGCGATGGTCGACACGCACGCCTCGCAATGCGGTTTCTGTACACCCGGTTTCGTGATGTCGCTCTACGGCCTCTGGATGACGAATGCGAAGCCGAGCGTTCAGGAAATCGAGAAGGCGCTGCAGGGCAACCTCTGTCGCTGCACCGGTTATGCGGCGATCATTCGGGCGGCGGAAGCGATTGCATCGGTCGGCGAGCTCGGCAAGGATCCGCTGATCGTGGAACGTGAGGAGATCACGCGGCAACTGGAGGCGCTTCGGGACGGGCGGCGCGTCGAGATCGGAGGCGAAGACGAGCGCGTCGTGCTTCCGGCCTCGCTGGACGATTTCGCTGTGGTTCTTGAGACGAACCCCAAGGCGACGATCGTCGCCGGTTCGACCGATGTCGGGCTCTGGGTCACCAAATTCATGCGCGACATCGCGCCGGTCGTCCATCTCTCGCATCTTGAAGAACTGCGGCGGATCTCCGTCGACGCGAACGGGATCAGCCTTGCCGCCGGCGTAAGCTACACGGAGGCCTATCCGGTCATCGTCCGGCACTTCCCGCAACTTCGCGAGCTCTGGGATCGTATCGGCGGCGAGCAGGTGCGCAATATGGGCACGGTCGGAGGCAATATCGCCAACGGTTCGCCGATCGGCGACACGCCGCCGGCGCTGATCGCACTTGGCGCTTCGGTGATCCTGCGCAAGGGAACACGCCGCCGCACGCTGCCCCTCGAAGCCTTCTTCATCGAATACGGCAAGCAGGATCGCGAACCCGGCGAATTCGTAGAGACTGTCCGGATCCCCTTCCTGGACGAGACCGACCGCTTCGCCGTCTACAAGATCACGAAACGCTTCGATGAAGATATCTCCGCAGTCTGTGGCGCGTTTCGCGTGAAGCTCGACGGTGACGGCAAGGTTGCCGACGTGGCTATCGCCTTTGGCGGCATGGCGGGCACGCCGAAGCGCGCGTCGAACGTGGAGGCCGCACTCAAGGGCGCGCAATGGAACGACGCTGCCATCGAGGCTGGCTTAGCGGCCTTCGAGCGGGATTACACGCCGCTCACCGACTGGCGCGCCTCTTCCGAATATCGGATGCTCGTTGCGAGGAATCTTCTGCGGCGCTTCCATCTGGAAACGCAGGAAACGCGCAATATCCGGATCGACCGCACGGTCGCGGTGGCTATGTAGAGAGGGTGGACCCATGAATGTGATGCAGCCCGTCGATCGCGTCCGCGGCGCCGTCCACGACAAGGAACGCCACGAATCCGGTCACAAGCACGTTTCCGGAACCGCAGAATACATTGATGACATTCCCGAGCCCGCGGGCACTCTTCATGGCTATCTGGGGCTCTCGCAGCGCGCGCATGCCGAAATCCTGTCGGTGGATTTCGAGGCCGTGCGTAACAGTCCTGGTGTCGTGGGAGTGCTCACGGCGGAGGACATACCCGGCGAGAACGATATCAGTCCGGCGCACAAGCACGACGATCCGGTCTTCGCGACCGGCAAGGTCGAGTTCCACGGCCAGCCCATCTTCGCGGTCATTGCAACCTCGCGCGAGGCCGCCCGGCGCGCGGCCGCCAAGGTAAAGATCGATTATCGCGATCTGCCGCATGTGACCGATGTTCTCGAAGCCGCGGCTGCGAACTATCCGCTGGTGATCGATCCCCTGAAGCTCGAGCGCGGCGACATCGATGCCGGCTTTGCCAAGGCGAAAAACACCGTTTCGGGCGAAATGCGCATCGGTGGCCAGGATCACTTCTATCTCGAAGGCCAGATCTCCTTTGCGATCCCCGGCGAGGATGACGAAGTGACCGTCTTTTCCTCGACCCAGCATCCGAGCGAGACGCAACTCATGGTCGCCCATGTGCTGGGCGTGCCGTCGAATGCGGTGACCGTGAACGTCCGGCGGATGGGCGGCGGCTTCGGCGGCAAGGAGACGCAGGCAAATCTTTTCGCTGCGGTTGCGGCAGTGGCTGCGAGGAAATACCGCCGCGCGGTCAAGGTGCGCCCCGACCGCGACGACGACATGACGGCGACCGGCAAGCGCCACGACTTTCACGTCGATTACAAGGTCGGCTTCGACGACGAGGGCCGCATCGAGGCGGTGGACGCAGTCTTCGCCGCCCGCTGCGGCTTCTCGGCCGACCTTTCCGGACCGGTGACCGATCGCGCGCTCTTCCACGCCGACAATTGCTATTTCTACCCGAACGTCCGGCTGCGCTCGCGGCCGCTGAAGACCAACACGGTCTCGAACACCGCGTTCCGGGGTTTCGGTGGACCGCAGGGCATGGTCGGCGGCGAGCGGATAATCGAAGACGTCGCCTACGCGCTCGGCAAGGACCCGCTCGAAATCCGCAAGCTCAATTTCTATGGCGGCGAGGGGCGTAACCTGACGCCGTACCACCAGACGGTGGAGGACAACATCATCGGCCGGATCATCGAGGAGCTCGAGGCTTCGTCCGACTATGCGGCCCGGCGGCAGGCGGCCGTCGCATTCAACCGCGAGAGCTCCGTCATCAAGCGCGGCATCGCGCTGACGCCGGTGAAGTTCGGAATCTCCTTCACCAAGACGGAATACAATCAGGCCGGCGCCCTGGTCCATGTCTATACGGATGGCTCAATCCAGCTGAACCACGGCGGCACGGAGATGGGGCAGGGGCTCTACACCAAGGTGGCGCAGGTCGTAGCGGACGAGTTCCAGGTCGACCTCGACCATATAAAGGTGACCGCGACCTCGACCGGCAAGGTGCCGAACACCTCGGCGACGGCCGCTTCGTCCGGCTCGGACCTCAACGGCATGGCAGCCGCCAATGCCTGTCAGCAGATCAAGGAGCGGCTCGTGCGCTTCGCGGCCGAGCACTACGGCGTGAGCGAAGCTGATATCGCCTTCGAGCCCAACACGGTCCGGATCGGCGCCGGACGCATCGCCTTTACCGATCTTATCAAGGCGGCTTATGCCGCGCGCGTGCAGCTTTCGGCGGCCGGTTTTTACAAGACCCCGAAGATCCACTGGAGTCGCGCCGAAGGGCGGGGGCGTCCATTCTATTACTTCGCCTACGGAGCCTCCTGCTCCGAGGTCAGCGTCGACACGCTGACCGGTGAGTACCAGGTCGAGCGGACCGATATCATCCACGATGTCGGCAAGTCTCTGAACCCGGCGCTCGACCTCGGCCAGGTCGAAGGCGCCTTCGTGCAGGGCATGGGCTGGCTGACGACGGAGGAACTCTGGTGGGATGCCAAGGGCCGGTTGCGGACGCATGCGCCCTCCACCTACAAGATCCCACTTGCGTCCGATCGCCCGCGCGTGTTCAACGTGCGCTTGGCCGAATGGTCCGTCAACCGGGAGGAGACGATCCGGCGCTCGAAGGCGGTCGGGGAACCTCCTTTCATGCTGGGGATTTCGGTTCTGGAGGCGATATCCATGGCAGCGGCGAGCGTCGCGGATTATCGTATTCCGCCGCGCATCGATGCCCCGGCAACGCCGGAGCGCGTGCTGATGGCGGTCGAGCGCCTGCGCGCCCACCGGGACGGGTAGGGACGATCGCGCGGCGAAGATAATGGATGACTGAGATGGCGCGCCGAGAAGACATCCGGGATTTCCTGAGTCGTGAAAGGGCCTGCGTGCTTGTCGAGGTGGCGAGCGCGGCAGGCTCGACGCCGCGCGATACCGATGCCTGGATGCTCGTTTCAAAAGACCGCACCTTCGCCACGATCGGCGGCGGACAGCTGGAATTCATGGCGATCGACCACGCGCGGAAACTCGTTCAGGGGGCGAAGGCGGATCTTCGACTGGCGATCCCCCTCGGCCCGGAGATCGGCCAATGCTGCGGCGGCCACGTCGCGCTTTCCTTCAAAAAGGTCGATGCGGACACGCGTGCGACACTCATCGAGCGCAGCGACGATGAGATCGCGCATCGGCCGCATGTCTATATCTTCGGCGCCGGGCACGTCGGCAACGCGCTCGCCATGGCGCTGTCGCACGTGCCGCTCAGGACCGTTCTCGTCGACACCCGCGAACATGAGCTCTCGGCCGCCGACGTGCCGGGTATCGAGACCTGCCTGACCGCAATGCCCGAAGCGGTCGTGCGCGACGCGCCGCCGGGCAGCGCCTTCGTCGTCCTCACCCACGATCACGCACTCGACTTCCTGATCGCGACCGAGGCGCTCGGGCGCGAAGACGCCAGTTACGTCGGCATGATCGGTTCGAAGACGAAGCGCGCGACTTTCAAGAACTGGCTGTCGCGAGAGGTCAATCGTCCTGAGCTTTTCGAGAGGCTGGTTTGCCCGATCGGTGGTACGGTGGTGAAGGACAAGCGGCCGCCGGTGATCGCAGCCCTTGCCGCGGCCGAGATAATGACCGCGGCGCTGAACCGCCATCTGCAGCCTCGCGCGCTCACCCCGAAGAGCCAGAGATCGATCAAGGCATAGGCCGGTTGTCGCCCTTTCGCGGGCGGATCACGCAGTCTGTCACGCGATCGGCCTCGTTCAGCTCGGCGGCGTGCGCCGACCGCGATCGACAGCCGCTTTTCGCTGGATCGGGCAGCGGACGCACACCGCGCGATCGAGAGATCGAGAGCCGCCGAACGATCGGTAAGGTCGTGCTTGTGCCTTGAGGGCGCTGCGCTCAAGCGCTTGAACGCTCCTGCACCTCATGAGGCTCGGCAAGCATCTTGCCGATCAGCCGCTGACAGCGCTCGGCCATGAAGTCGATCATCAGCCGGACCTTCGGATCCTGGAAGCGCTTGTGCGGGTAGATCGCCGCAAGCTGGGCGCCGAGCGGCGGCGTCTCCTCGAGCACCGGGACGAGCAAGCCCTCGTCGATATGCTGTTTCACCTCGAAGAGCGGCTTGTTGACGATGCCGCGTCCGTCAAGCGCCCACTGGGTGAGCACGTCGCCATCATCCGAATCATAGGGACCGCCGACCTCGAACTTGCGAACGCCGTCCGGTGTCTGCAAGGTCCAGTAATACTCCTTCGACCCGGGATAGCGCAGCAGAAGACAGTCGTGGCTGTGGCTGAGGAGGTCGTCCGGCGACGAAGGGATGCCGCGCCTTTCGAAATAGCGCGGCGACCCGCAGAGCACGCGGTCGCAGTTCATGATGCCGCGCATGCGCAGGTTCGAATCCTCGAGTATGCCGAGCTTGAAGGCGATGTCGACGCCCTCGGCAAGGATGTCGACATTATGATCGGAGAGGCGCAACCGCACCTCGATATCCGGGTAGCGGTCGTGAAACTCCGGTATGCCGGGCGCGATCAGCCGCCGGCCGATGCCGAGCGGGGCGGTGATCTTCAGCGCTCCCTTCGGATTTCTTGAAAGATCGGCAATGGCGCTCTCCGCCTCGTTCACCGCTTCGAGGATCTTTACCGCGCCTTCGTAGAAGACTCGTCCGTGCTCGGTCGGCGTCAGTTTTCTGGTGGTGCGGTTGAACAGGCGCACGCCCATATGCCGCTCCAACTCCTTGATTCTGTTGCTGGCAACCGCCGGCGTGACGCGCTGATCGCGGCCCGCTGCCGACAGCGTTCCAAGTTCCACGACGCGCACGAACACACGCACATTATCGAGATAGGACATGCTTCCGCCTCTGCTCTTCCGGCGCGAACGTAGCGCTCCGGCCCCTCTTCGATTTTATAGTTTTTTTTGAAAGAGTTGGTGCGATGGCGCCGTTCCCGCCTCCCCAAGCAATGACACATAATGAGCGCGAGAGAAATGGGGAGAACTCAATGTACGAGTATGCCATCGCCTGGGATTGGCTGACATTTGCGGTGAGATGGCTGCATGTCATCACCGGCATAGCCTGGATCGGCTCATCCTTCTACTTCGTCGCGCTCGACCTGGGGCTGAAGCAGCGTCCGGGCATGCCGGTCGGCGCCTACGGCGAAGAGTGGCAGGTGCATGGCGGCGGCTTCTATCACATCCAGAAGTATCTGGTTGCGCCGGAAAACATGCCGGAGCACCTGATCTGGTTCAAGTGGGAGTCCTACGTCACCTGGCTCTCCGGTTTCGGCATGCTTGCGCTCGTCTATTATGCCGGCGCGGACCTCTACCTCATCGATCCGAACGTGCTCGACGTCTCGAAGCCGATGGCCATCGCCATCTCGCTGGCCTCGCTCGGCTTCGGCTGGCTTGCCTATGACACGATCTGCCGTTCGCCGTTCGGCAACGACAATACGCGGCTGATGGTGCTGCTCTATTTCATTCTCGTCGCCGTCGCTTGGGGTTACACCCAGCTCTTCACGGGCCGGGCTGCCTATCTCCATCTCGGCGCCTTCACGGCGACCATCATGTCGGCCAACGTGTTCTTCATCATCATCCCGAACCAGAAGAAGGTCGTTGCCGATCTGATCGCGGGCCGGACGCCCGATCCTGCGCTCGGAAAGCAGGCGAAGCAGCGTTCGACGCACAACAACTATCTGACGCTGCCCGTGCTGTTCCTGATGCTTTCGAACCATTATCCGCTCGCCTTCGGCACGCAGTATAACTGGATCATCGCCTCGCTGGTCTTCCTCATGGGGGTCACGATCCGTCACTGGTTCAACACCCGCCACGCCAACAAGGGCAGCCCGACCTGGACATGGCTCGCGACGGTGCTTCTGTTCATCGCCATCATGTGGCTCTCCACCGTGCCCAAGGTTCTCTCCGAAGGCGGAGAGGCCCGGGCTTCGACGGCCGTCGAGGCCGTCGTCGCGTCGCCGGACTTTTCCAAAGTGCGCGACACCGTGCTTGGCCGCTGTTCCATGTGCCATGCGCGCGAGCCCGGATGGGAAGGCATAATCGTGCCGCCTAAGGGCGTGGTTCTCGAAGCCGACGGCGACATCGTCGCGCATGCCCGCGAAATCTACCTGCAGGCGGGGCGCTCGCATGCCATGCCGCCTGCCAACGTCACCGGCATCACCGAGGAGGAACGCCAGCTTATCGCCTCCTGGTACGAGACGACCGTAAAGGAAGGAAAGGTCCAATGAACGATCTCTTGATCCGCGGCCGCGTGCTGACTTTCGTCAAGGAACCCGAGAGCATCGACGATGCCGGCTCCTACCGGTACTTCGAGGACGGCGCCGTTTTCGTGAGGAACGGCAAGATCGAGGGCGTCGGCCCTTACGGCGACATAGCGAGGCAGGCGGGGCCCGGCGCAGAGGTCGCCGATCATCGGCCGCACCTCGTACTGCCCGGCTTCATCGATACGCACCTGCATTTCCCGCAGACACAGGCTATCGCCTCCTACGGTGCGCAGCTCCTCGAATGGCTGAACACCTATATCTTCGTCGAGGAGCAGAAGTTCAAGTCGCCCAAGCACGCCGCCTTCATCGCGGGCCGCTTCATGGACGAACTCCTCTCCAACGGCACGACCACCGCAGTCGCCTATTGTTCGGTGCATCCGGAAAGCGTCGACGCCTTCTTCACTGCGGCCGAAGAGCGAAACATGCTGATGATCGGCGGCAAGGTGATGATGGACCGCAACGCGCCGGACGCGCTGCAAGACACGCCGGAAAAGGGCTATGACGAGACGAAGGCGCTCATCGCCAGGTGGCACGGCCGCGGCCGCGCGCATTATGCGATCAGCCCGCGATTCGCGATCACTTCGACGCCGGAGCAGATGGAGGTGAGCCGCGTGCTCGCTGCCGAGCATCCGGATTGCTACGTTCAGACCCACCTGTCCGAAAACCGGGACGAGATCGCTTTCGCCACCTCGCTCTATCCGGAAGCGAAGGACTATACCGACATTTATGCGCGCTACGAGCTGCTCGGCCGCAAGACTCTGCTCGGCCATTGCATCCATCTGAGCGACCGCGAGATATCCGTCCTCGCAGACACCGGGGCGGTCGGCGTCTTCTGTCCGACCTCGAACCTGTTCCTCGGCAGCGGGCTCTTCGATCGCGATCGTTTCGACAGGCTCGGCGCACGCCATGCGGTTGCGACCGATGTCGGCGGCGGTACGAGTTTCTCGATGCTGGAAACGATGGACGAAGCCTATAAGGTGCTGCACCTGCAGGGCCAGCGGCTCTCGCCGCTCAATTCCTTCTACATGTTGACGCTCGGCAATGCGCGCGCGCTCGATCTCGAACATCGGATCGGCTCGCTGCATGCTGGCGCGGATGCGGACATCGTCGTTCTCGACAGCCGCGCCAAGCCGGCCATGGAGCTCAGGATGCAGGTTGCCTCGACGCTTGCCGAAGAGCTCTTCATTTTGCAGACCATGGGCGACGACCGCTCGGTGGCCGAGGTATATGTGGCGGGCGAGCCGATGAAGAGCGGCCGGCGGGAGACGAAGGCCGAGGCCGTGAGGGCACTGGCGACGGCATAGCTGAAAGTACGATCAAAGGAAGCGTGCAGCAGGCCCGCATCCGCCTGCCGGCAGCTCGCCCATTTAGATAGTGAGCTTCGCGAGGGACGCGGAAGGTGCCGCGAACCCCTTCGCCCCCGCCTGTGGGGAGCAGGTGCCGGCAGGCAGGTGAAGGGCCCTCGCCGACGGCGGGGACTGCAACAGGCAACTACCGCCCGTTGATCGCAATGCGTTTGGCTTTCGACTGGGCCTGCTCGGTCTTCGGCAGGGTCACCGTCAGGACGCCATTGCGGAAGGTCGCATTCACCTTGCTTTCGTCCACCTCGTATCCGAGCGGAATGCGCCGTTCGAAGCGACCGTAATATCGCTCCGAGAACTGGTTCTCCTGGTCCTCGGTCTCTGCCCGCTTTTCGCCTCGCAGCGACAGCACGCCCTCGGACAAGGACAGTTCGACATCCTTTTCCTCGAGACCCGGCAGTTCAGCGGTCACCTTGATTTCCTTATCCCGGTCCGAGACCTCCACGCTCGGCCAGCCGCCTGCAAAACCCGTAAGGCCGCTGAAGGGCAGGCGGGTTTCGAAGCTGCGGAAGGCGTCGTCGAACAGGCGGTTCATTTCCCTGTGGAGCGCCAGGAAGGGATTTCGGTCGTTGTCGCGATAGGAAGCCGGCACCTGGCCCTGCGCGCGGCCCCATGGGATGAGATCACGTACATTCATCGGTCCGTTCCTTTCTTTGCATTGGGAGCGGGGTGTGGCGTCTTGCGGCCTCTCCCGCCCCCATTCCGGAGCCGAAGCGTCAGCGTCCGCCGGCGCTTCGGTGCGATTGGCATGCGCAGCTACGCTGCGTGCTTTTCGCCTTCGATCTGTTTCGAGGCCTCGCCGGCCGGCAATGCCTCTGCCTGATGTATCTCTATCCGACGCGGCTTCATCTGCTCGGGAAGCTCACGGACGAGATCGATCTTGAGCAGGCCGTTGGCGAGGTTGGCGCCGGTGACGCTGACAAAGTCGGCGAGCTGGAAGCGACGCTCGAAGTTGCGTGCGGCAATACCGCGGTAGAGATATTCGGTGTCGTCTTCTCCGGTTTTCGCGCCGGTAACGGTCAGCATCTGCTGCTCGTGCGTGATGGTGATCTCGTCCGGGGCGAAGCCCGCTACCGACATTGCGATCCGGTACTGGTTCTCACCGACTCGCACGATGTCGTAGGGCGGCCAGTTGTCGTTCGGCGCCAGGCGACTTGCTGAATCCAAGAGGTCGAACAGATGTTCGAAGCCAACGCTGGAGCGCGACAGCGGCGAGAAATCGAAGCTTGTTCTCATAGCCATATCCTCCTTGAGCAACATGGACGATGAGGAGCGCCGAAGAGAACGGAGCTCCTCGACTGCGAGCCCCTTACAGGCGGCTCTCGCACCCGATTTAGTCATTCGAAGCCGGGTTTCAAGGGTCTCCGGGCATCGATTTTCGTCCTTTACTCCGGCCATGAGCGACCGCAAAAATCGGCCCTTCGAACGAGGGCCCAAGCCGCTGATCGAGGTTCTTGAATTTACCTTTTCCGCTCCAATATCTGTTCAGCGCGATACGTTTTCGAGACGCGCAGAGATCAATATGGCACCTCGCAGCGCTGCCTGGTTCGTTCGACCCGTGAGAGTGCAGCGGGCGTGCAGTTCATTGACGGCAGAGGAAAGGAGGAAAAATGCTTCTCAATGAGATCCCCTGGACGATCCCTCTCACCGTGCGCCTTTCCAACGGTCTGACGCACACTTTTGCCTCCGTTTACGAGGCCCTCGACTTCCTGGAAAACGAGTGGCCGCTCAGGAAGGGCGAGCGCTACGAACGGGCGGTGCGGACCTGTCGGCGGGCCTTGAACCGGATGACGCCGGCGGCAGTGGCGCGGGAAGCCTTCATCGCCGCTTGCCTTGAAGCGGGCATGCCGCTCGTCATGGCACCGCCGGCCCGCGAGCCGCAGGGCGACAGCGTCAAGGCTGCGCAAAGGGCGTAAAGCGGGAGGATCAGGTCATCATGCACAGACCCCAGCATGCGCGCCGTGGCGCCGTCTTCATTTCGGCGACGCGAAAACGTCTGTTGAGACGACGAAATGGCCTTCGGGCGGGGGCCGGACGATGATCTGCTACCAGATACGCGGGACGCCGGTAAATGCTGCGGCTGCACGCGCGAGCAATTGCGTGTGATCGCTGACCGGGCGCGCAGTTGGGAGGAGGCGTTTCCCGATGTGGAAGCCGTGCTCGACGAGGCCTATCACTCGTCGAGCGCATGCTTGCACGCTCCGTTCTTGAAATCGACCGGGTAAAGTAATACCTTGATTAAAGTATTCCTTACCGAGGTAGATTATGAGCGCGACAGTGACGACAAAAGGTCAGGTGACCATCCCGAAGCCGGTGCGGGACTTCCTTGGCATCGTGCCGGGTACACGGGTGGATTTTCTGCGTGCCGCAGACGGCACCGTGGTTTTGACGCGGGCGGATAAGAAGCGGCCTGCGAGCCGCTTCAGCAAGCTGCGCGGCCATTCCGGGAAGGGTTTGAGCACCGATGCCATCATGGCGCTGACGCGCGGTGACGAGTGACGTTCGTCGATACGAACGTCCTGCTCGATGTGGTGACCGACGATCCGACCTGGGCGGATTGGTCGATCGGTCAACTCGAAGCCGCGGCGTTGCGCGGGCCGCTTCTGATCAATGAAGTCGTCTATGCCGAACTTGCGGTGCGCTACGAGCAGATCGAGCGACTGGATGCGTTTCTGTCGGAGGCCGGGATCGATATCGCCGCCATGCCGCGGCCGGCGCTTTTTCTGGCTGGCAAGGTGTTCCAGAAATATCGCAAGGCAGGTGGACAGCGCACTGGCGTCCTGCCGGATTTCTTCATCGGCGCGCATGCCGCCGTCGACCGGTTGGATCTGTTGACGAGGGATACGGGGCGGTATCGGAGGCATTTCCCGACTGTAACGTTGATTACGCCGGACCGATAAGTCGCTTAATCGCGGGGATGCGCCGGAAGTGGGCTCTAGCAGCAACAGATCCCCTGGACGATCCCTCTCACCGTGCGCCTTTCCAACGGTCTGACGCACACTTTTGCCTCCGTTTACGAGGCCCTCGACTTCCTGGAAAATGAGTGGCCGCTCAGGAAGGGCGAGCGCTACGAACGGGCGGTGCGGACCTGTCGGCGGGCGTTGAACCGGATGACGCCGGCGGAAGTGGCGCGGGAAGCCTTCATCGCCGCTTGCCTTGAAGCGGGCATGCCGCTCGTCATGGCACCGCCGTCCCGCGAGCCGCAGGGCGATAGCGTCAAGGCTGCGCAAACGGCGTGAAGGAGGCGGACCGGCGGTCGCGTGGAGCGTCCGTTCGTTCACTGGACGAAGACGCGTACGCTGGCGGCACGCCCCAGCGCATCGATGACCGTGAGTGTCGAGTAGCCGCCGCCATCCGGCAGCCACTGGCTGACGCGCCGTCGGGTCACGTCGGGTAGCGGGCGGCCATTGGCAAGCCAGCGGAAGGGCGCCCGGCCGCCCTGGAGCTTCAGCGTCAAGGGCGTGATCTCGCCGTCCCCATGCGCGCCAAGCTCGACGCGGGCGCCTTCCGGCGGGAACACGATCTGCGGCGCCGCTTCACGAACCGAGGCCGAAAGCAGCCCGTTCGCCGTGACCGAGAAGCGCCGCTGGCTGATCGGCAGATCGGCCTGGACAAGCCGGACGGCGCCCGCGGGCGGGCCGGGCAGGGGTGTTATCGCGATCCCCGCCTTGGCAAATCCTTCGAAGAGAATCGGCGCCGCCGCACCGTAACCGGTGAGGCCGGGCACGGCGCCATTGTCGGCCCTGCCGACCCAGACACCGAGCACATAGCGGCCGTCGAAGCCTACGGACCAGGCATCGCGATAGCCGTAGCTGGTGCCGGTCTTATAAGCGATGCCGTGCCGGCGGCTTCCCGCCGGTGGCAGCACGTCGGAGAGTATGTCGGCGACATGCCAGGCGGCGACCGTCGACAGGAGCGGTTCGCCGTCGATGGGACCGGGGACGCCTTCGATGCCGTTGCCGAGGCGCACCGGCCAGCCCTGGTTCGCCAGGCCCGCATAGAGCTGTACGAGCTCGCGAAGCGTGATGCCGACGCCGCCGAGGCCGATCGCAAGCCCCGGCGCCTCGTGCGGCGGCAATTTCGGCCTGACATCGGCGCGCCGGAAGCGCACCATCAGGCGCGACGGACCGATGGCATCGAGCAGGCGGATCGCCGGCACGTTCAGGGACAGTTGCAGCGCCTCGCGCACGCTGACGTCGCCCTGATAACTCATGTCGAAATTGCGCGGCCGGTAGCCGAAGAAGTCCGCCGGCCGGTCTTCGATGATCGTCTCCTGGCTGACGAGACCCTCCTCGAAGGCAAGACCGTAGATGAAGGGTTTCAGCGTCGATCCGGGGGAGCGGGTGATCCGCGTCATGTCGATCCAGCCCGAGCGGCTTGCGTCGAAATAGTCGGCCGAGCCAACTTCGCCGACGATCTCGCCGGTCCTGCTATCGGCCATGACCATGGCGACCGACACCTTGGGGCCGAGCCTTGCAGCACCTTCGCGGGCGACGCCTTCGAGGCCCCGTTGGATATTGCGGTTAAGCGTTGTCGGATGCCGGCGCCCCGCCGGATGCTTCCGTCGTGCCGCCTCGGCGAGATGGGCAGCATGGGCGGGAAGCTGCAGGCGGCGCGTCGGTATGGCGGTCATCGCCGCCCGCTCCGCTTCGCCTTCGCCGATGACCCTGGCGACAGCGGCGCGCGCGAGCACGCGTTTGCGGGCTGCTTCGGCGGCGGCAAGATTGCGGTCGGGCCGGCGCTTTTCCGGCAGTTGCGGCAGCGCGACGAGCAGTGCAGCCTCTCCAGCCGAGAGGCGGCGCGGCTCCTTGCCGAACCAGGCGAGGCTTGCCGCGCGCACGCCTTCGAGATTACCGCCATAGGGCGCATGGGTCAGATAAAGATCGAGAATCTCGTCCTTGCCGAGGCGCCGTTCGATCTGGATGGCGCGGGCCACCTGACGAAGCTTCGCCGCCAGCGTGCGTCTCTCCCGCGGCTCGATGAGCCGCGCCACCTGCATGGAGAGCGTGGAAGCGCCGGAAACGACATGGCCGCTGGTGATGAACTGCAGCGCGGCACGAGCGAGCGCCAACGGGTCGATCCCCTGATGTTCGCGAAAGCGCTGGTCCTCATAGGCGATCAGCATCGCGATGAAGCGCGGGTCGACGTCCTGCGCGGTCGTCTTCAGCCGCCACAGGCCATCCTTGGTCGCGAAGGCGCGCAGGAGGTGGCCGTCTCTGTCGAGAACTTCGGCCGAGACCGTTTCGGCCTCGGAGAGCGGCGGCGGAAAGGCCCTGTCGGCCCATTCGAAGGTGAAGACTGCGAGAGCGGACAGGATCAGGACGAGGGATACGGCGACGATCGCCCGGCCGCGTCTGGATGGGTCGCGTGGGGCTGCTGCGACAATGCCTTTGCGGTTCGACTTTCGCCGAGAGAACATCATCCTGCGTCCTACTGGGCTGCCTGCACCTCCATGCGTCCCGTCGCCGTGCGCGCCGAGAATTGCGGCCGGTACATGTCCTCCACGCTCGCGGCCGGATGGTCGTATGTGCCGGGCGTCACCGCGCGTACGACATAGGCGAGGGTGATTTCGCGGTTGTCGCCAGCCGAACGGTCGAAGGCGGCCACGAAGCGGTCGCTGCGGAATTCGGTATGGGCAGACTCGACTTGGCCGATCCATTCAAAATTCGAAAGCTGGGCGCTGTCGACGAGGCTTGGATTGTCGATCTCGAATCCGGCGGGCAGGAGGTCGGTGATAAGCACCCGGGACGGCCAGTCGTTGCTCTCGGTCACCTTCAGCACCGCGACATAGCGCTCGTTCTGCCGGGCCTCGCTGACATTAGCGGCCGTTCCGTCGAGCGTGTAATAGCTCCGCTCGATGGAGAAGCCTTCGCCGCCGGCCGAGAGCGGCTGGGCTGGCGCCGCCACCGTCGTCACGACGGCGGAGACCATGTCGGTGCCTTCGTTGCGGATGACGACCGGGTGCTCGATCAGCGCATCGCCGGTCATGCGGGCGGCGTAACTGCCCGTGCGCGCTGCGCCGTTGACCTCGATCCTCATGTCTTCGTCGCCCCCCTGGATTGCGCGTGCGGCCAGGACCATCCAGGTCTGCTCCTGGGTGCTCGTGTATCTCGCCTGCTGCCATTCCCGGGCGACAACCCTGGAAAGCTCGGGAATGATCGGCGGCACGGGCCGGCTCTCGGCTGCCAACGCCAGCACGGCCGCGCCGTCGCGAAGCGAAGAGCCGTAGTCGGAGCGGGCAAGGCTGACATTGACGAGCCCAGTCGACATGTCGGCCGCGGCCGCGAAGATATCCTGCGAGCGCCGGGCGTCGCCATAGAGCGCGAGCGCCGCGGCGATGTGGGCCTTGGCGAGCGGGGTCGGGAAATCGCCGAGCATCGTGTCCGCATAATAACGCAGATCGCTGATCGCGGCCTTGCGGTTGCGCGCCAGGACATAGAGCGCATAGGCGATCTCGTTGCCGCGGCCCTTGACGTTGGTCTCGTAGCTCAGCGCGTTTTGCAGGTTTTCGAGCGCCTGCACCATCGATTGTTCCGGCACGTCGAATTTCTGCTCCCGCGCGCGCGTAAGGAAATCGGTGACGTATGCATCGAGCCAGAGATCGCCGGAGCCGGGGCTCCAAAGGCCGAAACTGCCGGTGGAGGATTGATAGGCAAGGACCCGATAGATCGCCTCCTGCACGCGCTTCTTGACGCCCTCGTCGTCGGCAAGCCCGGCTTGCTTGGCAAGCTCGCTGAGATAGAGCAACGGCAAGGCGCGGCTCGTCGTCTGCTCGGCGCAGCCATAGGGATAGCGGTCGAGCGTCATCAGAAGCGCCGGCACGTCGAAGGCGGCCGAACGCGTCACGTTGAGGCTGACCGAAGCGCCCTGCAGCAGGCTGTCGGCGAGCAATTGCTCGTCCACCGTGAGACTGCTGCCGGCGGCGACATTGACGACATGACGCTGAGTGACCGGCAGGGCTGCCGGGCGGACAGGAATGTTCAGCGTCTGCTCCAGCGACAGGCCCGAGGCGTTCGATAGCCTGACGGTGACGAGACCGTCTCCCGGATACTGTCCGGCGAGCGGCAGGGTAAGAGCGGATTTGCCGCCGGCGCCGAGGTTCACCATTTCGGCCGCTGTCTGTTCGACGGTGACCGGGCCGTTGGTCGTGACCTGCAGTTGATAATCGCCCGCCGGCCCGTCGGTGTTGGCGATATCGAGCCGCAATTCGGCCCGGTCTCCCGGCGCCAGGAACTTCGGCAGGCTTGCGGTCACGACGACCGGATCGCGGATGACCACGTCCTTCACGGCATGGCCGACGCCGGACTTCGTCCAGGCGACCGCCATGATCCGTGCCGTTCCGTTGAATTGCGGAATGTCGAATCGAACATTCGCCATGCCTTCGGCGTCGAGCTTGATGGCGCCCGAGAAGAAGGCGACGAGCTTTTCGGTCGGGGGGCTGCCCTGGAGCGGCATTTGTCCGCCGTCGCCGCCCGTGCGCAGCCGGCCGGTCGCGCCGAGCGAGCCGTCGATCAATCGTCCGTAGAGATCGCGCATCTCGAGCCCGAGCCGCCTCTGGCCGAAATACCATCCGTCCGGGTCCGGAGCCTCGTAGCGCGTCAGATTCAGAATGCCGACATCGACTGCGGCAACCGTGACATAGGCGTCTTCGTTGGCGCCGGCCCCCCGGACCTGAAGGCCGATATCGAGCGGCCGGCGCGGTTCGGTCTTCTCGGGCGCGTCCAGGCTGACGGCGAGCTTTCGATCCGCGGGATCGACGGACAGCCACTTGATGCCGATCGCCCGCATGGGCATGCGGCTCTCCTGCGCTTCGCCCGGGCGGTAAAGCGTCGCGGTGACATAGGTGCCCGTACCCCATTCGGCCGTCACCGGCAGTTCCACCTCGCCGCCGGTTTCGGCAATGGCCGCGGTCTTCGTCGTCACCAGGGTTTCCGTGCCGACAGTCACCAGCAGTTCGCCGGCAAAGCGCGGCGAGACCTTGAGCTTCGCCGTCTCGCCGACCGCATAGTTTTCCTTGTCGAGCGCGATCTCCAGCCCGTCCGGGGTCTCCGTCGAGGTGGCCTCGACATACCAGCCCGCATCGAACTCGACGCTCGAAGCCGGCCCGTCGAGGGCCGCCGCCTCGATCTCCAGCCGATAACGGCCCCAGCCGACCGGGACGGAAATTTCGGCGCCGTCCTCCGTCACGTCGGCCGAGCCGCTCGCCACCTGTTTCGTGGAGACGACCGGCTCGTATTTCCAGGCGGTGCCGTCGCGATACCACTGGTAGTTTCGTTCGACGCTGATCAGCTTCCAGGGGAGACCCGGCATCGCGGTTCTGGTGCCGTCCGCGTCGACGGCGATGACGTGGAATTTCCCGACAGAATTTTCGGCGAGGTCTCCGGAGAACTCCGGCTTGATCCCGATCATCGGTCCCTCGGGTTTCACCGGCAGGGTCAATGTGCGCTCGACCGCGCGGCCGCCGGCCTCGCGCATGCGAACCGTCACAATGGCGTTGAGCAGCTGCGTCGTTCCGGGGACCTCGGTCAGATCGACGTCGAAAACCGCCTTGCCGTTTTCATCGAGCGGCTCCAGACCTTCCAGCGGCAGGCGCGTGTCCTCGCTTGCCTCTTCGTCGGCGAGGCCGAAGAAATAGCCGTTGAACGCTTCGCTCCGGCGCGTCGGCCTGACGGCAATTTCGCCTTCCAGCGTCAGGCCCGCGGCGGGTGCGCCGTAGAGATAGCGTCCGTCGACGGCGATTTCGACGGGGGTGCCGACCTCGATCGCCTCTGCCTCGCTCGTCAGGTCGAACTCGGTGCGGTCCGGCACGAAATCGTCGACGAGGAACTGCTTCTCGGCGATCGCAGAGCCCTTCGGATCGGTGAATATCTGCATCGTCCAGGTGCCGCGCATCGCATTTTCTGGGACCGGCAGATCGAGCGTGTGCCCGCCGAGCTTGCCGCCGTCGCTGACGAGGCGGCGGTCCTCGACGCCGTCCGGGCGCAGGAAAACGAAGGTCAGCGGCAACTTCTCGATCGCGGCACCGTTGACGTCGCGGGTGAGCGCTGCGGCATGAACGGTTTCGCCCGCGCGATAAATGCCGCGTTCCGTCCAGGCGAAGACGTCGATCGCACCCGGTGCGGCGCGTCCGGTGACGCCTCGGTCGGAAAGGTCGAAGCCGGCGCGCGTCATGTCCAGGAACACGTAGTCGTCGCTACCCTTCCGGGCGGTGATCGCCGCCGGCGTCATGCTGGCCGTGCCGCGGATCAGTCCGGCGGAAAAGGTTGCGCGCCCTTCCGCATCGGTCGTCGCCGTCCCGAGCACCTCATTGTTCTTGGCGACCAGCTGCAATTCGACCTCTGCAAGAGGCTTGGCGCTCGCAAGCGAACGCGCGAAGACGGTAAGCCCATCCGTGCCTGCAAAGGTCGATATGCCGATGTCGGACACGACGAACCATTGCGTGGCGCGGGCGTCCCAATCCTGTGTAAGCCCGGTTCCGGAGCTCGCCGTCAGCACGTAGACGCCGGGCTTGCGCTGCGGCAGAGCCTCGTCGACCGGAAAGCTCGTCACCACTTCCTTGTTAAGCTCGGTGGCGATGTCGATGCTGCCCTGCCAGACCAGCTCGCCGCTCTCGTCCTTGATGCGCTCCTCGCTGTAGCCGTCGAGCTGGGTCAGGAACTGGGAGCTCGTGAGCAGCGAAGAGATGTTGCGGTCGCCGATTCGGTAGAGCTTGAGCTTGGCGCTTTCCGTATTGACCGAGACGATCGGAATGCCGCGCCGCGCAGTCGAAGGCAGGACGAAGCTGTCGCCGGTGAAGCGGACCATCGGCCCGCGGTCCTTCACGTACACGTCGAGGCTGACGGGGGTCTCGATGACTTCCTCGACGGAGGAGGGCAGGCCCTGCCTCAGCACGAGTTTGTAACGTTTGCCATGCGCCAGGCCTTCGACGCAGATTTCGCTGCCCTTGGCTTCCACCGCCTTCGGCGCAGCGCCATCCAGCGTTACGAAGGAGGAATAATCGGGACCGTTCTTCAGTAGCGGCTCGGAGAATTGCACGCAGGCGCGGGGGCTGGCGCTGTCTGCATCGACCGTGTGGCCGGTGACCCGAAAGCCCTGCCGTGCCTTGAGATCGAGATAAGCCGTCTCGACCGACTTTGCCTGCACGAGTTCGAGGCTCGCTTTGTAGGCCTGGAGCGCGGCACGATAGTTCTGCAGCTTGTCGAGCGCCTGGGCGAGAATAGCCAGCGCATGCGCGCGACTTTGCGCGGTCCGCGTCAGTTGATAGCCGTTAAGCGCGGCAAGGGCGGCTTCGCTCGCCAGGTCCGTGCCGCCCGTATACCGGTTGGCGGCCTCAGCCGCCTCCAGCCACAACGCGCTGTCATCCGGCGTTACCGCAAGCGCACCGCGGAAGGCCTGGAGGGAGGCGACGAAGTTGCCGGCCGTCAACTCGCTGCGCGCCGCCTCGATGAGGCCGTTGACCCCGAAACCCTGCTGCTCGTCGGCCAGAACGAGATTCGCCTTTACATCGCGCGCCTGCTGAAGGAGGTCGTCCGAGACGAAGTCAAGGCGCGGCGGTGCCCCGATGTCGGCTTCGCCCGCGGCGGTTTCGACGACCTTGCCGGCGAGGGCCCCCGGGAACGTGTTCAACTGGTTGAAGTCGGACTTGAGGAAGCACCACTTCACCTTTGGATTGTAGGTGAAGGCCCTGCAGGAGCGGTCGGCGATGCAGGCACTCTGGCATTGGTCGAGCGATACGTTCTGCTCGGTGCGCAGATCGAAGCCGAAATAGTCGGCATCATTGGTAATCTCGATCCGGCGTTCCGGCTCGGCCGCTGCGATCGGCATCCCCAGGGAAACGAGTGTGAAGAGAAGAGTGGAAAGACCGAGAAACGCGCGCATAGACAAAAGTCCCCCCGACGCTGGCCGCTTCGATTGTACATCACTCTTTCAACCTTCGCCGGGCGTTGTCAATCGAGGAAACGGCGAGTTCAGGGGACACCCTATGGCTGTGCGGCGCCCGGTGTGCCTTGAAGCACGAGCCCATAGGCCAGCTCGTCCGTCCAGCTTCGCCCCGGCGGATCGCTTGCGGGCCGAGGCAGTCCTGTGATATTTCTCACAGATTAACATTGCGCAAAATGCTTTCTTTATAAATTGGAAGAGCCATGGCCAGCCGCAGGGAAACACGCATCGCCACCTTGTCCGACGCGCTTTCGGCGCGGCGCGTCGTGCATCTGAAAGAGGCGGCGGCGCTGCTCGGCGTATCGGAAATGACCGTCCGGCGTGATGTCGCCGACCATCCTGGGCTGTTCGGATATCTGGGCGGCCATATCGTCCCGGCCGCCGAGATCGAGAGCGATGCGCCCTACGAACTTGCCCGCGCGGCCGACAGTCACGCCGCCGCCAAGCGGCAGGCCTGCATTCATGCCGCCCGGCACATTCGCCCGGATGAGACGATTTTCATCGATTGTGGTACGACGCTGGAATATCTGGTCGAGCTGATACCGGACGATTACGCAGTTACGGCGATCTGTTATTCCCTGAACACGGCCGACAGGCTGACGCGGAAGAAAAATCTCCGCATGGTAATGCTGGGCGGCGTCTATCACCCGTCGTCGGCTTCGTTTTCCGGTGCGCCCGGCATCGAGACGCTCGACCAGCTCGGCATCAATGTCGCCTTTCTTTCGGCGGCCGGGATAGACCCGGCGAGGGGAGCGACCTGCGTTCATTTCCACGAGGTGCCCGTCAAGCAGAAGGTGATTTCGCTGGCGCGCGAGAATTACCTCGTCGCCGACAGCAGCAAGCTCGGCAAGCTGAAGGCGGCTTTCTTTGCTCCACCCGGTGCTTTCCGGTCGCTTATCACGGAAGACGGCGAAACCGCGCTGACGCCTGTGCCTGGAAAAGTATGAGCGCGCGCAACCAGCCTTGACAGGCGGCGGAAATGATGAAAGTTTAACAAATATCGTGTTAGAAAACTAACATTCTGGTGTTCGCTCTTGAGGCGCGCCGCCGGTGGTCCGGGTAGAGGGGAGAAATCGGTTGGAAGACCTTGCTCTGAGAAGCGCGGCGGTGCACCCCGCCGGCGCGGGCCACAACTGGCCGCGCAATGACGGTGTCGAGCTCGACCTGTCCTGGGTGCTCGATCAGCGCGTCAATCTCTCTGCGGCAGAGCGCCGCGTTCAGACGCTGCCTGGCCGGCGCACCGTCAAGAAGGATGCGCAGGCCGCCTGGCTCTTGAAAGCCGTCACCTGCATCGATCTCACGACGCTCAACGGCGACGATACGACCGAGCGCGTAAAACGCCTCTGCGCCAAGGCGCGCCAGCCGGTGCGTCAGGACATTCTCGAAGCGATCGGCATGGGCGATCGAGGTATCACGACCGGCGCGATCTGTGTCTATCATCGCTTCGTTTCGACCGCGGTGGAGGCCCTGGAGGGTTCCGGAATTCCGGTGGCGGCAGTGTCCACGGGCTTTCCGGCGGGTCTCGTTCCCCATGACGTCAAGCTCAGGGAGATCAAGGCCTCGGTTGCCGATGGTGCTCGGGAAATCGACATTGTCATTACCCGCGAGCACGTACTGACCGGCAATTGGCAGGCGCTCTACGACGAAATGCGCGACTTCCGTGCGGCCTGTGGCGATGCGCATGTCAAGGCCATCCTCGCGACCGGCGATCTCAAGACGCTTCGCAACGTTGCGCGGGCTTCGCTCGTCTGCATGATGGCGGGCGCCGACTTCATCAAGACGTCGACCGGAAAAGAAGGGGTGAACGCGACCCTGCTCGTCACGCTCGCCATGCTCAGGATGATCCGGGCCTATGAGGAGCGAACCGGAATCAAGGTCGGCTACAAGCCGGCCGGCGGCATCTCCGTCGCGAAGGACGTGCTGAACTATCAGTTCCTCATGAAGGAAGAGCTTGGGCGGGAATGGCTCGAGCCCGACCTTTTCCGCGTCGGTGCATCCAGCCTGCTCGCCGATATCGAGCGACAGCTCGAACATCATGTCAGCGGCGCGTATTCGGCCCTCAACAGACACCCGATCGGATAATCAGATGAGCGTTGCCACTTTCTTCGACGATATGTCCTATGGCCCGGCCCCCGAAGCCGACACCGAGGCGCGCGCCTGGCTCGCCCGGCATGAAGGCAAGTTCGGCCATTTCATCAACGGCGCCTCTGTCGGGTCGGTTTCCGGCAAGACGTTCGACACGTTCGAGCCGGCGACGGGCAAACTGCTCGCGAAAATCGCACATGGCGGGCGCGACGACGTGAACGCGGCGGTGGCGGCGGCGCGCAAGGCGCAAGGCCCGTGGGCCAAGCTCTCCGGACATGCGCGCGCCCGACACCTTTATGCACTCGCGCGAATGATCCAGCGCCATGCGCGCCTGATCGCGGTCGTCGAAGCGCTCGACAACGGCAAGCCGATCCGGGAAACGCGTGACATCGACATTCCGCTTGCCGCTCGCCACTTCTATCATCATGCCGGCTGGGCACAGCTGCAGGAGACGGAATTCGCCGACCAGGTGCCCGTGGGCGTCGTCGGACAGGTCATCCCCTGGAACTTCCCCTTCCTGATGCTCGCCTGGAAGGTTGCCCCGGCGCTGGCGCTCGGCAATTCCGTCATCCTCAAGCCTGCGGAGTTTACGCCCTTGACGGCGCTGCTCTTCGCGGAGCTTGCCGCTGCAGCAGGTCTCCCCGCGGGCGTGCTGAACGTGGTGACGGGCGAGGGCGAGACGGGGGCGCTGATCGTCGAGCACGAGGATATCGACAAGATCGCCTTTACCGGCTCGACCGAAGTCGGACGCCTCATCCGCGAGAAGACGGCGGGGAGCGGCAAGTCGCTGACGCTGGAACTCGGCGGCAAGTCGCCCTTCATCGTCTTCGACGATGCCGATATCGACGCGGCGGTCGAGGGCGTCGTGGATGCGATCTGGTTCAACCAGGGCCAGGTCTGCTGCGCCGGTTCACGCCTTCTGGTGCAGGAGGGCGTGGCGCCGGTCTTTCATGATCGCCTGAAGCGGCGCATGGAGACGCTCCGCGTCGGTCATCCGCTCGACAAGGCGATCGATATGGCGGCGATCGTCGCGCCGGTGCAGCTCCAGCGCATCGAAGAGCTGGTGGCGAAGGGTGTTGCGGAAGGCGCCTCGATGCATCAGCCGAAGATCGATCTGCCGAAGGGCGGCAGCTTCTTTCGGCCGACGCTGCTGACCGGGGTCCAGCCGACTTCCGTCGTCGCGACCGAGGAAATCTTCGGGCCGGTGGCCGTGTCGATGACCTTCCGCACGCCGGAGGAGGCCATCCAGCTTGCAAATCATAGCCGCTACGGCCTTGCGGCCAGCGTCTGGAGCGAAACGATCGGTCTTGCCCTGCATGTTGCCGCCAAGCTTGCGGCCGGCGTCGTCTGGGTCAATGCGACCAACCTCTTCGATGCATCGAGCGGCTTCGGCGGAAAGCGCGAGTCCGGCTTCGGCCGCGAGGGCGGGCGCGAGGGCTGCTACGAATATCTGAAGCCGAAGGCCTGGATGGGGCGCAAGCTGCGCGCCGAGTACGGCTTGCCGGCGGCGAAGCAGGCCGCCGGTGATTTCGCCGTTCCGGCGCTCGACCGCACTGCCAAGCTCTTCGTCGGCGGCAAGCAGGCTCGGCCGGACGGGAACTATTCGCGGCCTGTGCTTTCCCCGAAAGGCAAGGTGATCGGCGAAGTCGGCGAGGGCAACCGCAAGGATATCCGCAATGCCGTCGTTGCGGCGCGGGGCGCCTCGGGCTGGTCTTCGGCAACCGCGCATAACCGCGCCCAGATCCTCTATTACATCGCCGAGAACCTGAGCAGCCGCGGGGCGGAATTCGCCGACCGCATCGCCGCCATGACCGGGGCTTCGGCAGCCAATGCCCGAGCGGAGGTCGAAGCTTCGATCGCGCGGCTCTTCAGCTACGGAGCCTGGGCGGACAAGTATGAGGGCACCGTGCACCAGCCGCCCTTGCGCGGCGTCGCGCTGGCCATGCCCGAACCGCAAGGCGTCGTCGGCGTCATCTGCCCCCCGGAAGCACCGCTGCTCGGACTTGTCAGTCTCGTTGCACCGCTGATTGCGGTCGGAAACCGGGTGGTCGCCGTGCCGAGCGAAGCGCATCCTCTGGCTGCGACCGATTTCTACTCGGTCCTCGAGACCTCGGACGTGCCGCCGGGCGTCATCAATATCGTCACCGGATCTGCGATCGAACTCGCCAAGGCGCTCGCAGCGCACAACGACGTGGACGCGCTATGGGCGTTCGGCTCGCCGGAACTTTCGACACTGGTCGAGAAGCTGTCCGTCGGCAACCTCAAGCGTACCTTCGTCGATTACGGCAGGGCGATCGACTGGACGAATCGCTCGGCCGCCGAAGGGCAGGCGTTCCTGCGGCGAGCGGTCGACGTCAAGAATATCTGGATTCCGTACGGCGAATAGCATCCCGCTCTTGGATGAGCGGGTGGTCGTTCCATCGAAGCGTGGAGAAAGAGCAACAGGCTGTTGACGGCGCGCGCCAGAAACGGCCTGATGCGACCGCGCTTTGCAGTGGAGGAGGACAGGAATGCTCAAGAATATCGACCCGGCTCTCAATGCCGATGTGCTGCACGCGCTGCGATCGATGGGCCATGGCGACACGCTGGTGATTTCCGATACCAATTTCCCATCGGATTCCATCGCGCGGCAGACCCCGCTCGGCAAACTGCTGCACATCGATAATGTTTCGGCGGCGCGCGCGGCAAGGGCGATCCTTTCAGTCCTACCCCTCGACACGCCGCTTCAGCCTTCGGCCGGGCGCATGGAAGTCATGGGGGCGCCGGACGAGGTCCCGGCAGTGCAGCGGGAGGTGCAGGCCGAGATTGACCGCGCCGAAGGGAAGCCCGCTCCGATGTACGGCATCGAGCGCTTTGCCTTCTACGAGGAAGCAAAGAAGGCCTATTGCGTCATCACCACCGGCGAGACCCGCTTCTACGGCTGCTTTCTTTTCACCAAGGGCGTCGTTCCGCCGGAAAACGTCTGAGCCGCGCGAGGTTACGCCCATGGCCGAGCTCAAGGTAAGGACGCGGGAAACTGGCGCGACCGCCGTCGTCGGCCGCACCGGCTTTCCGCATGTGAGATCGCTGACCGGCGGCGAACTCGATATCGTCACCGGTCCTTCGCAGCCGGGATTCGGGCCGCTCGACCTTCTCTATGCATCGCTCGCGAGCTGTCTGGTGCTCAGCGCCCGCATCGCCGCGAGCCGTTTCGGCGTGCTCGACCGGCTCGCGGAAGTTTCGGTCAAGGTGACCGGTGAGAAGGCCCATGACGAACCGTCGCGGGTCGCACGGTTCCACATCGCCTTCGTTATCACGGGCGAATTCGACGACACCGTACGCCACGCCATCATGGAGGCGGCGGAGGAGGAGATCTGCACAGTCAGCAACACGTTGCGCGGCAGTCCGGATTTCGTAAGCACTGTGTCGGCTTAAATAAAAGTCAAACTGAGGGAGAAGAGTCCGCAATGACGCGTCCGGCTTATCGATTCAATTCCATCATCGTGCGTTCGCCGTCACGATCGGTCGTCAACGGCTTGCGCGCGGAGGATCGCGGCAGCCCCACCTATGAGGGAGTGAAGGCCGAGCACGACGCCTATGTCGAGGCGATGCGCGATGCCGGCGTGAAGGTAACGGTCCTGCCGGCGCTCGAGACTTTTCCGGACTCGATTTTCGTGGAGGACCCCGCTCTGGTCTTCACAGAGGGGGCGGTCCTGCTTCGGCCGGGAGCGGCCACGCGCGTCAAGGAAGTCGAGGAAATCGCGCCGACGCTGCGTGACATGTTCGAGACGGTGCTCGACCTGCCGCAAGGCTATGCGGACGGCGGCGACGTGCTGACGACGCGGGAAAGCGTGATGATCGGCCTGTCGGCGAGAACCGACAAGGCAGGCGCGGCGGCGCTGCAGGCTCGCCTCGAAAAGCTCGGGCGCAAGAGCGAGGTCGTCGCGACCCCGGAGGGCGTCCTGCATTTCAAGACCGACTGCTCGCTCCTCGACGACGAGACGATCCTTTCCACCGATCGTCTTGTACGATCCGGCGTCTTCGGGAAGTTCCGGCAGATGGTCATTCCGGAGGGCGAAGAGCCGGCCGCCAACGCGCTGCGCGTCAACGACGTGGTCTTGGTCGGCTCCGATTTTCCCAGGACGATCGAGATGCTCGACAAGGCGGGCTACAGGGTCGTGCCGTTGAAGACCACGGAAATAGGCAAGATCGACGCGGGGCTTTCCTGCATGTCGCTGAGGTGGTTCAGCGAAAGGGCTTGACCGGAGCCGGCCAGGACCGCGTTCCACCCAAGAATGACAGGCCGGATGCTGCCCCTCATCCCGCTGCCGCGACCTTCTCCCCGTCCGAAACGGGGAGAAGGGACAAGCGGCGCGGCCACAGTTCTCCAGCGGAGTTGAAGCATGAGAAGGGACCTAGGGGTCCCTGCGCCCCGCTCGCGGGGAGAAGGTGCCGGCAGGCGGATGAGGGGCAATCCCCCGACGCTACGCCGGCGACAGATCTCCGAACACCGTGGGGATGAGTTCCGATACGGTCGGGTGAATATGCACCGCGCGGGCGATCGTCGTGTAGGGCTTCTTCGCATACATCACGTCAAGAATGCTCTGGATCGCCTCGTCGCCGCCCGTTCCGAGAATCGATGCGCCGAGGATGTCCTTGGTTTCCGCATCGACGATGACTTTCATGAAGCCCTGCGTCTCGCCCTTTTCGACCGCGCGGCCGACCCGTGTCATGGGGCGCGTCCCGATCAGGAGCTTGTGTCCTTTCTTGCGGGCCTCGGTTTCGGTCATGCCGGCGCGCCCGAGCGGCGGGTCGATATAGAGGGCGTAGGTCTGGATGCGGTCGCTCACCCGGCGCGGATCGTCGTCGATGAGATTGGCGGCAACGATCTCGAAGTCGTTGTAGGACGTGTGCGTGAAGGCGCCGCGGCCGTTGCAGTCGCCCATTGCGAAAATATGGGGAACATTGGTGCGCAGGCTGTCGTCGACCTCGATATAGCCCCGTTCGTCGGTTTTCACGCCCGCCTTTTCCAGGCCGAGATCATCCGTATTGGGGTGGCGGCCGGTTGCAAGCAGCACATGCGAGCCGGTCACCTGGGGCTCGCCCGACGTGCAATCAACGCCCACGACGATGCCGTCCGCATGGTTCGAGAAGCGGATGCATTCCGCATTCGCGCGTATTCGAATGCCCTCGTTCTCCAGGATCTCACGGATCGCGTCGGAGACCTCCGGATCCTCCCGCCCGATCAGCCGCGGGCCCTTTTCGATGACGGTGACGTCGGAGCCGAAGCGGCGGAACATCTGGGCGAATTCGAGCCCGATATAGCTGCCGCCCACCACGACGAGATGTTCAGGCAACTCGTCAAGGTCCATGATCGAACTGTTAGTGAGATAAGGAATCTCGATCACGCCCGGCAGATCGGCAACCGCGGCGCGGCCGCCCACATTGACGAAGATCCGCTCCCCCGAAATCAGTTCGTCGCCGATGCGGACGTCACGCGGACCTTCGAAACGGGCGTGGCCCTCGAAGACGGTGCAGTTCTTCATACCCCTGAGCCACTTTTCGACGCCTGAGCGGGCATCGAGCCGGACTTTTTCCTTTCGCGCCATGACGCGACCGAAATCGACCGAGACGGGTCCTGTCGTCATGCCGTATTCGGCTCCGCGCCGGGCCGTGTGGATCGCATAGGCGCTCGCGACCATCGCCTTGGTCGGCATGCAGCCGGTGTTGACGCAGGTGCCGCCGAAGAGCTTGCGCTCGATGAGCGCGACGGTCTTGCCCGTATCCGACAGCCGTCCGGCGAGTGAAGGTCCCGCCTGGCCGGCACCGATGATGATCGCATCGAAATGCTTGTTCATGACAACCCCCGAGGAGATGCTGGCGCCGGGCGGAAGAGTGGTCCACATTACGTCCGATTGCAATGCGCATCGACGGCGACGCGCGCCGCCCGATCCGGAGGGCGCCATGGAACGGATATCAAGTGCAGACAGCTTAAGCTCGATTTTTTCCGGAAAGCTGACATATATGGAACGTCTTGGCCGGACGCAGCGCGGAAAGCGTGATCAAAATTCGAGTTCAAAACCGAGGGAGACAATCATGCGACTGAACTTCACCAGGACACTGATCGGTGCCGCCATTGCGCTTGCACTCACCACCGCGGCTGCCGAGGCCGACGTCGTCGTTTCCTCGAAGATCGACACGGAGGGCGGCGTTCTCGGCAACATCATCCTCTCGGTCCTGAACGCCAACGACATCAAGACGACGAATCGCGTGCAACTCGGCGCCACGCCTGTCGTGCGCAAGGCGATCATCGCCGGCGAGATCGACATCTATCCCGAATATACCGGCAACGCCGCCTTCTTCTTCGAGAAGGCCGACGACCCGGCCTGGAAGGATGCGGCGAAAGCCTATGAAGAGGCGAAGAAGCTCGACTATGACGCCAACAAGATCGTCTGGCTGACGCCGTCGCCGGCCAACAACACCTGGGCGATCGCGGTGCGCAAGGACGTTGCCGAGAAGAACAACCTCAAGACCCTCTCGGATTTCGGCAAATTCGTTTCTGACGGCGGCGAAGTCGTGCTCGCGGCTTCGTCCGAATTCGTCAACTCCGCCGCCGCCCTGCCTGCGTTCCAGACCACCTATTCCTTCAAGCTGAAACCGGAACAGCTCATCACGCTCTCCGGTGGCGATACCGCCGCGACCATCGCGGCTGCGGCAAACCAGACGAACGGCGCCAACGCGGCAATGGTCTACGGCACCGATGGAGGGATCGCGCCCTCCGGTCTCGTGGTTCTCGAGGATGACAAGGCCGTCCAGCCGGTCTATCAGCCGGCGCCGATCATCCGCGAGGCGGTTCTCAAGGAAAATCCGGCGATCGAAGAGATCCTGAAGCCCGTCTTCGAAAAGCTCGACCTCACCACCCTGCAGGAGCTCAACGGCCGCGTGCAGGTCGGTGGCGAGTCGGCCAAGGCCGTTGCCGAGGACTTCCTGAAGGCGAACGGCTTCCTGAAATAGCTTGACGCCGGGGAAGGGCGCTGGTCCGATAAGACTTCGACCGCGCTCTCCCTCACCCTGCGTCGAACGGACGGCTGAATGGCGATTGGCATCATCCAGAAAAAGGAACGCTTGGCCTTCCGTTTCGACAAGCTCGGCCTGATCATCGCGATCCTCGTCCTCTATGGCGCTTTCGTTGCTCCTTTCGCGACGTTTCGTGCAAACCGGATCATTCAGGGCGAAGCGCGGGCCATCCTGGAGGCACTTCCGCCGCCGCTCGGCTACGGGCTCCTCGCCCTCGTGGTCGCCGGCGCCGCCGTCGCGTTTGGGAGGACGCCGCGCCTCTTGCGGATGGGCGTGGCACTGGCTGCGCTGGCAGCTCTCGCTCTTCTGATCGGAGTGGCAGCCGATCACCTGACGCCGCCCGACAACAGCTTTGCACGCGTGTCTCCGGCTTCCGGCTTCTGGGTCCTGGTCTTTGCCTTCTCATTGTTGCTCGCGGACGCCTTGACCCGCCTCAACCCGGGGCCTGGTCTGCGGCTTCTCGTTTTCGCGGGCGTCCTCCTCCTCGCTGGAGGAATGCTCGTCACCGGCCGCTGGGACGACCTTTCGATCATGAAAGAATATGCCAACCGCGCCGAACTGTTCTGGACCGAGGCGGGCCGTCACGTGACGCTGGCGCTCGGCTCGCTTGCCGCGGCGACCATCGTCGGATTGCCGCTCGGCATTCTCTGTCACCGCGTCGAACGGTTGCGGGCCGGCGTGCTCAATGTCCTGAATGCCATCCAGACGATCCCTTCCATTGCACTTTTCGGCATTCTGATCGCGCCGCTCGGCTGGGTCGCGGCGAATGTTCCCGGCGCTGCGGCGATCGGCATCCGCGGCATCGGGGCCGCCCCCGCATTCGTCGCGCTCTTCCTCTACTCCCTGCTGCCTGTCGTCGCGAATACGGTCGTCGGGCTTGCCGGCGTGCCGCACGCGGCCACCGACGCGGCGCGAGGCATCGGCATGACGGATCGGCAGCGCCTCGTCGCGATCGAGTTTCCGCTGGCCTTTCCCGTGATCCTGACCGGCATCCGCATCGTGCTGGTGCAGAACATCGGGCTTGCGACGATCGCCGCCCTTATCGGCGGCGGGGGGTTCGGGGTTTTCGTCTTCCAGGGGGTGGGTCAGACGGCGATGGACCTTGTGCTGCTCGGTGCCATTCCTACCGTCGTACTGGCCTTTACAGCCGCAATCGTGCTCGACGCGCTGATCGAGATGACCATGCCGAACCGCAGCCGAGGCAACGCCGCATGATCGAAATCGAGGGAATAACCAAGCGCTATGCCGATACGGCAGTCGTGAGCGACGTGTCGCTGACGGTCGCGCCGCATACGGTCACCGTCGTCGTCGGAACCTCCGGCTCCGGCAAGACGACGCTCCTCAGAATGATCAATCGCCTCGTCGAGCCGACGGCCGGGACGATCAGGATAGACGGGGAGGACAATCGGTCGATTCCCGGTTTCGAGCTGCGCCGGCGCATCGGCTACGCCATTCAGGGCCATGGCCTCTTCCCGCACAGGACGGTCGCGCAGAACATCGCGACAGTGCCGACGCTGCTCGGCTGGGAAAAAGCCCGCATCGATGCCAAGGTCGAGGAGCTGCTGAAGCTGTTCCAGCTCGATCCCGCGGAATTCGGACCGCGCTACCCCCACGAGCTTTCCGGCGGGCAGCAGCAGCGGGTGGGCGTTGCAAGGGCACTGGCGGCGGAGCCCAACGTGCTCCTGATGGACGAGCCCTTCGGCGCGCTCGATCCGATCATCCGCGCCAAGGCGCAGGACGACCTCGCCGCCATCCAGAAACATTTCGGCACCACGATCATCCTCGTCACGCACGACATGGAAGAGGCCTTCCACCTTGCCGACAGGATCGCGGTGATGGACAAGGGCGAGGTGGTGCAATATGCCACGCCCGCCGAAATGCTCGTCAGGCCCGCCACACCCTTCGTCGAGACGCTGGTCGGCGCCAGCGAGCGTCCATTCCGGCTGCTGGGCATCGAGACGGTCGGCGCGGCGGTGGAGCCCGGCTCGGCCGAGGGCCGGCCGGTCCCGGAGGTTCTCAGCCAGCGTGACGCGCTGTCGGAGCTTCTGTGGACGGGCCGCTCGGCACTGCCGGTCGCGGCGGCGGACGGCGCGATCCTGGGCAAGATCACGCTCGAAGCGATCGTGAAGCGTGCGGCGAGGCGGCAGTGATGGCCACGCTGCCCAATCTGTTTCGGCTGACCGTGCTCGCCGTGTTGCTGGCTTTCCTGCTGCAGCCCGCCTGGTTCGAACCGCTGCTTAAACCTCTGGTGCAGGAGAACGCGCCGGCCATCTACAACCAGGGCAGCCTGTTCTGGCTGACGGTCCTGCACTTGCGGACTGTATTCGTCGCGACGGTGGCCGCGACCCTCGTCGCCGTATCACTGGCGATCATCGTTACGCGGAAGGCCGGCGCCGAGTTTCTGCCGCTCTCGCGCAGTCTGGTGAACATCGGCCAGACTTTCCCGCCGGTGGCGGTCCTCGCGCTTGCGGTCCCGATTTACGGCTTCGGCGAGAAGCCGACCCTGATCGCGCTCTTCCTCTACGGCCTTCTGCCGATCTTCGAAAATGCCCTGACCGGTCTGACGACGCTGCCGCCGACGGTGATGGAGGCCGCACGCGGCTCGGGAATGACCGGGCGCCAGCGGCTCTTCAGGATCGAACTTCCGCTGGCGCTGCCGGTGATCCTGACAGGCATCCGCCTTTCCGTCGTGATCAGTCTCGCGACGGCGACGATCGGCTCGACCGTCGCGGCCAAGACGCTTGGCGAGGTCATCATCGCAGGACTTCAATCCAACAATCTCGCCTTTGTCCTCCAGGGCGGCTTGATCGTCGGCGCGCTGGCCGTCCTCATTCACGATGCGCTCCAGGGGCTTGAACGGGCATTCGCCGGTCGAGCGCACATCTGAAGCGCCTCGCGTCCAATCGGATTGAGGGATGGGTTGGGCCGCTGCTTGCGCGTGCGCTAAGCTTGACGGCTGAGAATGAAAATGAATTTCACAATCTGCCGAAATTTCCGATTTTTCATTGACGAGGTGAAAAATCTGTCCCAGTCTACGAAAAATAATTACGCCGAGACAAGGGAACAGCGCGAGCATGAAAGTCGGGATAATCGGACTCGGATTCCGTCTGGGGTATCTGGGCTATGTCTTCAAGGCGATCGACGAAGCCTTCGAGATCGCGGGATATGTCGATCCCGAACCAGCCGGCCTTGCCACGCTTACCGAAAAAGGCATTTCCGCCGGCAGGGCCTACGCCACGCCTGAAGAGCTGATCGCCGGCGAAAAGCTCGATCTCCTGATGATCGGCTCGCCGAACCACATGCATCTCGATCATATCCGCATCGGTCTCGAGGCCGGTATCAAGGTCTTCTGCGAGAAGCCGATCGTCAGCACGATAGAGCAGAGCCTGGAACTTGCGGCGCTGCTTTCGAAACACGGGCCCGACCGGCTGATGGTCGGTCTCGTGCTGCGTTATGCGCCGCTCTATCGTGACCTGCGCGCTGCGCAAGCCGCGGGAACGCTCGGTCACGTGGTTTCGATCGAGGCCGCCGAGCACATAGAGCCCTATCACGGCGCATTCTTCATGCGCGACTGGCGCCGCTACGGACGTTATGCCGGAAGCTTCATGCTCGAGAAATGCTGTCACGATCTCGATCTCTACAATGGCGTGGTCGGCGTGCGGCCGGAACGCGTCGCCAGTTTCGGCGGCCGCAAGAGCTTCATTCCGGCCAATGACCCCAGTCGCGACGGCGTCAACGACCTGCAGCTCTTCCACCGCAAGCCGAGCGGCTGGCTCGGTTCCGACAAGGTCTTCGACAGTGACGGCGACATCATCGACTATCAGGTCGCCATCGTCGAATATGCCAACGGCGTCGCGATGAACTTCCACACCAACCTCAACGTGCCGGACCAGTTCCGCCGCTTTTGCGTCGTCGGATCGCGCGGCATGGCGGAGGGCGACTTCATTCGCGGCTATCTGGACGTGCACGAGGTGCTGTCGGGCAGGAAGGTCGTCGAGAAGCGCTACGCCAAGGAGACGGCGCTTTCGCAACACTACGGCGCCGACGAGCAGATGGCGGCCGAGATCATCGCGCATGTGCGGGATGGCGGTCCCCTGCCGGTCTCGCCGCTCGACGCGCTGGAAGCGGGCATACTGGCACTGTCCATGGATGAGGCGCGGATGAAACGGACAGTCGTCGATCTTCGGCCCCTCTGGGACCGCTTCGATGAAGCCCTGCATGCCCGTGCGGCTTGAGAGGGGGAGGGGATGAGCGTTCGGCGCAGCACGATCATCTTCGCCTGGATCCTGCTGCTTCCGGCCGTTTTCTACGTGACGGTTATCGTCGCCTATCCGCTGGTCGATACCTTCGTCCTGTCCTTCACCGATGCCTCGCTGAAGAAGACGACCAATTGGATCGGCACAGCCAATTACGACAAGATCTTCAACGCCACCTTCGCGGAAGTGATCCTCCGCACCTTCGTCTGGACCGCCTTCTCGGTGACGATCAAGATGATCATCGGCACATTCGGCGCCGTGATGCTGAACGCCGCAGTCCCCGGGCGGGCGCTTTTTCGCCTGCTCACCATGCCGCCGTGGATCGTGCCCATGGCGATCGGCATCTTCATGTGGGGCTGGATGTATAACGGCCAGTTCGGGATGATCTCCGGTATGCTCCAGAACTGGGGGCTTGTGGACGGTCCGGTCGCCTTCCTGGCGCATGGCTCCACCGCTTTCTGGGCGACCATCGTCACCGACGTCTGGATCGGCGTGCCCCTCGTAACGCTCTACATGCTCGCCTCGATGCAGGCGATCCCGCAGGATCTCTACGAGGCCGCCTGGACCGACGGAGCAGGGCGCTTCTACCGCTTTCGCCGCATCACCCTGCCGCTCCTCGTGCCGTCGATGATCACCATGTCGATGCTGTCGCTGATCGCCACCTTCAACTCGTTCGACATCATCTGGATCCTGACCCAGGGCGGGCCGAACGGCGACACGACCACGATGATCATCGACACCTACCGCACCGCGATCGGCTCGAAGAAGTACGGGGAGGGCGCGGCGCGCGCCGTGCTGATCTGCATCTTCCTGTCGATCTTCTGCATCGCCTATTTCCGCGTCACGCACCGTCTTGCCACGGGAGAAAGCCGATGAGCCAGCCCGCAATGATCAACCGCTATCGCTGGTACGAGCTCGTCGGCATCTATGCGGGCATCTTCGTCTTCCTCACTTTCATCCTCGCGCCTTTCGTCGAAGGCTTCCTCGTATCTCTGAAGCCGCTGAGCCGCCTTTTTTCCTCTCCCTACCGCTTCTGGCCCGAGGACGGCTCCTTCGAAGCCTATCGCACCATGTGGGTGAGCGTGCCGGGCTTCGCCCGCTATATCTTCAACTCCTTCTTCATTTCCATCATCGTGACAGCCGTCGTGCTGGTGCTGGTGGTGCCGGCGGCCTATGCCTTTGCGCGCTTCAGGTTCCGTGGCAGCGGGGCGCTGCTTGCCGCTTTCCTGGCGGTCAACATGTTCTCGGGCGCCGTGCTGCTCATCCCCCTCTTTCGGCTGATGCGCAGCTTCGGCGTGCTGAATACCTATTTTGCCATGATCGTGCCGGGTGTCGCCTTCCTGATCCCCTCTGCTATCTGGCTTCTGCGCACCTACATGATGCGCATCCCGCGCGAGCTGGACGAGGCAGCCTTCGTCGACGGTGCGAGCCATTTCTACACTCTTCGCCGGGTGATCCTGCCGATCGCCATGCCGGGTATCACCGTTGTGGCAATCACGACCTTCATCGGCTCCTATGCCCAGCAGTTCATTTTCGCGCTGACCTTCAACTCAAAGAGCGAGTACATGCCGCTGCCCGTGGGCCTTTTCGCCTATTTCGGCCGGCAGGAGGTGGTCTGGAATGAGCTCATGGCGGCGAGCTTCGTCGGCATCGCTCCGGCCGTGATCGTGATCTTCTTCCTTCAACGCTATCTCGTCAGCGGTCTGACCGCCGGCGCGGTGAAACAATAAGCAACCATTAAAACAGGGGAGTTTCATCAGTGACTATTGCTTGCAAAGCTACCTTTTTCACGCTTGCGCTGCTCGGATCGACCGCTCTCGGCAGCGTCGCCGCACAGGCCGCGGACCAGGAGATCAGCTGGATCTATTGCGGCGACACGATCGATCCTATCCACGAGAAATACATCAAGGAATGGGAGGGGAAGAATCCCGGCTGGAAGGTCACGCCCGAAGTCGTCGGCTGGGCCCAGTGTCAGGACAAGGCGACGACGCTTGCCGTGGCCGGGACGCCGGTCGGCATGGCCTATGTCGGATCGCGCGCGCTCAAGGAGTTCGCCGAGAACGAATTGATCGTTCCGGTCCCGATGACGGAGGACGAGAAAAAAGGCTACTATCCGAATATCGTCGACACGGTGACATTCGAGGGAACGCAGTGGGGCGTCCCTATCGCATTTTCCACCAAGGCGCTCTACTGGAACAAGGACCTTTTCAAACAGGCCGGTCTTGATCCGGAAGTCCCGCCCAAAACCTGGGCCGAAGAGATCGCCTTCGCCAAGCAGATCAAGGAAAAGACCGGTATTGCGGGTTACGGACTTCCGGCCAAGACCTTCGACAACACCATGCACCAGTTCATGCACTGGGTTTACACCAATAACGGCAAGGTCATCGACGGCGACAATATCGTCATCGACAGCCCGGAAGTCCTTGCCGCCCTGCAGGCCTACAAGGACATCACCCCCTATTCGGTCGAAGGGGCGACGGCTTACGAGCAGAATGAAATCCGCGCCATCTTCCTTGACGGGAAAGTCGGCATGATCCAGTCGGGCTCCGGGGCTGCCGCCCGACTGAAGGAAACGAAGGTCAATTGGGGTGTAGCGCCGCTGCCGCTCGGCCCTTCGGCCAAGGGTGAAGGCACCCTGCTGATCACCGACAGCCTTGTGGTGTTCAAGGATACGGGTGTCGAGGAGAAAGCGATCGAGTTCGCCAAGTTCATCACCTCTCCCGGCCCGCAGGGCGAGTACGAGTTGCAGGGCGGTGCAGGTCTGACGCCGCTTCGGCCGTCTCCGAAGGTGGACGAATTCGTCAAGGCCGATCCGTCCTGGAAGCCGTTTATCGACGGGATAGCCTATGGTGGTCCGGAGCCGCTCTTCAAGGACTTCAAAGGTTTCCAGAACACGATGATCGAGATGGTCCAGTCGGTGGTGACCGGCAATGCCGAGCCGGCGGATGCCCTGAAGAAGGCGGCCGCCGACCTCGAACAGTACAAATAAACCCGCCGGGACCGCAGGGCCTCGGCTCGGCGGTCCCGCCTTCCCTATTGGCGGCTATGCCGCTGCGCCGGTGGCCGGAGACAGATTATTGGGACAGCTCACTCTCAACAAGGTTCAGAAATTCTACGGCACCTACGAGGTGCTAAAGAGCATCGAGCTCGAAGTCGGGAATGGCGAATTCGTGGTCTTTGTCGGACCCTCCGGCTGCGGCAAGTCCACGTTGCTCAGAATGATCGCGGGGCTTGACGAGACGACCGCCGGCGACATCGTCATCGACGGGAAGCGCGTCAACGATCTGCCGCCGGTCAGGCGGGGCATCGCCATGGTCTTCCAGTCCTATGCACTCTACCCGCATATGAGCGTGTTCGAGAATATCGCCTTTCCGCTCAGGGTCGAGAAAATGCCCGAGGAGAAACTGAAGGCGAAGGTCGAGCATGCCGCCCGCATATTGCATCTCGACCAGCGGCTGGAGCAGAAGCCCGGCATGCTTTCAGGCGGCCAGCGCCAGCGTGTGGCAATCGGGCGGGCGATCGTGCGCGAGCCGAAGATCTTCCTCTTCGACGAGCCTCTTTCGAACCTCGACGCGGCATTGCGGGCCGACATGCGCATCGAGCTTGCGAAACTTCACCGCCAATTGAAGGCGACGATGATCTACGTCACGCACGACCAGGTCGAGGCGATGACGATGGCGGACCGGATCGTCGTGCTGAATGCCGGTGAGATCGCCCAGACGGGAGCGCCGCTCGAGCTCTATCACAAGCCCGCCAATATATTCGTCGCCGGCTTCATCGGGCACCCGAAGATGAATTTCCTGCCGGTCATCTGCACCGGCGTCACGGAGGCCGGCGTGGAAGTGGACTACAAGGGGCAGACGGTCCTTGTGCCGGTCATGCCCCGCGCAGGCATGGCCGGCCGATCCCTGACGCTCGGAGTCCGGCCGGAACACATCCAGATGGGTGCCGCCGACCTGACGCTGACGGTCACCCCATCGGTAATCGAGCGTCTCGGCGCTCACACCGTGGCCTATGTGGCGCTCGACGGGGAGGGCGAGAACTATTGTGCCATGCTGCCGGGAACGCTTGCGATCCGTGCGGACGAAACGATCAGGACCGGCATCCGCGCCGCCGACTGCCATCTCTTCGACGAGAACGGGGTCGCCTTCGAGCGCCGGGTCGAGATGACCGACATCGACATGGCCCTCTTCGACCCGGCGGCGTGATCGTGAGCACGACGATCAGACTGCTTGTTATCGATGATGTCGCGACCTTCCGCAGCATTCGGCTGGAGGCGCTTCGGACGGAGCCGGCCTCCTTTGCCAGCAGCGCCGAAGATTGGGAAAAGCTGCCGGACGAGGAGTGGCGGCGCAGAACCGTCGGCAACCCCGTCTTCGTTGCCTTCCAGGACGATGTCCCAATCGGCATCATGGGCCTGATGCGTCAGAGCGCCAGCAAGATGGCGCATCGCGCGACGCTCGTCATGGTCTATTTGCGCCGGGAACTGCGCGGAACCGGGCTCGCGAGGCGGCTTCTGGATGCTGTCGCGGATTACGCACGAAATGAGGGCATCAAACAGCTGGAGCTTGCCGTCAGCGCCGACAACCCGACGGCGATCCGATTTTACCATCGCGAGGGCTTTTCTGTAGCCGGCCGCATTCCAGGCGGTTTTCTTCACGAGGGCCGGGAGATTGACGATGTCATCATGGTGAAACGCATCGCCGATTGAGTGCCGGCCCGTCTCACGTGCGGGCCGCCCCCCTCGCCGCACGAGGTGGGGACCAGCAGTCGCGAAAGGGACATTGACGTCGCCAATAATCGCGCGAAAATTGGTAGCGTATTCGCGCTGTTTTGGTGAACTCGGATCGGGAGGCGGGAATGTCGGAAACAACCGTCAACGTGCGTTATATGGTGGACGACGTCGAGGCTGCGGTCGAATGGTACACGAAGTATCTCGGCTTTTCGCTTCTCTCCAACCACGCTCCCGCTTTCGCGGATGTCAGGCGGGGTGCCCTGCGGCTGTTGCTGAGCGGCCCATTGAGCTCTGCGGGACGGCCAATGCCGGACGGCGAACGTCCTTCGCCGGGCGGCTGGAACCGGATTCATCTCATCGTCGACGACCTGACTGTCGAGGTCGAGCGCCTGCGCGTCGCCGGCGTCAGGTTTCGCAACGACGTCGTGACCGGACCCGGCGGATCGCAGATACTGCTGATCGATCCCTCCGGCAATATGGTGGAGCTGTTTCAGCCAGCGGCTCGCTGACGGCTGCAGGTTCCGAGTCGAGAGCGTTTCACTGTTCCTGTGAAACAGTGAAACGCTATAGCCCTTTGAAGCTACGTGCCCCGAAAGATGCCGTATCCACCGTCCCTGTCGAGAGGGCGAATGGCACGGTGCGCCCACTGCATGTTTCCTTTGATCGTAGCCGATCAATGGACAAAAACATGCAGCAGCTCAAAGTGCTACAGCGACCTTTGCGTGTCTCGGAAGGCGCGACGCTATAGGAAAACTTTTCGGAGGGCTGCAACCTCTCCTCACCTCATCCTTGTGCTCGTCACAGGGATGAGAGCAGCGCCGCGTCTGCGGCGCGGGAAGCGTTCTTTCAGCCCAAGGACTTGGTCTGGCTGGATTCCTGTGACAAGCACAGGAATGAGGGACCGGGATGTGCAGCTACTACATCGAAGCGAAGCGGGACGCTGTATAGCGGCGTGACCCGGGACCTTCCGCGCCGCCCCGCTATCTTCATGGTTTATGAAACGCGTCGAGGACCGCACCCTCTCCACCCTCATCTCTGTGCCTGTCACAGAGATCCAGCAGCGCCGCGTCCGCGGCGCGGGAAGCGTTCTTTCAGCCCAAGGACTTGGTCTAGCTGGATTCCTGTGACAAGCACAGGAATGAGGAATTCAACAAGCGGCGGCGGGTATTCGATCTCAACAGGCCTGAGGCCGTGCAGTCGGCAGAGCTAGGCCATAGGTCGTTATCGGAATCAGCGATCCTTTGGTTTTGCGGAGACGGTCTTGGTGTCGCCTTCGCGAAGCGGTTTCGCCAGCTCGTCAACCTCGCTCTGGCGTTTTGCAGCAACCAAAGGGTCCTTCGATTTGAGTGAAGGCACGAAGATCGCCGCCAGAACACCGATCGGCCCGAGAAGACAGCCGATGAGCAGCCAGAGCAGACTATGGCCGCCTCGGACCGCCGCGACGACGGCGGTAACAATGGCGCACAGGATCCAGAGTTCTAAGATCATTGGCTCTCGTTTGCAGCCTTCAACAATTCGGCTTTCGGTTTACGCGGCCGACGCGCGCCGCGCAGGCGTGTTCGGGCTGTGCGCGCCAGATTCCGGCACCGTTCGATTTGGCAGTTTGCTGCGCGGATGCATAGAGGCCTTTGTTGTCCGTGTCGCGATCGACTGCATTGCCGGACTCGATCAACCAGCGGTTCACGTCTTTGCCATCGGCCCGGAAACACGTTCCGACGAAGCGGCCGTAACGATCCCGTCCGGCAAACTCGCAGCGGGTCGGACGGGATGCCGACAAGAATGCATCCAGGGCCGAGGCCGATTCCTTGCCGCACCGATAATCTGCTCCTCTTTCATCGAGGCAGACCTGCCACTCTTCCGGCGCGTCCACACTGTTAAGTTGGACGCGTTCGCCCGCGATTTCAATAGTATCGCCGTCGATCACCGAGGCGTGACCAATGATCGGATCTGCGGCCTCGGCGTTATGGGTCATAAGAAGCGTCGCCAGAGCGGCGCCGAGTGCCCGCGCGCCGGCAGAGACCGGTCGTGCCGAGTGCGGCGCGCGCCTGCCGCCGGCGGCAGCTACCGCGCTTTTGATGCCGATCATGCCCCATCCCCGTTCAGCCGAAATACCCGAACAGGCTAACCCAGGTGGGTGCCATTCACATCCTTCAAAACTATGGGTGAATGCCACCGCGGCGTGCAAATCGACGTGACTGAGCGCGTGTAGTCGCGCGACTTTTGCTCGTCAGGCGGATGATTCGCGATGCCGCGCGGTCAGAAGACGAACATATAGAGCAGGATAATGACGATGAGGGGAACGCCCATCAACCAAAGAATAATGCCTTTCATCTCGACCATCCATGTTGTTGCCGTCGAACTGTAACGCGGCGTGCCGCAAACCGTTCCCGCGGCCGCGCCCTGGCGGTAACAAACTCGTCCCTTTTTCTCAACAGTCGGGCTCGTCTGACTATTCGGCGGCTCCTGCGGGAGCGGCTCTCGGCTTGCGTGCTCGCGCCATTTCCAGGAGCCTCCGCAACAGCGATCGCTCCGTCAAAAGGATCAGAACCGTGTAGATCACGGTGCCGATGGCCGTTCCGGCGACCAATTGCAGAACGGCGTTCGGCACATGGGCGCCGAAATGCTCGAGCAGGAAACGGACGACGAGCGCCATCAGCAGCGCCGCGATCATCGGCCGGCTGGATAGGAACAAGCCCTTGACGAAGGGCGTGCTGTCGGCACGAAACACCACCCAGGAGTATCCGACAAGCGTTACGGCATTGACGATGCACAGCCAGATCATCGCCTCCACCAGCGAGCCGTCGATGGCTCCGTAGGCGACCGCACCCGTTGTCGCAATCGCGCGAATCAGCGCCCACCAAAACAGGACGGCTCCCTGGCCGACCCCCTTCAGATAGGGGATGAACGTGCTGCAGGGGGTGAGAATCCCTTTCGATAGCGCGAGAAGTCCGAGGACCGGCCAGGCATAGGCCCATTGGCTCCCGAAAAGTACGAGCATCGCCGGCTCGGCAAGTGCCCAGAGGCCGAACATCATCGGCGCCAGCAGAACGGTGGTCACCTGAGTGCTAAGCATCAGCGCCTGTGATCGCCGCTCGCGATCATGCATCATCTGGCCGAAGGTTGGGAACAGCACCCCCATGACGGCGGAGAGGACGATCTGGTTCGGGATGCTCGCGAACCGGTTTGCCGCCGAATAGGCGCCGGCGTCGGATAGCCCGAGATAGCGGGATATGACGACCATCGGGGATTGGAAGGTGATGAAGTTCGCGATCTCGGAGCCCATCATGCCGAAACTGAAGCGGCTGAGCGCCAGAACGCGTTGCAGCGAGAATACGAAGCGCGGTGCGTAGCGGGAAACGGCATAGAGGCCGGACAGGCGCACCAGCGCGGAGACGAAAAGCTGGGCGAGCAGCGACCATATGCCGAAACCGAGCAGCGCCAGAAGGACGGCAATGACGGCACCGAGCGATTCGGAGATCATGCTCCAGACGGCGTCCTTGCGGAAATTCATCCTCCGGACAAGCAGCGAATAGGCGACGTCGCCGCCGAGCTGCAGCGGGATCAGCAGGCTCATGATCCTTAGCAGGTAGGCAGCCTCCGGCGCGCCGAGCAGCGTGGCCAGAGGCTCGGCAAATACGAACAGTCCGAGCGCCATCATGAGCGCGATGGCGAGGTTTGCCCAGAAAACCGAGTGCACGGTTTCCATCTCCTCATCCTGCTGGATAACGAGTGCGGAGGTGAGGCCGGCGCCGCCGATCATGGCCAGGAACTGCACCACGGTGAGCGCAACGGCGACGGCGCCGAACTCCTCGGGAGACAGAATGCGGGCCAGAATCGGCACCGTGACAAATTTAAGCCCGAATGTCCCTGTCTTGGAAAGAACGCTCCAGCCGACGTTGCGCGTTACGGTTTTTGCGTTAACGGTTGGGGTCATTGGCGAGGATTCCGTGAAAGTCCTTTGAAGGAGGAATGCAAAGGACAAACTCTAGATATACGGCCGCGACCCGGTGGGAGGAGACCACGCAGACTCTTTTTAGAGAAACCGCAGGGGCGAAAAGATGGCGAAGCTCACAGTTGTCATTCCGTACTACCAGAAGGAACCCGGAATTCTCCGGCGCGCGCTGGCATCCGTTTTTGCTCAGACGCTCGAGGATTTCCACGTTCTCGTGATCGACGACGAATCCCCCTATCCGATAGCGGACGAGCTTGCCGGGCTCGCCCAGGAAAAAAGGGAGCGCATCACCGTCATCCGCCAGCCTAACGGCGGGCCGGGTGGCGCGCGCAATACCGGTCTCGATAATGTTCCTTCCGACAGCGACTTCGTCGCTTTCCTCGATTCCGACGACGTCTGGACGCCGGATCATCTCCTGAACGCCTATCAAAGCATGACGCGTTTCGACGCCGACTGCTATTGGGCCTCGATCACGGGCGGCGACGCCTTCTACTATCATTTCGGGGTCGCGGATCTCGAAAAGAGCGAGACGGTCACGCGCCTCTCGGAAAGTCCGCTCGTCGTCGAGCTCCCCGAGCTTCAGGACGTCATGCTGAAGAACTGGAGCTTTCTTCACATGTCCTGCATGGTGATCGGGCGCAAGCTCTTCGAAAAGGTGCGCTTCGAGGCCACGCTCAAGCTTGCGGCCGAGGACGTGCTCTTCTTCTGCGACTGCGTCCTCGCATCCAAGCGCGTCGTTCTTTGCGATGCAGCGGGCGCGGTGCGCGGCGAAGGGCTCAACATCTTTCATTCGATCGATAACGACTCGCCTCAGTTCCTGAAGCAGCAGTTCAACACCTGGGTTGCACTCGACACGCTCGAAGGCCGATATCGTAACCGGCCAAAGGCGATGGAGGCGATCCGATCCTACAAGCATACGGCGCGTCGGCAGGCGCTATGGAGCCAGGCACGCCGGATAAAGCGCAGGAAACTGCCGCAATTCGATCTTCTTGCCCGCTGGCTGTGGCGAGACCCGCGATTGATCGGCAGCGCCGCCGAGTTGGCGGTTGGAAAACTATCCCGCTAACTTCCTTCGGCCCGATCGGGCACGCGCTGCTTGCGCTGACAACACCCGGAAATCAAGCGACGACATTCGCCGCGGCGCGTGTCGGGTCGCCTCACATTACAAACGGAGACGGTCATGAAGCCGTATTATTGGGAATCCCAGCACGGAAATTTTGGTGACGACCTCAACCTGTGGCTTTGGGATTTCCTGCTGCCCGGTTTTCGCGAGGTCCACCCGGAGACGCTGCTCGTCGGGGTCGGAACGGTCTTGAACCGCGCACTGCTGCCCGAGGCCACCCATAAGCTCGTCATCGGCAGCGGTTTCGGCTACGGCACGCTTCCCGACATGAGCGACCCTAAGGAATGGGATATCCGCTCGGTCCGCGGCCCGCTGACGGCTGCGAAGGTCGGCGTGGCTCCCGAGCTCGGCATCATCGATCCTGCGGTGATGGTCGCTGACCTTCCGGAGTTTCAAGACCTTCGAAAGATTTATAAAAGAAGCTTCGTACCACACTGGGAATCGGCGATCGCCGGATTGTGGCCGGCGATCTGCGACGCGGTCGGGCTCAACTATATCGACCCGCGTGGCGAGGCCAAGGACGTCATCCGAAAGATCGGCCAGTCGGAGCTTATCGTCGCCGAATCCATGCACGGCGCCATCCTGGCCGACGCGTTCCGCGTTCCCTGGACCGCGGTCAGTACGTCGCACAGCATCAACAGTTTCAAATGGAACGACTGGGCCCAGACCCTCGGTGTCACCTATCGCCCCCGGCGGGTGCCGGTATCGACGCGGGCGGAAGCCATGATCAAGGGTGCCCGTTTCTGGGGCATGGAGTTCCAGGCGAAGGAGCCGCAGCCGGAGGACCCGAACCGCCGGCAGATCGACGGAGACCTGGCCGTCGCCGAGCGTGAACCACGCCAGACTTCATTGCGCGCTACCGCCAAGCGAGCGCTCGCTGCGCCGGCGACGCTGGCGCTGTGGCAGGCAAGCCGCGCGGCGCCACAATTGAGCAGGGACAGTGCGCTGGCAGAGCGCAAGGAGCGTTTCCGCACTGTGCTCGACGGCATACGCCGGGATTATTTTTGAGGCTGATCCACGGCGAGAGTCTCGAGCAGATAGCGCACTTCGCCCTTTCCACCGAGAGCGAGGGGCGCGGGCGAATCGGACGGACGAAAACGTTCGGTCTTGTCCGCAAGAATTCCGCCAACGATCGCCGGCAGTGCGGCCGGATGGGTCAGGGCGTAGCCGATTGCACGACCGAAGCCCTGCTGATTCTTGAGATCGAGAAAATGCCGTAGTTCGTAGCGGTCGCGAATGTGCCGCTCATGCCGGCGGACCGCCGCTTCGCCGTCGCTGCTCAGTCGGCTCCCTGCGAGAATTGCACGGTCCGCCTCATAGAGACGCTTGAGGTCGATCGTCCGGTGACTGCCGCTCAGCGAGTTGCCGCGGACGACCGCGGCATAGCCGCAACTGTGGATGATCTTGTAGCGTGCGCCATTGGCGAGGGCGCGAGCGTACAGATCGTAATCTTCACCGAGGCGCAGTGTCTCGTTGTAGCGCAGGCCGTGCTGGTCGAGGAAGGCGCGCCGCATCAGCGGTTTCAGAAAGCCGATTTCGCCGCGCCGCAAGCCGCGCCGCGAGATGTTTCCTTCGACGAAGCCGACAAGATCAATGAGCCGGGGAGTAGGGTCGAACCGGTCGATCCTGCCGTGCGCGTTTGCCGCCTGCGCGGCATCGATGAAGGCGATGTTGTCGGCGACGAAGTCCCAGCCGTCCTGCGAAAGCAATTGGCCCAGTCGTCCCGGAAAGAAGAAATCATCCGCGTCGAGCACGCCGATAAGCGGAGAATGCGAGATCGCAATCGCATGATTGCGCGCGGCCGCGGGGCCGCGGTTTTCTTCGAAGCGAACGACATTCAGCCGCCCCGTTCCGTCATCCGCAGCGCGTGCCACCGAAGCGGTATCATCGGTCGAGCCGTCATCGATGACGACGACTTCTGCCGCCTCCGGTTCGGCAAGCGCCGAAGCAATCGCGCGTGCGATGGTGTCGGCGGCATTCTTTGCGGCAATGATGATGCAGACGTCCGTCGGCGCGGCTGCGGTCATGTGAGGCCTCCAGCAAGTTATCGGCTGCCGCGCCTCAAGGGCGCGAAGGTGCCGAACCATGCCGCGCGATCATGTCGCAAACGCGTCAGGCGAAAAATTTTTTGCAAGTGCGAAGGAGAGCAGCGTCAGCCGCTCAGGAATTGAGATGATGAGGCCGGTTCAGTCTGCGCAACGAGACCTTCCCCGGTTGCTTCTCATCGTTGGCGGCTTCGGCCGTCACGAACTGCTTCTGAGAAGAAAGCCTGCGGCGCTCCCGTGCCTCTTTCCATACGAGGAACAGGACGGCGGCGAAGTAGCCGACCTGAATAAGGACTGCGCAGATCAGGGTCTGAATCGCCGTCGAGGCGGGCGATCCGTTGAGGTAATAAGTTGCAACGGCAAAAGCCGCCAACGCGCCGATCATGCTCAGAAAAACACGCGGTGCGAACATGGCGCTAACCTACCTTCGGGTCTGCGATTGGGAACCTCATTAGAGTTGTTGCCCTCTCCTCCTGCCCGGCCACTATATTAGCGCCCGCTTTTCTCTTCAACCAGGAAACGCTACTTTGTTGCAGTCGAGCATACATCGGAAATCTTTCCGCCGTCTTTAAGCATTGGCTCCATTTCGCACAATTCAAACGGGTGTGATCGCGGATAAGTTCCCCATTTCGGGGGCAGTTTGCCGCTTGAAATGGATGCGGAGCGAACGCGGCCGCCGTGCCCCTAAAATTGCAGGGCCTTTCGTAAAGCTGTCTTGCACGCTGCCTCTAACGGCGTGTAGCCGACCCTTTTTTCCAATCAACTTTTGTTACACCTGTTTGGGCGGGTAGCCCGAGCAACTGTGCGCCGCAATAAAATGTTGCAATGCAAAAACTGTCGAGGAAAGTTGCCGCGCGTCAATTTCGGGCGCCAGTGGTCCGCCGTCCGCCAGTGCAGAATGATGCGTCTATTAACAATACTTTATAATCCGAAATAACTAGCCCCCGATGATGTTTCCGGTGTGCGATGCCGCGGGGAACTATCCTGAGCCTGATTTGCGCTCTCCGAAATTAACTCTTCGTAATATTTCGCGACTTTAGCTGGCTTGAAGCCTCTGGGGGAAGGGCGCCGGAGGGCTGCCATCATTCCGCCTTTAAAAAACAAATTCTGACCACACACTCACGTTAGATGAGCCCGCGTCCCACGGGACCGACAATCGCCAACGTAAATGGAGTCACCTCTATGAAGTCCGCGACTCGCTCGGCCAGTTCGCCGTTTTTTATCCCCGAGGAAACCGGGGCAGTCCGACCGATCGGGGGCATGGCAAAACGCAGTTTCGACATTCTTGCCGCCTCCGTGGCCCTCCTTCTCTTCAGCCCGCTCTTTTTGCTCATCATGGCCCTCGTCAAGTTCTCGGACGGCGGCAGCGTCTTTTATGGCCATCGTCGAATCGGTCACAACGGCCAATCCTTCAAGTGCCTCAAATTCCGTACGATGATGGAAAAGGGCGACCAGGTCCTGGAAGAGTTTTTCAGGAACAATCCCGACGCCTATGAAGAATGGCGTACGACACGCAAGCTTCAGAATGATCCGCGTGTCACCGTTGTCGGGACAGTCCTGCGTAAGCTCAGCCTCGACGAGTTGCCGCAACTCCTCAACATCATTCGCGGTGAAATGAGCGTCGTCGGCCCCCGTCCGGTGGTCGAAGACGAACTCGAACTCTATGATTCGGCCGCCGTGTTTTATCTGCGCTCGCGTCCCGGCCTGACGGGGCTCTGGCAGATCAGCGGCCGCAACGACGTCTCCTACGCCACGCGCGTCGCTTTCGACACGCAATATGTCCAGAACTGGTCGCTTTTCGCCGACCTTGTCATTGTCTTCAAGACGATCCCTGCCGTCTGCCTCTCCCGCGGCAGCTACTGAAATCTTGGCGCCGGCCCGGCACGGGCAACGTCGAGCAACGGAAATATCCAAAAATGCAATCGAATAGACGATCAGCGAAATCCGCTGGTTCCCGCATGGCTTCCTATTTTACCCGCCTGGCGCTCCTTGCTGCACTCGCAGCCTCAGGGGCGTCGCTGGCGTCGGCCGATGAATACCGGCTCGGCGTCATGGACAAGCTTCGGGTTCGCGTGGCCGAGTGGCAAACCGCCGAAGGAACGGTCCGCGACTGGTCTGCCGTCAGCGGCGACTATACGGTGGGCCCATCCGGCAACCTTTCCCTGCCCTTCGTCGGCGATCTGCCTGCCTCCGGCAAGACGACGCAGGAGGTGGCCGAAGAGATCGGCGTCAAGATGCAGAAGCTTTTCGGCCTCAGGGATCGCCCATCCGCGTCGGTGGAGATGGCGCAATATCGTCCGATCTATCTCTCCGGCGAGGTGCAGACGCCGGGAGAATACCCCTATGCTCCCAACTTGACGGTCTTGAAGGCCGTCAGTCTCGGGGGAGGGCTGCGGCGGGCGGATAACGGCCAGCGATTCGCGCGCGACTACATCAATGCCAGCGGGGAATCCGCGGTGCAGGTTGCGGAACGCAGCCGCCTGCTCATTCGCCGCGCGCGACTGCTTGCCGAAATCGGCAAGCGCGACACAATCCCCATGCCCGAGGAGCTCAAGAACGTTCCGGACGCCGACAAGCTGCTCGCCAGCGAGATCGCGCTTATGGAATCGCGTGACAAGCGCCAGAAGCGTCAGCTCGATGCGCTTGCCGATCTGAGATCCCTTCTTCAAAGCGAGATAGAAGCACTCGCAAAGAAAGCCGAAACGCAGGCGCGCCAGCTCGACCTTGCCACCGAGGATCGCGACAAGGTCGACAGCCTTGCCGAAAAAGGGCTGGCGCTCAGCCAGCGCAAACTGTCCCTTGAGCAGCGGGTCGCGGACGTTCAGGCGTCACTGCTGGACATCGACACCGCATCCCTCAAGGCGAAGCAGGATGCGAGCAAAGCGGCGCAGGACGAAACGAACCTCCGCAACGACTGGGATGCTCAGCTCGCTCAAGAGTTGCAGAACACCGAAGCCGAGCTGGACACGCTGACGTTGAAGCTCGGCACCAGCCGGGATCTCATGACCGAGGCGCTGCTGCAGTCGGCAGATGCCGCCCAGCTCGAAGATCAGGCCGCCGCGATCACCTATTCGATCATTCGCGACAAGGACGGCAAGCCGACCGAAATCGCCGCCGACGAGAACACACCCGTGCTCCCCGGCGATGTCATCAAGGTGAATACCGCCCTGGCAATGCGGTGAGGCAGGCATGAGGATATCCAAGGCGAGCCTTGTCAGACCTGGAGCGAATGAAGTCTACGGCATCTTCGCCTTGGCCTTGTCGCTCTTCGTCTTTGCCTATTCGGCGCGCTTCGGACAGGTTTCTATCCTCGCCTATTATGGCCTGTGGCTGCCGCTCGTCCTCGTGGACTACCGCAAGGTTCTCGGCAACTACGCCAGCTATCTCTGGATATTCGCTTTCACCATCTTCGCCTGCATTTCGATCTTCTGGTCTGCGGCCCCGTCCTTGTCGCTGCGCACCGGAATACAGTATCTGAGCCATGTCGTCTGCGCGCTCATCGCGATGCGCACGATCGACACCCGCACGCTGACGCGCGGCATGATTGCGGGCGCCGCAATCGTGCTCCTCTATTCGCTGCTCTTCGGTACCTATCATTACGATCCGCTGGACGGCACCTACAGCTTCGTTGGCGCATTCGCGTCGAAGAACCAGTTGGGCTTCTACGCCTCGCTCGGCATCTATTTCGCCTTCGCGGCCGTCTTTGTGCTCGGGGAAAAGGGCCTGTGGATGGGCGCGGCAGGGGTTGCCGGATTGCTTGCAGCCTATTGCCTGCTGACGTCGCAATCGGCGACCTCCGTGTTGACGACCGCGGCCGTCATCGGTCTTTGCCTCGGGATGCGGGCGATCACGGCCTTGCGTCCCGCGAGCAGGAAGCTCCTCTTCATTGCCGCGTCGGTATTCGGCGGCGTTGCCGCCGTCGCGATGATCTATGCCGGCGGCGTCGATCTGATCCTCGGCGCCTTCGGCAAAGATTCGACGCTCACCGGGCGCACCTATCTTTGGCAGCAGGGCATCGAGGCGGCGAAGGCGTCGCCGCTCTTCGGCGTCGGCTACCAGGCCTATTGGGTGCAGGGCTTCTCCGAGGCCGAGCGGCTATGGGAGGAGTTCTATATCGGTTCGCGCGCCGGGTTCCATTTCCACAACACCTTTATCGAAGCGGTCGTGGAGACGGGCCTGGTCGGCCTGATCCTGCTTACCATGGTGCTGGTCATAGCGCTCGTCGGCCAGTTGAAGCGCCTGCTCGCGGAGGATCGAGATCCGGAGGCGATGGTGCTCTTCGGTGTCGGCGCGCTGCTCTTCGTTCGTGCCTTCGTCGAAATCGATATACTCACTCCCTACCACGTCGGATCCTTCCTTTTGTACTTCACGGCGGGGAAACTGACGATACCGCGTCGCCGGCAGGCAGCGACCCTGCTCTGGCCGGCAGGATTCCATCCGGCGCCCTACGGGCGGTCTTTCGGCCCGATGATGCCGCGGCCGGGAGACGGCCATTGAAGACGATCTACGGCATTCAATATCTTCGCGCGGCTGCGGCAATCGCCGTCGTGCTCTTCCATGCTGCGGAAAAGACAGGCTATCATTTCACGATCGGAGCCGCCGGCGTCGATGTTTTCTTCGTCATCAGCGGCTTCATCATGTGGGTCATCAGCGACCGCCGATCCGTGACCCCCGTAGAATTCATCGCCGATCGCTGCCGCCGCATCGTGCCGGTCTATTGGCTCGCGACCGCCGTGATGGTCGCCGGGGCACTGGCGGGTCTGTTCCCCAATCTGGTGCTGACACTGGAACATGTTCTGGCGTCGCTGTTCTTCGTGCCCGCGCGCTCGCCGAGCAGTGGAGAGATTTGGCCTGTGCTGGTGCAGGGCTGGACGCTCAATTTCGAGATGCTCTTCTACGCCGTCTTCGCCGGCTCGCTGTTCATGCCGCGCAACTGGCGGCTGCCCGTCGTCACAGGGCTGTTCCTTGCCTTGGTGATCGTGGGCCGCGTGGTCGCCTTCGACGATCCGGTGATGCTGACCTATACGCGACCGGTCATTCTGGAATTCGTCGCCGGCATGATCATCGGGGAGTTCTGGCTGAAGGGCAGGGTACCGCCGCTCGCCGTTGGATCTGCCCTGCTCGCCTGCTCGCTCGGCGGCTTCGCTCTCATCGGTGTGCTCGGCCTGCCATTCGACGAACTGACGACCGGGCCGCTGGCGGTTCTGCTCGTCACCGGGGTGCTTTCGCTCGAGGTGAACGGCTGCGTGCGGGCGCTGCCGCTGCCGGGGCTTCTAGGAGACGCCTCCTATTCGATCTATCTCTGGCACACATTTGCGATTTCTGTCGTGGCCAAGGCAGGCCTTGCGATCGGTCTCGGCGCACCCGTGACGATGTTCGCGGGGGTTCTTTCGGGAACGCTCATAGGGATCGCTGCCTATATGATGCTCGAACGCCCGTTGCTGCGGCGCGGCCGGGCCCGGCGTGTCACGCCGGGCCCGGCACGCCGAGCGGCCGAATAGAAAAGCTCCAGGAAAAGCCCGAACGGCTTACCTGGAAGACCGGGCTGCCCCGTCATTTCCGGCAGCCACGGTCGCTGGTCGGGAAGATCAGCCGCCCTGATTTCTGCGCGAGTGCCAGTTCCAGGCCGATTCGGTGATCGCCGCGAGATCGTATTGCGGCTCCCAGCCGAGAACCTGACGCGCCTTGTCATTGTTGGCGACAAGCGTGGTCGAGTCGCCTTCCCGGCGTTCGGCGTAGCCGATGTTGAACGGTCGCTTGGCCACTTTTTCGATGGCGTCCAGCAGCTCCTTCACCGTGGTACCGGTGCCGGTCCCGAGATTGAGTGCGACGCTCTCGCCACCCTCCAGGAGATAGTCGACCGCCCGCACATGGGCATCCGCCAGATCGAGGACGTGGATATAATCGCGGACGCACGTTCCGTCGCGCGTCTCGTAGTCGGTGCCGAAGACCTTGAAGCCTTCGCGCCGCCCAAGTGCCGCATCGATGGCGAGCGGGATCGCATGGGTCTCAGGCTCGTGCCATTCGCCGATGCGGCCCTCGAAGTCTGCACCCGCGGCATTGAAATAGCGCAGGATGACCGAGCGAAGGCCCTTGTAGAGACCGTAGTCCTTCAGCGCCTGCTCGCAGATCCACTTGGTGCGACCATAGGGATTGATCGGCGCCTGCTTATGGCTCTCGTCCATCGGTACGCTGTCGGGTAGTCCGTAGGTCGCGCACGTCGATGAGAAGACGAAGGCATCGATGCCCGCGGCAAGCGCCGCAGACAAAAGGGTCAGCGTGCCGATGACATTGTTGTCATAGAAGGCGGCCGGGTCCTTGACCGACTCGCCTACCTCGATCATCGCCGCGAAATGCAGGATCGCCCGCGGCTTGTGCCGGGCAAGAACCTCTTCAAGACGCTGCCGGTCACGGATGTCGCCCTTTTCGAGGACGCCCCATTTGACGAATTCCTCGTGGCCGTTGGAGAGGTTGTCGTAAACGACGGGTTGGTAACCCTTTGCCGCAAGCTGAAGGCAGGTATGCGAGCCGATATAGCCGGCGCCGCCGACCACGAGAATGTTGTTGTTCTGCACGGGCAACCTCTGAGGATGATTTCTGAAATTCGACAGGGCAGGCTTTGCAATGAATAGCGGCGAAATTTCCAACACATTATGAAAGTTCTGCAAAATCGCGGCATTTTCAACAGCTTCGCGGCGGGGACCCCAGACTGAACCGACGTTCGATCCCGGATGCCGCAGGCTATGGCCGCATTGCGCGGCGTGATCCGGCAAACTGTTGCAAACTTGCAGCACGCCGGCTCTGCTTGCAGGAAAATACAATATTGGCGCTTGGCGCGCGCCGCGTCCTCAACTATAAGCGGTCCTCCGGCAATCAGATTAGGGAGGTTACGATGCAGGCATTTTCTTCTCCCTACGGGGCGGATCCACGATCCTGACCTTCTGACGCAAGCGTTCGCGCTTCTTCGCAGCAGGCAGGAATTGTCATCGCCCCACCGCTTCTTCTTAGAAGCCGGCGATCCGCTGATGCCGTTCTGACCCTTTCCCCAACGGCATTTTCACGCTTTCGAAATATTGAGGCCGGTGCGCTCGTCACCGGGCAACACCTATGGCATTTACTCGTTTCACGGCGCGCAACCGCGCCTTCCGTAGCGTTTTTCGATTCTCCTGGGCCCATTGGAAGAAGCAGCCGGTGCGGCTCGCGGCTCTACTGTCAACCGTACTGCTTTCGACGCTCGCCGATGTGCTTACGCCGCTCTACTCCGGCCGGCTGGTCGACGCGGTGATTTCAGGTGCGGCGAGCGACGAGGTTGCCTGGAACGCGGCGATGGCGGCCTTCATGATGTTGATGGCGCTGTCGTTCGGTGCCATCATCCTCAGGCATGTGACCTTCATGGGTATCGTCAGCCTCACGCTGAAGATGATGTCGGATATCGCCGCGGCCGCCTTTCATCACATCCAGCGGTTCTCCAGTGACTGGCATGCCAACAGCTTCGCCGGTTCCACGGTCCGCAAGGTCACGCGCGGCATGTGGGCGCTCGATCTCTTGAACGATACGCTTCTCGTCGCGCTTTTCCCTTCTATCGTCATGCTGGTCGGGTCCACGGCGCTGATGGCCTGGTACTGGCCGATGATGGGGGTGATCATCGGTCTCGGCTCGATCGCCTTCATCGCCGTTACCGTTTCCCTGTCACTCGGCTATGTGGCGCCGATGGCGAGCCTTGCCAACAGCTGGGACACACGGCTTGGCGGGGCGCTCGCCGATGCGGTCAGTTGCAATACCGTCGTAAAGGCCTTCGGTGCGGAAGGGCGAGAGGACGCACGTCTCGCCAAGGTTCTCCGCAAATGGGAGAACCGGACGCGCCGTACCTGGTCGCGCGGCACGCTCAACGGTACGGCGCAGGGCGCAATGCTTCTCGTCCTGCGCGCGGCCGTGATCGGCTTTGCTCTCCTGCTGTGGGCGAGAGGGCAGGCGACCGCAGGCGACATAACGTTCGTGCTCACCTCGTTCTTCATCCTGCAGGGTTATCTGCGGGAGGTGGGGATGCATATCCGCAACTTGCAGCGGTCGATCAACGACATGGAGGAGCTCGTCGCCATTCACGGCCAGCCGCTCGGCGTCGAGGACCGGCCGGGCGCAAAGCCCATCCGCATCACCGAGGGCGAGATCGAGTTCCGCGATGTGACTTTTCACTACGGGGCCCACCGCGCACCCCTTTACGAGGGATTCTCGGTCAATATCGCGGCCGGCGAGCGTGTCGGTCTCGTCGGGCATTCCGGTTCCGGCAAGACGACGTTCATCAAGCTGATCCAGCGTCTCCATGACTTGAATGCCGGCGAGATCCGCATCGACGGGCAGAATATCGCCGACTTCACCCAGGCGTCTCTGCGCCAGCAGATCGCCATCGTGCAGCAGGAGCCGATCCTGTTTCACCGCTCGCTTGCCGAGAATATCGCCTATGCACGGCCGGGAGCGACGCAGCGCGACATCGAGGAGGCGGCAAGGCTTGCCAGCGCGCATGACTTCATCGCCGCCTTGCCCAAGGGCTATGGGACGCTGGTCGGCGAACGTGGCGTGAAGCTCTCTGGCGGCGAGCGCCAGCGGGTCGCTATTGCCCGCGCCTTTCTGGCGGATGCACCCATCCTCATCCTGGACGAGGCGACGTCGAGCCTCGATTCGGAGTCCGAGGTGCTGATCCAGCAGGCCATGGAGCGACTGATGACGGGGCGCACCACGCTCGTGGTCGCACACCGGCTTTCCACGGTGCGTGCGCTGGACCGGCTGCTGGTCTTCGATCGGGGCCGCATTGCGGAAGAAGGCGATCACGGGGCGCTCATCCGCGTCAAGGGCGGCATCTATCGCAGTCTCTTCGAAAGACAGGCACTGGAGCTGACGAAGGGGCTCATTCTCAGCGAGGGATGAGGCCACAAGCCCGGGCAAACGGCCGGTCGACCGCTGCGAGCAAAGATGCGGCGATCGACCGGTCGTGTAGACAGGCGCACGGCTCGGCGGGCAGGGCCGCGCCAATTTTCAACGAGTTACAAGGTCTTGGGCCTGCCTGAGGTCCCAATGCCGCAGTCACTCTTGCGGCAACGGAATCAACGTATTCGTCGTGCTCTTGGTCGGCTTCTCGCCCGGAACATGGGACATGGTCTTCGTCCGGCTCTGCAGTCCGTCGTCCGTAACCTTGGTCTTGGTCTGTGACTTGCTGAACGTTCCTTTGTCCATGGCCTGAGCCTTGGACTGTCCCTGCAGCTGGGAGGGATTCTCGTTTACCTTCGTCTGGCTCTTTGCCTTTCCTTGCGAGGTTGCTGCGCTTCCGCCGACGCCGATCGACGATGTCGTTCCGTCATCGGTTCTGCATGTGCCGGCCGTTCCCGACGTGCTGGCTGAGGTGCCGCCGGCCGCGGCACTTCCGCCAGATCCGACAGTTCCGGCCACATCGCAGTCCTGAGCGTGCGCTGGTACGAAGGCAGCCGATGCCGACATCACGACGGAAATTGCGAGTATCGTTCTTCGAAGCATCACAGCTCCTTTCATTTTTTCGGCTGGATGATTGCGCAGGTTCCATCCGACCGGCGCGTAATGGTGGTGCCATCGGGGCGGGTCACGCTCGCGGTCGCAAAGCTCTCTCCGCCGGAGGATCCGCTCGTCGCCGAGGATGCGGAACTGCTGCTGGCAGACCCACCGCTCGCTGCTGTGCCGCCGCCAACCGTCGTGGACGAGGATACGCTGCCAGAACCGGCTGTGACCGACGACGAAACGCTGCCCCCTTCCGACTGTTCATGTTCGATGACCATGCATGTCGAACCGTCGTCGAGTTTGATCTCTTTCGCCGCGGCATGGTCCGGGGCGACCATAGCAGCCGCGAACAGTGCCGTGACAGCCGGGATTAAAAATGAACTGGAGGTCATCGGAGCTCCTCCTTTTTTGAAGAACGCTGGCTTCGGAGGGCGCTCCGAAGCCAGCCGAGTTGACGTCAGCAGGACGGTTTGTTGCCCTTTGAGGCGTCCTGCTTGGCGAGGCCAGGAGGACAATTCTTGTTGCTCTCATCATCCTGAGCGGCGTCGCGGGCGCTGTTTTCATCGCCCTGGACACTGCCGGTGGTCTCATCCGATGTTCCGCCACCCGATCCAGCGGCTGAACCACCGGTTCCAACGGAGCTGCTGGAGCTTCCGCCGCCCGCGGACGAGCCGCCGGTGCCAAGGGTCGAAGCGGAGCCGGCGCTACCCGAGCCGGCGGCCGATCCGCCCGTCCCGACCGAGCTGCTTGACGTACCGCCGCCGGCCGAAGATCCGCCCGTTCCCAGTGTCGATGCAGAGCCGGACTGGCAATCGCTGGTGTTCGGATCGCAACCGCCACCAGCCGAACTTCCGCCCGTTCCGACGGTGCTGCTCGAGGTCCCGCCGCCGGCGCTGGTGCCGCCGGTGCCGATCGTTGTACTCGATTGCGCGAACGCGCCGAGGGTGGTGCCCGCGAGAAGGCCCGCCGCGAGGGCCGTCCTGATGAAATACCGCATTGGAGTTCCTTTCCTTACGTTGATGTCCTTGAGGCTGCAACCTGCCTACCAACCCAAACCCGCGTAACGTGTTCCGGGCTGGGACTTCGGACCGAAGGGATGCCGGCACATAGTCTGGAAGACGATCGGACCTTTGTCGGTTCGGCGCGTGCATAGGTCCGAGCGGCGCTTGCGAATGGAACCGGGCTGGCATGCGGTTCGTTTTGTGCCCTTGGTTTTCGGGCAACCCTTTTCAACAAACTGACAGTGCTTGCTCCCGGGGGGGGCCCTGTGGCTCAGTTTTTGATTTTTGGCCGTTGGACAATCCGTTTCTTCCATACCGGTCGGCCATTCACAAACGGTCCTCTATGGCCTAGAAGGCGCGCAGTAGAACTCCGGTCGCAGCCTACCCGGTCAAAACAAGGACACCTGTCATGAAGACAATTGTAATCTGCTCCGGCGGATTGGATTCCGTTTCGCTTGCGCACAAGGTCGCGGCTGAACAGGAGCTTTCCGGCCTCCTGTCGTTCGATTACGGCCAACGGCACCGCAAGGAACTGGATTTCGCCGCCGCCTGCGCCATGCGCCTCGGCGTCCCGCACCAGATCATCGACATCCGCGAGATCGGCCGCCATCTCACCGGATCGGCGCTGACCGACGATTTGGACGTGCCGGACGGGCACTACGCCGAAGAGACGATGAAGGCGACGGTGGTGCCGAACCGCAACGCCATCATGCTTGCCATCGCCTTCGGCGTCGCTGCAGCCCGCAAGGCGGATGCAGTCGCGACCGCCGTGCATGGCGGCGACCACTTCATCTATCCCGATTGCCGGCCGGGTTTCATCGACGCTTTCCAGGCGATGCAGAACCGCGCGCTCGACGGATATGCGGATGTTGCGCTCTATGCGCCCTATGTGAACGTCGCCAAGGCCGACATCGTCGCGGACGGAGCCAGGCACGGCACGCCCTTTGCCGAGACATGGTCCTGCTACAAGGGCGGTACCCACCATTGCGGGCGCTGCGGCACCTGTGTCGAACGGCGCGAAGCCTTTCACCTCGCGGGTGTCCCTGATCCGACGGAGTACGACGATCCGGTTTTCTGGGTGGCGGCGACCGGCTCCTTCGTTGCCGAAGAGGTGAAATGATGTTCCGCATCACCAAGGAATTCCATTTCTCCGCCTCGCACCAGCTGAAGAGCCTTCCGGCCGAGCATCAATGCGCCCGACTGCATGGGCACAACTACATCGTCGAGGTCGAGCTTTCCGGCGAAAGGCTGAACGAGCACGGATTCGTGCGCGACTATCACGAGCTCGCACCTCTGAAGCAATATATCGACGAGTGCTTCGACCACCGCCATCTGAACGACGTGCTCGGGCACGATCGGGTGACGGCGGAATGCTTGGCGCAGCATTTCTACGAATGGTGCAGAGCCCGGCTACCCGAGACGACGGCCGTTCGCGTCAGCGAGACGGCAAAGACCTGGGCGGAGTATCGCCCATGATCCACACCCGATCCGACGAAATCCGCGTTAGCGAGATCTTCGGACCGACGATCCAGGGGGAGGGGGTGCTGATCGGCCTGCCGACGGTATTCGTCAGGAGCGGCGGCTGCGATTTCCGTTGTTCCTGGTGCGACAGCCTCCATGCCGTCGACAGCAGCTACCGGCATGAATGGCAAAAGATGTCGACCGAGGAGGTCTGGCAGGAAATCGTTCGGCTTTCGGGCGGAGAAGCTGTGATGGTGTCGCTATCGGGCGGCAACCCGGCAATACAGCCGTTCGGCGATCTGATCGCCCGCGGGCTCGAAAAGGGCTATCGATTTGCCCTGGAAACGCAAGGTTCGCTTGCCCGCGACTGGTTCGCCGCTCTCGACGTTCTGGTGCTCAGTCCCAAGCCGCCCTCGAGCGGGATGGAGACCGACTGGGAAGCCTTGGACGACTGTCGCCGCAGTGCTGGGAGCAAGCCGCAGACGGTGTTGAAGTTCGTGGTCTTCGACGAGACGGATTATGCCTATGCGCGGGCCGCCGCCGCGCGCCAGCCGGATCTGCCCGTCTATCTGCAGCCCGGCAATCATACGCCGCCGCCCGCGGACCAGGCGGACGCGCCGATCGATATCGACGGCGTGATGGAGCGGATGCGCTGGTTGGTCGACAGGGTCGTTGCAGACCGGTGGTTCGGGGCGCGGGTCCTGCCGCAACTGCATGTCCTCATCTGGGGCAACAGGCGGGGTGTTTGAAGCAGCAGTCGCGCGTCTCCTCAGGCCGCAGCACGGCTGATCCGACTTCAAGGCGCACCGCGTGCGGCCACCTCCAGGCCCGAAACGCCTCCGCCGAGGCGAACCGGCTTCAGGGCCGGGCCTTCGGCGTCCTTGACGAGATGGATCACGCGAGAGAACTGCACTCCGTTCCGCGGCGTTCGGCCGATCTTGATTACCGCGGTCTCCCGCAGGTCGGCCTCGAAGATCGAAAGTGCCCGTTTCAGGGCATCGGCGTCCATGGTCTCCAGCGCTTCGTCGATGACGACCCAACGGGGTTTCTGCACGAGGAGCCGGGCGAAGGCCAGGAGGCGCTGCTCGTCGTCGCCGAGTTCGCGTTCCCAACGGGCCTCGCGATCGAGCGAAGTCGCAAGGTGGTCGAGCCCGACCTTCGAAAGCGCAGTCACGAGCACTTTGTCGGGAAAACTGTCGGCGTGCGGATAGGCAAGGGCGTCGCGCAGCCGGCCGCGGGGGAAATAAGGCGCGCGAGGAATGAAGGCCACGGTTTCGCCGGCAGGCATTCCCACGCGACCGCTTCCCCAGGGCCATAGCCCGGCGAGCGCGCGGAAGACCAGCGTCTTCCCGGCACGCGGATCGCCGATGATGTTGACCCGTTGACCGGGGGCGATCTCGATACGAGACTCTGCCAGCCTGGTTCGCCCCGAGCGGGAGACCACCTCGAGGTTCTCGAACGTCATGGTGGCAGTGTCGTTCTCGACGAAGTCGATACGCTTTTCGTCGCCATGCAGCGTGTCTGCGGTGATCAGCGCGCGGCGGAAGGCGGCAACGCGCAGCAGCGTTGCGCGCCAGTCCGTTATCGCGCTCACATTGGCGACGAACCATTTCAGCGACGAATGCACCTGATTGAACGCCCCCACCGCCATCATCAGGCCGCCGAAGCTGATGTTTCCCGCGAAATAGACGGGCGCCGCAACCAGAATGGGCGCGACGACCGTGACCCAGCCATAGCCGTCCTGAACCCAGGCAAGATTGATTTCGGCTCGGAATATGTTGCGCGTGGCGTCGAGCACGGAGGAGAGGTCGAGTTGCAGACGCCGTCGCTCTCCAGCCTCGCCGCCCGCAAGCGAGATACCGTCGATATGCTCGTTGGCGTGCATCATCGAGAAGCGAAGATCGGCCTCGCGGGCGTAGCGCTCGCCGTTCAGAACGATCAGCCGGCGGCCGACGAGCCAGCTCAGCCACGATGCGGAGCCGGCGTAGAGGATTGCAGCCCACACCATGTAGCCCGGAATTTCCAGCGACCGTTCGCCGATCTGGAAGGCAAAGCCCGCTGAAAGGGACCAGAGGACGCCGACGAACGAAATGAGCAAGATCGACGATTGCAAAAGCCCGAATCCGAGGCTGGTCGTGAGATCGGCAAGGTGTCCGGCATCCTCCTGCATGCGCTGATCCGGGTTCACGCCGATCGTGCCGGCATTGGCCAGTCGGAAGGCACGTCGCGGCCGCATCCATTCGCCGATCAAGTCCAACGTCAACCCTTCGCGCAGCTTCAAGCGCACCATCTGATTGAGCCATTGCTGGGCGACGTTGAACACCAGCAGGACGCCGGCGAGCAGGACGAACAGCATGAGCTGATAGAAGAAGCTGTTGAGATCACGCCGCTCGATCGCGTCGAAGAAGGGCCGGTACCAGCGATTGAGAACGATCTGCCCGATGGCGGTGACGATGATTATGGTGAAGCTGCCGGCCGCGAGCCACAGGATAGGCTTCAAAACCGGCGAGTCGACGAATGCGTGCCGCATCATCTCGAACTGCTGCCAGATACTGCTGCCTTCCGGTGGGGCGGTGGGCGTTCGGGCCTGAGCCTCATTGCCGGTTTGGTTCTTCATCTCCAATTTCTCCTCGGCGCACACGGCATCCCAGTCTAATCCGCGAAAAGCGCGAACGGAAAAGATCCGGGACGTTGTGTTTACGGTCGCCTCTGTGGCTTGAACAATCTGCCGGCCGGGGCAAGTGCCGTATGGCAGCGCCCGGTTTCATGCTCGGCGGCGGCGGTCCGACAAGTGGAGATTCAGTGCCGAGCAACAGTCGGTACGAAGCAAATAGGCCGTTAAAAATCTGTAATAGAGCTAAATTAGAAATCCCCATACTGCTCAATGTATGGACAACGGCGCCGACTGAAAACCGGATTTTGATCCGTTCCTAGACAGTCGGACCCCACCCGTTTCCGGAACGGCATCGCTGAGCATGCAGCCACGACGTGCGACCCTTTGAATGTATTCGAGATTTTCTTCTGCAACTGTCGCATGGGAAGTACCTGACAGGTCCCACCGGCTATACAGTAAACTTTTGTGATCTACGAGGCCTGACCGTTATCGCCGCCGGACATTTGCCCGTCGTCAGCAATATTTGAGCACGGTTCTCGGGCCGGTGGCCGAATCGGGACATCGCAACCCCACGATGCCGAAATCCACATTCCGGTGCTCGACTGGCGCTTCCGGTGCACAAGAGCGATTTCGGCTTGTCCATGTTACAGCGATGACATAAAACGTTACCGCCGTCCTGCAGCGCCGCGCGTCTCACGCGCACAAAGGTTGCTGCAGCACTTTTATCTGTTGCATGTCTTTTCCCTTGAATTGCGGTTCAGGGGGCATGCAGTGACGCGTGTCGACCCGTACTCAACAGCAAAATTCGTAAGAATTTTCATGCCAAGAGAAGGAGACATTTATGTCTATTTCACCCTCCAACATTGGCGACAAGGAAGCCGCTCCGATGCCCAACGGCGACATCGCCGCTCGCGTCAAGGCCGCGCGTGAAGCGGTCGGCTACAGCATCGAGGATCTCGCGGTCACCTGCGGCCTCGCCGTCGTCGAAATCAACGATATCGAGAACGGCACGGAGTTCAGCCCGGCGAAGCTCAAGCGCGTCGCCGGTGCACTGCAGGTGCCGCTTTCCCATTTCCTGCCCACGGAAATGTGAGATCGGCAGAACGAGGTGCGCGGTTCCGCCATCCTCTGCCGGAAGCGCTCAGCACCGTGACCCGTTGTAATCTGGCCCGGCCGGCTCATACGCCGGCCGGGCTGCCATGAAACGGGTGAAGGCCTTTTATCTTCTGGATGAGCTGCGTGCCGTTGAAGGGTTTTGCCAGGCGAGGCAGGGCACGAAATCGTTCAGGCAAGTCAAACACGGTGTAACCGGTCAACAGAAGCACCGGCACCTCGCGCTCCATGAGTTCATCGACAAGTGGATAGGCGAACTCGCCTCGTAGGTTCAGGTCAAGGGTCGCGATATCGAACGGGTGTGCGCGGACTGCGGAAAACGACTGTGCGAGGCTCGTGAATGGGCCGATCACCGAATAGCCCGCCGCGACGAGATCGTCTTCAATCTGAAGCGCGACAAGAAACTCGTCCTCGACGACGAGCACACGGCATCGGTCGCCGGGGTTCATCCCGGAGCTCCGCGCGGATAAGGAACGTCGATCGTACAAACCAGGCCTTGCGGCGCAAACTCGAGATGCACTTCACCGCCAAGATCCGAGGCGAGGACCCGCTCGAGCAACAGACGCCCGAAACCGTTGTGCTTGGGCGCAACAACCGCCGGTCCGCCCGTCTCGCGCCAGCATATCCGCAGCCGCTCACTTGCCACGTCGATCATCCATTCGATATCGACTTTTCCGCTCTTGACGGAGAGTGCCCCGTGTTTCGCGGCATTGGTTGCAAGCTCGTGCGCCGCCATGCCGAGGGTGAGCGCATGCTTGGGCGGCAACATCGCCGGCGGCCCCGCAAGGGTCACGTTGGTCCTGCCGTCGTCCTGATAGGGTGCCAGTTCGTCGAACAGCACGGTTTTCAGGGAAACTCCAGACCAGCTCGCCTCCGCCAGGCGCGTATGCGTCTGCGCGAGCGCCCTTATGCGCGCATCGAAGGAACGGTGCGCCGCGGTGGCGTCCGGATTGGTCGAGAAGGTCTGTCGTGCGATCGAGCCGACGATCGCCAGCGTGTTCTTCACGCGGTGGCTGAGCTCGGCGACGAGGAGATTGCGCTGCGCTTCGGCCTCTCTGCGCTCCGTGATGTCCATGCAGACGCCGATCAAACGCCTTTTGGGGCCGTTGCGCGGCGAAAGCTGTCCGAAAGCCTCGATCCACCGGGTAGTCCCGTCGGGGAGCTGAGCACGGTAGACGACGTGGTAGTCTCCCTCTTCCTCGATCGCCCTGGCCATCTCGCGCTCGATCAAGGGAAGATCGTCCGGGTGTACGTCGCGCTTGAAGTCGGCCAGCGTTCCACCGAACGATCCGGGCTCGATACGGTGAAGCGCCTCCAGCCCCGGCGACCAGATCACCTCACCCGTTTCGAGGTTCCACTCCCAGGCGCCCATATGTCCTGCATCCAGTGCGAGCTGCAGGCGCCGTTCGCTTTCCTGGAGCGCCTCCTCGGCCTGCTTGCGTCCGGTGATGTCGACAGCGGCAGCGACAGCTCCGACCACTTCGCCTGTGACGTCGCGCAGCGGAGTCGCGTTGCCGAAGATATGACGGGAGCTTCCGTCGTCGAAGCGTATTTCCTCCTCGAAGTTCTGCACCTCTTCGCCCCGCGCCGCCCTTTGTACGGGCATCTCCTCCGGCGACAATGCCCGCCCTTCCGAGAAAACGCGGAAGTTGGTGGGGTGTTCGCCGGGAGGCGCCGACATCGAAAGGTTGCTGTCGTGCGGTAGCCGCAAAATCTCGTAGGAGCTGTTATTGCCGCTGATGACGCGGCAATCCGGCGTGCGCGCCATCCAGATCAAAGCCGGGACGGCCTCCATGATCGCCGCCAACTCGGCCGCGCGCGCCCTTTCGTTCGCCTCGTTGCGGCGCAACTGCTCTTCCGCCTGGCGCCGCGCATATTCGGCTCTCATGCGCTGAATGCTGAATCCGAGTTGCCGCGCGATGGTAAGCGCCATGCCGATTTCGGTTTCCGCAAACTGATGTGGCCGGTCGTAATAGGTCATGAATTTGCCTATCAGCCTGCCTTCCGTGACGATCGGGAAGAAGCCGAGCGCGCCAATACCTTCGCCGACTATGCTCTCCTTCAGCTCCCGCGAGATTTCCGTCTCGTCGATATTCTCGACGAAGATCGGCTCGGGTTCGTTCGCTCCCGTATGCCAAGGGGAGTGTCCGTCGACAGCGCGCTGGTAATGCTCTGAAAGGCCCCGGGCGGCGACGAACCGCATGGTCCCGGAATCGTCGAAAAGCAGAATCGACGCACGGTCGCAATTCAACGCGCCCTGGATGGCGTCCAGTGTCGCCTCGTAGACTTCTTCTATCCGTTTGGTACGCTGAACCCTTTCAGTCAGACGATACAGCGCGGCCTGCTCACGAAAGCGCGCAGCCAATGCCTCTGCCGCGCTTTTCGTCTCGGTGATGTCGCGGGCGATCTTGGAGGCGCCGATGATGCGGCCGGTTGCATCCCTGACCGGCGAAACGGTGAGCGAAATATCGACGAGAGTCCCGTCCTTGCGCCGGCGCTTGGTCTCGAAATGGTCGACCAGTTCGCCTCTACGAATGCGTTCGAGAATGCCGGGCTCCTCGCTCAGACGTTCCGGTGGTATGAGGAGGGTGATCGACTTGCCGATAACTTCTTCCGCCGTATAGCCAAAAAGCCGCTGCGCGCCGCGGTTCCAGCTGGTGATGATCCCGTCCAGGTTCTTCGCGACGATCGCATCGTCGGAAGATTCGACGATCGCGGCGAGATAGCGGGAACTGCGCTCCATATCCTTCGCGCCGCTGAGGTCCACGAGAAGATTGACGGCTCCTGTCAATGCGCCCGTGTCGTCGAAGATCGGCGTCGGATGCGGGAGAAGCGGGACCGAGGTGCCGTCCGGACGGACCGCGATAAGTTCTTCGCCCCTTATCGGCCGCCCTTCTTTCAATGCGCGCGCCATCGGGCACTGGTCGTGCGCAAGAGGCGAGCCGTCCGGCCGCCTCAGTTGCCAACTGACGCACCAGCGATCCTTGCCGAGCTCCGGCTCGCGCCCCGCAACGGCCACCGCCGCGGCGTTGCAGTAAGTGACGATACCTTCAGCGTCGGTCGTGTATACCGGCACCGCGAGTGCGTCGAGCACGGCCCGATAATCGGTCGCCTCTGAAGTCGTGACATCGTCGATCGTCGTTTTGGGTAGAATTTCTGCGCCGTGCATGTTCCCTCCGCAGCCGCCGCCAACTTCAAAGAACGCAGCCATCGCTGCTTTGTTCCGCGCCCGTCCCCCAAACTCTTGGGGGTTATTAAAACGGCAGCCCCGTCTAGATTAGGCCTGAGGACGCGATCAGCGCCGGGGTGAGCGGAGGAAACCGAACATCAAACCGGAGACATTTCGATGAGCAAAACCGTATTGAACGCCGTGGGAACGCCGCTTTACTACAGCGGCAGTTCGACTGCTTGGTTCTCCGCCACCGGCTCTGGCCCCACGCTCCATGGCACTGCCGGCAACGATTCCATGTGGGGCGACAGCTCCGTGAACGTCACCATGATCGGCGGCAGAGGCGACGACATTTACTACCTGTATTCGTCGATCAACCGGGCATCGGAAGCGGCCGGCGAGGGCGTCGACACGATAAGCACGTGGATGAGCTACACCCTTCCGGCGAACTTCGAGAACCTCACGGTTACCGGAAGCGGTCGTTTCGCATTCGGCAACGATACGGACAACATCATAAAGGGCGCGTCGGGAACGCAGACGATCGACGGGCGCGGCGGCAACGATGTCCTGATCGGCGCGGGCGGTGCCGACACCTTCGTGTTTGCGCGAGGCAACGGAAGCGACCTGATCACCGATTTCAACTATGACGACATCGTACGCCTCGACGGCTACGGCTTCACGTCGTTCGAGCAGATTCTGTCCAATGTGGCTCAGGAGGGCGCGGATCTCCGGCTCCATCTCGCCGATGGCGAGAGCCTGGTATTCGCGAACACCACCGCCGACGAATTGCAGGCGCACCAGTTCAGGCTAAGCCTCGACCGCTCCGTCCTGTCTCAGACTTTCTCGGACGAGTTCAATACGCTTCAGCTTCGAAACGGTACAAGCGGGGTCTGGGACACCAAATTCTGGTGGGCGCCGGAAAAGGGAGCGACGCTTTCCAGTAATGGCGAGCAGCAATGGTACATCAATCCGAGCTATGAGCCGACCGCTTCCGTCAACCCCTTCTCCGTCAACAACGGCGTGCTGACGATCACGGCCGCGCCGGCGTCGGAGGCGATCCAGGCCGAGATCAACGGCTATGATTACACGTCCGGAATGCTGACGACCTACTCGTCCTTTGCCCAAACCTACGGCTATTTCGAAATGCGCGCGGACATGCCGGACGACCAGGGCGTCTGGCCGGCCTTCTGGCTGCTGCCCGCCGACGGTTCCTGGCCGCCGGAACTCGATGTCGTGGAAATGCGCGGACAGGACCCGAATACCGTCATCGCCACGGTGCATTCCAACGAAACGGGATCGAGGACGAGCATCGAGAATGCGGTGAAGGTCGCAGATGCGAGCGGCTTTCACACATACGGGGTGCTTTGGACGGAAGAAGAGATCGTCTGGTATTTCGACGATGCGGCGATCGCGCGCGCCGATACGCCTTCCGACATGCACGACCCGATGTACATGCTCGTCAACCTGGCGGTCGGCGGCATCGCCGGCACGCCCAGCGACGGTCTCGCAGACGGGTCCGAAATGAAGATCGACTACATCAAAGCCTATTCGCTCGACGCGGACTGGCAGATCTGAACCAGGGAGTGCAAAGGCCGGCAATCCTGCGGCGCTGCAGGCTGCCGGCCTTCGACCGGCTATTTCTGGATGCAGGTATCCGCGGTCTCCTTGGTGCACTCGTCGAGGCCGGTGAAGACCGGGTCTTCGACCGGTTTGCCGGCGATCAGGTCCAGCATGACCTGCGGGGCCTTGTAGCCCATTTCGAATGGCCGCTGCCCGACGAGAGCGGTGACCAATCCTTCCCTGGCGATGGCGACCTCCTCGCCGATCGTATCGGCAGCGCCGATGACGAATTCGTTCTTGGCGATCTTGTCGGCCATCGGCTTGAACAGATCGCGATAGGGCTGTGGCGCGCCGAACAGCGGCCACCCGCCCATGATCCCGAAAGCATCGAGGTCGGGATTGGCGGCAAGGATGTCGGTCATCGCCTGCACGCCCTTGGCGCCGTCGTCATTGGTGAAGACCGGGCAGCCCGCCACTTCGGTCCAGTTGCCTTCGCCCTTGAGTTCCGCCAGGCCTTTCTGGCCGGTCAGGGCGTCCCGCATGCCCTGGGCGCGGCGCAGAATGTTGTCGGCGCCGGGATTGCCCTCGATGGTGCAGATCTTGCCGCCATCGGGCTTGGCCTTCTTGATGTACTCGCCGATGCGGTAGCCCATCAGATAGTTGTCGGTCCCGAGATAGGTCTTGCGCAGGGCAGAGTCTTCGGCGGCGAGATCCGCGTCCACGGTCATGACCGGCACCGATGGATTGGCAGTCTTCAACGTCTGGGCGATGAGCTTCGCATTGGATGGCGAGATGGCGATTGCGGCGGTTTCAGCCTTGCCCAGCATGTCCTGAACGATCTGCGCCTCGCCGGCCTCATCCGAGGTCGAAGCCGGACCCGTGTAGAAGCACTCGTATTCCGAGTCCGGATTTTCCTTGTTCCACTTCTGGCAACCCTGGTTGATCGCTTCGAAGAAGGGATTGTCCAGCCCCTTCACCACGATGACGAGCTGTTTCTTCTGGGCCATGGCCGTTCCGGCGCTGAGTGCCAGAGCGGCAACGGCAAGCAATAGTGCCTTCCTCATTCCTTCCTCCCTTGAAACAAGCGGACACGCGCGTGCCCGCGCCTTGAAATATCAGAGTTTCGGGTAGGCGGCGGCGTCGCGCAGCCGTCGATCCATCGAGGCATTGAAGAGCGGCCGGTCGCGCGCGGATTGTCGACCAGCGCTGCGATGAGGTCCGCCTGACCCTGTCCGTGCCCCGGGGACAAGGATCAGCATGCTCTCCTCCCAGCACCAGCTAATATCCACGCGAACGGCACGTCAACGACTATTTGTATGACAATATGCGTTTCAGCGTATGTGCGGAGCGATTTGTAGGACTATTGATTGACGCTTTCCCGCGCATTTGCGTAAATGGAGGCGGTCGCCTTGCCGGGAGCGCGCGAGAGCGGGGCAAGCGACCGAGGAGGCGGCCCGCTGCTTCGGGAGGCTAGACGGCTGTGGCAGTTCTCGAACTCGTCAATATTTCCAAGCATTTCGGCGCCATTCAGGCGGTCAGCGACGTGTCGCTCTCGCTCGACCGCGGCGAGGTGGTCGGGCTCATGGGCGACAACGGCGCCGGCAAGTCGACTCTGGTCAAGATGATGGCCGGCAACTTCCGGCCGAGTCATGGAACGATCCGGCTCGACGGTGCGGAACTCGTGATGCATCGCCCGGTCGAGGCGCGGCAGCACGGCATCGAGATCGTCTATCAGGATCTGGCGCTTTGCGACAACCTCACGGCTGCTGCAAATGTCTTTCTCGGGCGGGAGATCAGGCGCGGCATCGGGCCGCTGCGCATACTCGATTACAGGGCGATGTATCGCCGCGCCGGCGAGATTTTCAAAGAACTGAAGTCGGAGACGCCGCCGCGCAACCTGGTCAGGCAAATGTCGGGCGGTCAGCGGCAGGCGGTTGCAATCGCGCGGACGATGCTTTCAGAGGCCAAGATCGTGCTCATGGACGAACCGACGGCGGCCATTTCGGTGCGCCAGGTGGCCGAGGTGCTGAACCTGATCCGCGAGTTGCGCGACCGGGGCATCGCCGTCGTGCTGATCAGCCACCGTATGCCGGACGTCTTTACCGTCGCCGACCGGGTGATCGTTATGCGTCGGGGCAGGAAGGTCGCCGACAAGCCGATCGCCGCGAGTTCGCCGGAGGAGGTGACGGGACTGATCACCGGCGCCATCGAACAGGTGTGAACCATTCGAAAAGAAAGCGAAGGTCGACAATGGCAATTACGCTCGATCGAGCAGTCGGACAGAGAGACCGCGGATGGCTCTCGTTCCTGTTGGCCAGCCAGGCATTCTGGGTCCTGGTGGCGGTCATCCTCGCCTGCCTCTTCCTGTCGGTTGCCACCGACTCCTTCGCAACGGCCAAAAACCTCTACAACATCACGCGCAACTTCACCTTCGTCGCGATCATCGCGCTTGGAATGACGCTGGTCATCATTACCGGCGGCATCGATCTGTCGGTGGGGTCGGTCCTCTGCCTGTGCAGCATGGTGCTGGCCGTGGTCATGCATGCCGGCTACGGCATAGAGGTGGGTATTGCCGCCTCGATCGGCACGGCGCTGGTCGCGGGCGCATTCAACGGCGTCATGATAGCCTATCTCGGCTTTCCACCTTTCGTGATCACCCTCGGAATGCTCTCGATCGCGCGAAGCCTGGCGATGGTCGCATCCAACAATACGGTCGTATTCGAGTTCGGCCCGGACCACGACACGCTCCTGGCTCTTGGCGGCGGCGCCTGGTTCCTCGGTATCGCCAATCCGGTGCTCTACATGATCGTCCTGGCGCTCCTCACCGGCTTCGTTCTGCGCTGGACGAAGTTCGGCCGCTACGTCTTCGCCATCGGCGGCAACGAGCACGCCGCGACGCTCACCGGCGTTCCGGTGAGAAGGATCAAGGTTGCCGTATACATGATCTCCGCGCTCGCGGCGGGGATTGCCGGCATCATCCAGACCGGCTGGCTCGGCGCCGTGACGACCAATATAGGTGCAGGAATGGAGCTTCAGGTCATCGCCGCTGCCGTCATCGGCGGCGCCAATCTTGCCGGCGGCGCCGGCACGGCTTCCGGCGCCCTGATCGGAGCTGCGCTGATCGAGGTGATCCGCAACAGCCTCGGCTTGCTCGGGATTAACGCATTCTGGCAGGGCGCCTTCATCGGCGGCGCCATCGTGCTCGCCGTGCTTTTCGACCGGATCCGAAACTTCCGGCAAAGCGAATAGACGAGGGAAGGCGGGCCGACGCGGCCCGAATTCAAGAACCGGTTCGCCGGCTCAGCCCTTGGCGAGGATGCGCCGCATCTCTTCCATGGCGGCTTCGCGCTGGGGGTCGCGTCCGTCGGCATAGGGCAGGGGGAACGGAACGGTTACGTCCGGCTCGACGCCGCGCCCCTCCAGACGCACACCGTCATCGATCACCGCGTCGGAAACCGCAAGCTCCAGAATGCTGTCGTCCGGCAGGATATAGGCGCGGCCGGCGAGAAGCGCCCCCGCCGTGCGCGTCCCGACGAGCGGGATTCCGTTGGTCTTCAACGCATAGGCGAAGAGTTCGAGGCCGCTTCTCGATCCCTCGTCTATGATGGCGACGATCGGGCGTCGCCAGCGGACATTGGCGAGCATATCCTTGCCGTTGCGGGAGATCAGCCTGAAGTTCGGCGTATCGCCGACGAAGAGCTCCGCCGCGTCGGGCGGACCGCCGCCCCAGCGTCCGCGCAGATCGACGACGACTCCATCGGCGTCCTTGAGACGGCCGGTCGCCAGTTCACGCGCCGCGATGTCGAGACCGTCGGGACTTGAAAGGGTCCAAAGACGCAGGTAACCGATGCGTCGCCCGTCGCTCTCGTTGACGGACACGCTGTTCTCGATCGCCTTTTCGAATGTGGGCAAGGGCCGCAGCCGTTCGACCGCGACACTGGCCGTGAAGGGCTGTGCGCCGGGATTACGGCGCAGGCGGATCTCCACCTTTTGTCCGATCCTGTCGCGGAAGGATTCGATTTCGCGATACGGCGCGCCATCCACCGACAGAACCTCGTCGCCCACCCGGATACCCGCCTTGTCCGCAGGCGAACCGTCATAGACGTCGCTGACGAACAGCAGGCCGTTTTCCATCCGGGCGACCATGCCGACCCCGGCATAGCTGGCCCGGCCATCCGGCGGGAACAGCCGCTTCATGTCGTGGCGGATAGCGTAACGGAATATGTCGGCGAGCTCGTAATAGGCAATCGAATCCCGCGTGAAGCGAGCCGTATGCGACGCGTCTAGGCTCGCGAGGACTCTCTCGACCGCAGCGTCGAGCCGGGGCTCCGTGCTCTTCGCGTTCAGCGGGTCGCCGCCGTCGAGTTCCTGCCGCACCGCTGCGCCGAAGCCGTCGAGCGCTGCGGGATCGTGAAAGTTGTCGACGACAAGCGTGACGACACGGTCGAATATCGGATGACCCGAGCGCGGCAGGTCGAGGCCGAAGCCCTGGGCAGGAACGAGGAGAAGCAGGAACCCGGCCAACAGGCCCCCGGGCATCTTCGCGTGCATGGATCGATCTCCGTTCTCCGGGGATCATACCGGCACATCGGCGACTGCAGTGAGGCCTCTCTCAACAACATTCCGTGAGGTCGGCGAGAGCGGCATAGTCTCTCTTTTTCATGGAACACTTGCCCATCGCCAAAGTTGTAGGCCAGGCTGCCGATGACATACGTAAAGGCGGGGAAATGGTCGTTTATCTTACAGGCCTGGTATCGCTGCTGCTCGCGGCTCTCAGCCTCGGCCCCTCCTTCGCCCATGTATTGGAGGCGCCGCCGCGGCTGTTCGTCTGGGCGCCGGAACTGTGGCGCGAGGCGACCGTCTTCAACGGCCAGTTCGCGCTTTTTGCAAAGGTCGGCGGGCCGCTCGACGTCACGACGATACTGGCGGCGTGCTTTCTTTCCTACCTGCTCGCCAATGAGCGGCCGGCGTTCTGGTTCGCCCTCGCCGGCGCGGTTTTATTTGCTGGAGCGCTGGCGGCGTGGTTCACGCTGGTCGCTCCGGCAAATGCGATCCTGGCCACCTGGAAACCAGGCCCGATCCCGCCGGACTTCGAAGCGATACGCCTCAGATGGGAGACGGGCCACATGGCCGTCGCCGCGTTGAAGGTCCTCGGTTTCGGGTCGATTTCTATCGCCCTGCTGGCACCGCGCCTTGGCAGTGGCACATAGCGCAGTCCTCAGAGAGCTATCGCCGTTGCGAGCAATACGAGGCTGGCGAGGCCGAGAACGGCCCGTACGACATGGGATCGCTCCCAGCGGTCCCGCAGGGCGGTCCAGTCCGTGCTTTCCGCGGCCGTCGAAGCGCGCGGGGCGCCGAAAGCGAAAAAGCGCGCCCCCGTTCCTCCCAACTGCGTATCCTTGAGCCAGAAGTTGTTTACGGGGTGCGTCAACATCCAATAGGCCGCGTGCATCGCCAGCAAGCCGGCGAATGCCCCGGCCGTCAGCCAGAATGCCGTCGTCCCGCCGGGCATCAGGAAGAGGAGAGCAGCAGTAAGAAGCAGGGCCGCCGGCTCTGCTGCGCCCCCGATGGTGAAGCCCGGATAGTAGATTGCCTGCATCGCCAGATATTGTTCCTTAGGCAATCGCAATTTGCCGGGCAACTCGAGTGCATGGGCAAGGGCCAGTGCCGTTGCTATCGCGACCAGGACGATCGTGAGAACTTCTACCGTCACGAGCATTAAGTCGATCCGATTTGCCTGCAGGTTCCTCGACCTTGCGTGTTTCGCCAGGACGCGCAGCGCCGTAGGGTTGTGGCCCAAACCCCGGAGCGCCGATTCGGTTCCATCATTCTTCGAGCTCAGCCTCGGCTTCCGGTCTGCCGCAGGTGGCCGAATCGGAAGCGGCCCGGGGCGGCCGCGCGCACCATCATCATCTCGCCGATCGTTTCGTGCGTCATCAGCCCGACGAGGCGGTCGGAGCCGTCCAGGACGGCGAGGGCCGGCGAATGGGATTCCTGCATGAGCCGCAGGCTTTCCTCGAGGCGTTTGCGATGATGGATCGTCGGCAGGTTGCAGCGCATCGCGGCGACCACCGGTGTCGATGGGCCTTTCTCCTTCAGAGCGCGGATCATGTCGTCGCGCGTCAGCAATCCCTCGAAGTGGCCTGCGGCATCGACCACCGGAAATTCGCGCTGCGTGGTGGCAAGCAGCGTGTCGATGGCGTCGTCGATGGTCGCCGACCGGTCAAGGGTCGCGAATTCGGTGATCATCACGTCTGAGATCATCACGCTGCCGGAGATCTCGCGGATCTGGGCGTTCTGGGCTTCCGCCGTTGCGGCCAGATAGACGAAGATGGCGATGAAGATGAGAAGAGGATTGTAGAACAGACCGACGAAGCCGAAGACGAAGGCAAGGCCCTGGCCGATCGTTGCGGCGATCTGGGTCGCACGCGACCAGCTGAGCCGCGAGGCGAGAGCGGCCCGCAATACGCGGCCGCCGTCCATCGGGAAGGCGGGGATCATATTGAAGAGCACGAGGAAAACATTGACGCCGGCAAGCCTTGCCAGAAATCCGCTCTGGGGGTCTTCGACGCCCGCTATCTGCTCCATGCCCGCCGAGCTGCCGAGGATGGCGATGAGCACCGCGGCAATCGCCACATTGACCAGAGGACCGGCGATGGCGATTACGAATTCCTGGCCGGGCTCTTCCGGCATGCGCTCGAGTCTGGCGACGCCGCCGATCGGCAGCAGCGTTATGTCCGGCGTCTTGATCCCGAAACGGCGTGCCGCCGCGATGTGGCCGAACTCGTGGAGCACGACGCAGACGAAGACGGCGACTATGAAAGCAATCCCCTCCATCGCAGCCGGTGTGCCGCCGATCCGGTAGTGCATCAGCCATATCCAGATCAGAAGCAGCGCGAAGGTCACGTGCACGCGAATTACCGTGCCGGCAATCGTTCCGATACTGAAGGACCAAGCCATGAGCGATATGCTCCGTCCAGTTCTCAGGCCCGCTGAGGAAGCGCCGTTCCATCATGACAGTTGCTGCCGCGCCACACAATCGCAGGTGCCCTTAGCCGTCTAATCGGTTGGCCGGGGGATCGTTCCGCAGGCGGCGGCGAGACGAGGCCAAGGGCGAAAAATCAAGTGAGCTACTCCCATGTGTATCGGATATACTGATATAAAACAAAACTCTTGAAATAAAAAATCATACAATTTAGCTTCGTCCAAAATCGACTTCAATAAACGAGGAAACACCATGCGAGCGAAGGCTACCCTTAATCGGGAATATACAATCTCGTCCGTCGACAAGCGGGTCTACGGCTCGTTCCTGGAGCATATGGGCCGTGCCGTTTATACGGGGATCTATGAGCCCGGCCACGAAAATGCGGATAAGGACGGCTTTCGAACCGATGTTTTGGATATGGTGCGCGATCTCGATATGCCGATCGTCCGCTATCCCGGCGGCAACTTCGTTTCCGCCTATCGCTGGGAGGACGGTATCGGGCCGCGCGAGGAGCGTCCGGTGCGCCTCGATCTCGCCTGGCGCACGCGCGAAACCAACCAGGTCGGCGTCAACGAGTTCGCCGATTGGGCAAAGCTTGCGGGTACCGAGATGATGCTGGCGATGAACCTCGGTTCACGCGGCCTCGACGACGCACGCAACTTCCTCGAATACTGCAATCATCCCGGCGGCACCTATTGGAGCGATCTGCGCGCAAAGCATGGCTACAAGGAGCCGCACAATGTACGCATCTGGTGCCTCGGTAACGAGATGGACGGACCTTGGCAGGTCGGTCACAAGAGTGCGGCCGAATACGGCCATCTCGCCAACGAGGTGAGCAAGGCCTTCAAATATTTCGACAAGACGCTGGAAACCGTCGTCTGCGGCTCCTCGAACGACAAGATGAAGTCCTACCCGGAATGGGAGGCGACGGTTCTCGAAGCGAGCTACGACAGCGTCGACTACATCTCGCTGCACAAATATTTCGGCAACGAGGAGCAGGACACCCTCAATTATTATGCCAAGGCGATCGAACTGGACCGGTACATAGTGACGATCGGCGGCGTGATCGACTACATCAAGGCGAAGAAGCGTTCGAAGCGCGACGTCAAGATCTGCTTCGACGAGTGGAACGTCTGGTATCACGACCGCAAGGAGGACGGCGAGCGGATTGCCAGCTGGGACTGGCCGGAAGCGCCGCCGCTGCTGGAAGAGCTCTACAATCTCGAGGATGCGATCTTCGTCGGCTCTCTGCTGAACGTCTTCATCCGGAGATCGGACCGCGTCAAGATCGCCTGCATGGCACAGCTGGTCAATGTCATAGCGCCGATCCTCACCAAGGCCGGCGGCCCCGCCTGGCGGCAGTCGATCTACTATCCGCTTCAATATGCCTCGAAATACGGCCGCGGCACCGCGCTCACCGTGGCGCAGTCCGGCCCCACCTACGATTGCGAGGTGGCTCAGGACGTGCCCTATCTCGACCTGTCGGCGGTGCTGCACGAGGACGGCAAGTCGATCGCCGTCTTCGCGATCAACCGCAGCCTCGACGAGCCGCTCGGCCTCACCCTCGATCTTCAGGGCTTCAAGGGGGCGAAGATCGTCGAGCACCAGATGCTCGCAGGCGACGACCTGAAGGCGCGTAACTCGGTCGAGGATCAGAACCGCATCGTTCCCAAAGCCGGCAGGGAACTCGCCATCGACGATGCGGGGACGCTGGTCGGTTCGCTGCCGCCGCGCTCCTACCACTTCGTCCTTTTGTCCGTCGCTTCTGCATAAGCCTTTCCGGCCCGGGCGGCCGGGTGACGCCCGGGCCGGAATTCACTATCGGGGAGGTTCAATGTCCGGAATCAAATTGACCGGCGTCAGCAAGTCGTTCGGCGCCGTGAAGGTGATCCATGATGTCGATATCGAAATAGGGCAGGGCGAGTTCGCTGTCTTCGTCGGGCCCTCGGGCTGCGGGAAGTCGACACTGTTGCGCATGATCGCGGGGCTGGAGGAGACGACCGGCGGCGAAATCAGGATCGATGCCGAGGACGTCACCCACAGGGAGCCATCGAAGCGCGGCGTCGCCATGGTCTTCCAGTCCTATGCGCTCTATCCGCACCTCTCCGTATTCGACAATATGGCGTTCAGCCTTTCCATCGCCCGCCGGCCGAAGGCGGAGATCGAGCAGAAGGTCAAGGCAGCCGCGGAAATCCTTCGGCTCTCGGACTATCTGAACAGCAAGCCGAGCCAGCTTTCGGGCGGCCAGCGTCAACGGGTCGCAATCGGGCGCGCAATCGTGCGCGAGCCGCGGGTCTTCCTTTTCGACGAGCCGCTTTCGAACCTCGATGCCGAGCTCAGGGTCAAGATGCGCATGGAGATTGCCCGGCTGCACCGCCAGATCGGGGCGACGATGGTCTACGTCACCCACGATCAGGTCGAGGCGATGACCCTGGCGGACAGGATCGTCGTGCTGAAGGCCGGCGTCGTTCAACAAACGGGTGCGCCCCTCGAGCTTTATCGCAATCCGGACAACATGTTCGTTGCGGGCTTCATCGGCTCGCCTGGGATGAATTTCCTGAAGGCACGCGTCGTTCCCGGCGGCGGCGACAGGCTCACGATCGAGCTCCACGACGCGCCAGGAGTTCCGTTCGAAATTCCGGCTCGGGCGGGTGTCGCCCCGGGCGAAGAGATTTTCATCGGGGTAAGGCCGGAGCACATCACGCTCGGCGAACGGGAGGGCGGCGTCGGCCTGGACGTGACGGCCGAGTTCATCGAGGAACTCGGCGGGACCGGCTACCTGCACGCCCTCACGACGACGGGGGAGGAAATGACCATCGAGTGCCGCGGCGACGAGCGGCCGCAACCCAAGCAGGCGGTCCGCCTGACCTTGGCACCCGAGGAGATGTTCGCCTTCGAGGGAAGCGGCGATCGGCTCCGTTGAAAGCGGTTCGGATGGGACGTCATCCGGGCGAGAAGCAATGCGGCGCAAGCCGGTGGATTGAACTTCAAAACAGGAGGAGAGAGACGTGAAGAAGCTACTGAAACTTGCCCTTGCGGGTGCGCTGGCGGTCCTGCCTTCGGCAGTTGCCCATGCGCAGACGGACATTACCTGGTGGGACTTCCTGAGCGGCGGCGACGGCGTCCGCATGAAGGCGCTCATCAAGGAGTTCAACGACACGCACCCGGACATCCGCATCAACGCGACCACGCTCGAATGGGGCGTACCCTTCTACAGCAAGGTCCAGACGGCGGCCGCCGTCGGCCAGCAGCCCGACATCATGACCTATCATCTGTCACGCTTCCCGCTTGCCATACCCTCGGGCGTTCTGCGGCCGCTGGCACCTGAAGAGCTCGAGGCAGCCGGAATCAAGAAGGAAAATTATGTCGAAGCGAGCTGGAACTCGGCTTCTGCCGACGGCCAGACCTATGGCATTCCCTTCGACGTGCATTCGGTTGTCCTCTACTACAACAAGAACATTCTGAAGGAGGCGGGCCTGCTCGGGGACGACGGCCTGCCGAAGGGCCTGGACGGGCTCGACAACTTCAACGCCGCCCTCGAAAAGATCAAGGCGACCGGCAAGGTCCAATATCCGCTTTCGCTCCACACCGACGAAGGCGGCTCGATGTGGCGGGTATTCTACACGCTCCTTTCCCAGCAGGGCGCCAAGTTCATCGAAGGCGAGGAGATCCTGCCCGGCGAGGCCGGCGTCAAGGCGCTGACATCGATGGCCAACTGGGTTTCGTCCGGCTATTCGCCGGAACTCATATCCTATGAGGCTTCGATCGCGCTTTTCACCTCCGGCAAGGCGGCCATGCACATCAACGGCGTTTGGGAAGTGCCGACGATGGTCGATCTCGAGAAGAACAACGATCTCGGCTTCGAATGGGGCGCTGTCCAGATCCCGGTTCTGATGGGACAGCCTGCAACCTGGGCGGACTCCCATGCCTTTGCCGTTCCGAACAGCGAAGAAAAGCCGATCTCGCCGGAGAAGCTGAAAGTGGTTCTCCAGATCATTGCCTGGATGAACGAACACAGCATCTCCTGGGCCGGTGCCGGCCACATTCCAGCCTATAAACCGGTGACCGAGAGCGCCGAATTCAAAGCGATGCAGCCGAATTCGACCTACGTCAAGCTCGCCGACACCGCGGTATTCGATCCCGTCTCTCCGCTGGCCGGCGTTGGCGGACCGATCTACGAGGCGACGCAGAATTTCATCGTGCCTGCCTTGAACGGCCAGCTCGATCCGGCGGATGCCATCGAGCAGATGCGCGAAGAACTGAAGAGCCAGATGTAACGCGAAAATCAACGGACCGGCCGGCCACTGCGCCGGCCGGTGGTTCGTACATTTGGCAACGGGGAGGACTATTTCGGTGATGACGAGCGAGAGACGGAGCAAGACGCTGACCGCGGTTCTGATGATCACACCGTTCGTGATCACCTATCTGACGGTCTTTGCGTATCCCGTCTACAAGATGTTCGCCTTGAGCTTTACCAACGCGCCGCTGATCGGCGAAGGCGAGTGGGTCGGCTTCGACAATTATCTGAAGCTGCTCAACCAGAAACTGTTCTTCACATCTGTGTGGAACACGGGCTATTTCGTCGTGCTCACCGTCGTACCCAACACGCTGATCGGTCTCGGTCTGGCGCTCATGGTCGTGCGCCTCAAAGGCTGGCTTCAGAGCCTCATCCTGGTGCTGTTCTTCCTGCCCTATATCCTGCCTGTCTCGGTCGTGACGCAGATCTGGGAGTGGGTGCTCGATCAGCAATTCGGGATTGCGCAACATGTCATCGAATTCGTCACCGGCAGGCGCATCAGTGTCTTTCGCGATCCTCTCTGGGCAATGCCTATGGTGGCCCTCGTCACCGTCTGGTGGACCAACGGCTTCAACCTTCTGCTTTTCATAGCCGGCCTGCGCAACATTCCGGCCGACTATTACGAGGCGGCAATGCTCGACGGCGCGACGCGCTGGCAATGCTTCAAGCGCATCACGTGGCCGCTGATCTGGCCGGTCACCGCGCTCGTCCTGACACTGCAACTCATCCTGCAGCTCAAGATTTTCGATCAGGTCTATCTGATGACGGAAGGCGGTCCCTTCAACTCGACCTACGTCCTGCTTCAGCTCGTCTATCGCGAGGCGTTCCGCCTCAACCACGGCGGGCTCGGCTCGGCTGTGGCGGTCTTCCTGTTCCTGATCATCGTGACCGTATCGGTGCTTCAGTACCAGCTTCTGCGCGTGAGGGGGCGCTGAGCGATGCAACGGAAATCCATCGGCAATATCCTTCTTCTGCTTCTTACCCTGTGCGTCGCGTGCATGTGGGCGTTTCCCCTCTACTGGGCGGCGGTGACGTCGATGAAGCCGGAACAGGAGGTCATCAGCAAGACGACCTTCATCCCCGACGTCTTCAACTTCTCGGCCTATTATTTCGCTTTGTTCGAGACCAATCTCGCAACCTGGTATGTGAACTCGCTCGTCACCTCGATAACCGTCACCGTGGTCGTCATCCTGATCAGCGTAATGTGCGCCTATGCGCTGTCGCAGATCGTCTTTCCGGGCCGGCGGCTCCTCTACGGGATCATTCTCGCGAGCTTCATGGTTCCCTCCCAGGCCCTGGTCGTTTCGCAATTCGTGCTGATGTACCGCTTTGGCCTGATCAACAGCTGGGGCGGCATCATCCTGCCGCAGCTCATCGTCCCGGTGGTCGTGATCGTCTACAAGCAATTCTTCGACTCCGTGCCGAAAGAGCTGCGCGAGGCGGCGAAGCTCGACGGCTGCGGCGATTTCCAGATCCTGTTCCGGCTTTATCTTCCGCTCAACTGGGGGATCACGACGGCGCTGGCGATCATCACTTACATCATGGCCTGGAACGCCTTCCTCTGGCCGTTCCTCGTGACGAATTCGGAGGAGATGATGACGGTGACCGTCGGTATCACGCAGGTCGACGACGCCTTCGGCGTGAAATATGCACGCGACATGGCCGTCGCAATTCTCGCGGCGATGCCGGTCGCGCTCGCCTATCTGCTCTTCCAGAAGAGGGTGACGCAGGCGCTGATGCTGTCATCCGGCATCAAGGGCTGAGCGGACGATCCGCGGCGGTTTCGACCGCCTCGGATCGGCATTCGTGAAACGAAACAGTGCGACAATTGGCGGAGGGGCGTGTTATCAGCGCAGATCACGCCTGAGCCGGAGCGGCAGTAGCAGAGTATGGAGACGAAGCTTCTTACAGTGGACCCGATCAAGGATGCGGATGTCGTCCAGGCATTGGGCTCGGCAACGCGCATCGAGATGCTCAACCTTCTGCGCCTGAAGGGGCCTCTGAACGTCAACGAGATCGCGACCCATATGGGCCTGCCGCAATCGACGACGGCGACCAACCTCAAGTCTCTGGAGAGGGCCGGCCTCATCCAGACGCATACGATGAAGGCGACCAAGGGCAACCAGAAGATCTGTTCCAGCATCTACGGCGAGATCCTCATCCGTTTCGACGACCGCACCAATCTTGCGGACGACGTCGTGACCGTCAGCATGCCGATCGGCCTTTTCACCGAATTCGAGGTGGAAGCGCCCTGCGGACTCTGCTCGATCAACAACGTCATAGGCATGCTCGACGTCCAGGAAGTCTTTCTCGATCCGCAGCGCATGCAGGCCGCACTGCTCTGGTTCACGCGCGGCTATGTCGAATACAAGTTTCCGAACAATGCCAAGGTCACGGGGCGGACGGTCCGGAAGATCGAGTTCTCCGCCGAACTGAGCTCCGAGACGCCGGCCACCAACGCCAACTGGCCCTCCGATATCTCCATCTGGATCAATGGCATCAAGGCCGGCTACTGGACGTCGCCCGGTGATTATGGCGACCGGCGGGGCATGTATTCGCCGGCCTGGTGGAAACTCAGCGGCTCGCAATACGGCAAGCTCAAGACCTGGTCCATTGACGACCGCGGTACATGGATCGACGGCGCGATGGTGTCGACTCAGACGATAAATTCCCTCGGCATACCGGATCATCATTCGATACGGTTCCGGATAGGCATCGACGAGAAGGCGGAGAACCCCGGAGGGCTGAACATCTTCGGCAAGGGTTTCGGCGATTTCGATCAGGACATCGTCATGACGATCTATTTCTAGGGTCGCGGTGTCCGGCAAAGGGTAGCGGCGGTTCGTGGTCTCGACATGCCGGGCCCGGAAGGACCACATGCAATGCGATGCCCAAGTTCTTCTAATGGCTCGCGCAAGTTCTTGTCGTTTGTGAAATGCGCACAGGGCTCATAAGCATGTCCCGTCCGTTTGCCTCGTCCGGTTGCTGTGCGCCGGGCACGCGCCGCAGCTTCGGCGCGTCCGGCCTGACGGACGGCCGCACCCGCCATGCGGGAGATCCAAACGAACACGAGGCTAGACACCTGTCATGACAAAGATTTCCGCGACGAAATTCGCAGTGGCTGCGGCTGCTTTGCTCTGCTGCGGAGCCGGTGCGCACGCCGCCGACCGAGGCGATGAAGGACAGCTTGCACGCGTAGTGGACGAGACGATCCGGCCGCTGATGAAGGAGAATGGCGTTCCGGGAATGGCGGTCGCGGTCACCGCCCGCGGAAAGAGGTACATCTTCAATTACGGCCTCGCGTCGAAAGCGAGCGGGCAGAAGGTCACCGACGAAACGCTGTTCGAGATCGGCTCGATCAGCAAGACCTTCACGGCGACGCTCGCATCCTATGCCGAAGCGCGTGGGGACTTGGTCCTGTCCGATCCTGCCGGCAAATACCTGCCGGCGTTCGCCGGAACGAGCTTCGACGAGATCAGCCTTCTCGATCTCGGGACCTATGCCGCCGGCGGACTGCCCTTGCAGTTTCCCGATTCCGTTGCCGATCAGAAGAGCATGATCGACTACTACAGGGGCTGGCGCCCGACCTATGCCGCCGGCACGTACAGGCTCTACTCGAACCCGAGCATCGGCCTCTTCGGCTATCTCGCCGCAACGAGCATGGGCGAACCCTTCGCCGATCTGATGGAGAAGAGGATATTCCCGGCCCTCGGCCTGACGAGCACCTTCATAGCCGTGCCGCAGGACCGGCTGGACGACTATGCCTATGGTTATTCGAAAGCCGGCAAGCCCATCCGCGTCACGCGCGGCGTTCTCGACTCTGAAGCTTACGGCGTGAAAACGACCGCTGCCGATCTGATCCGCGTCGTTGAGGCGAACATGGATGGCACGAGCCTGGACGAGACGATCCGGCGCGCAATCGCCGCAACGCATACGGGATATTTCAAGGTCGGCCCCATGACGCAGGGGCTCGGTTGGGAGATGTATCCCTATCCGACGAAGCTCGACGATCTGCTCGCCGGCAATTCCAGCCGGATGGCACTCGAGCCGCACAAGGTCACCAGACTCGTTCCACCCGCGGCGCCCAGGGAAAACGTGTGGATCAACAAGACCGGCTCGACCAACGGGTTCGGCGCCTATGCAGCCTTCGTCCCGGCCGAGCGCATCGGCATCGTGATGCTGGCCAACAGGAACTACCCGATTCCTGCCCGCGTGAAAGCCGCATACCGGATCCTGTCGACGCTCGAGAGCGACCCCGGATCCGCAGACGCCCGCTGACGCCGGCCGCCATCGTGCCGCGCTCCGATCGGGCGCGGTGCCAGACCCGCATGACGAGAAGTGCGGTTCTCGACGCCTCGGTTATTCAATAACCCCTCGGGGGTACAAACAGACAGATCGTCTTCCCATAGGCTTTACCCGCCGCAGAGCACCAGTGGTACTCGCCGTCCGGCGACATTCGGACCCTGCTGTCGGCATAGGGGAGGACTTCGCCAGTTGCTCTGACGATATAGCCTTGCGGTCGCTCGCTGATCGCGGTCTGCGCGACCTGGCGGCAATCCATTGTTGAACAGCAGGCGCTCGGATACTGCCAACCGCTTGGAGCGTCGTGGGCAAAGGCCGTCGTTGCGGACAGCCCGGCGAGTAGGAAGAAAAATCCGCGCATGGGGTCTCCTTTCAGGAGCAGTCACCGATCCGGACTGCAGCCGGCAGGTTCCTACGGCGGCGTGTGCCCAAGCGCAGAACCCGCCCAGCACTTTGCGTGCTCCATGACATTGCCCCGCAATCTGCTCGGATTTAAGGAATCATGCAGCAAGCTTCAAACCTGCGGATCGGTAAAATGATCCACCTCGGCGGGGCTTATGTCAGCCACGACTTTCGTCGCCATTGACGAGAAAGCCGTCGCTTTCGCCCTCGACCAGTTCCATCGGCCAGACCGCGTTTACCGGCGCTTGCGGATAATGGTGCTTGAAGGCAGGCATGGTCGACAGAAGCGTTTCCGCAAGCGCTATGCCGAGGTTGCGCAGCGACAAGCGAAAGCAGGTGAGCGGCGGCGAGAGAAAGTGTGCATGCGGGCTGTAGCGCCCGATCACCGCAATGTCGCGGCCCGGCCTGACGCCCGCTTCGGAGAGGCCCTGGTAGAAACCGATGGCAATCGTCTCATTGACGAGCAGGGCCGCCGTCGGTCGGTCCTCGAGCGCCAGGAGCTCGCGCGCGATCTGATAGCCGCCGGTCTCGTTCGGCGTCGATCGGAAGATCAACTCTTCCTCCAAGGGAAGGCCATGCGCGGCAAGCGCTTCTCGGCAACGGTCGACGAAGATGTAGCCGAGGTTGGCATCGTCGTGCGGACGGGTGACCGCGATGCGGCGATGTCCGCGCGCAACCAGACGGTCGATGGCAATCTGCGCCATTCCCTCGAAATCGAGGTCGAGCCAGGGGCGGCCGGCATCCGTCAGGCTTCGGCCGAGCGTTACGAAGGGGATGTTGCGTTCGGCCAGAAACTCTATGCGCGGATCGTGGCGCCGCGTTGCCGAAAGGATCAACCCGTCGGCAAAACCGCGCGCGACGACGCGGCGCAGGTAATCGGTCGGATCTTCCTCCGACGAGCAGAGCAGGGCAACGAGGTCGAGCTTGTGCCTGGCGAAAACCGCCTGCACGCCGTCGAAGACGCTCATGAAGAACGTGTCGCCCTGGCCGGTGATCTCCGTTCCGGTCTGCATCATGAAGCCAATGATGTTGGTGGTGCCCTGCCTCAGGCTGCGGCCAGACTGGTTCGCCACATAGCCGAGCCTTTCAGCCGCCTCCAGGACACGCCTGCGCGTCTCCTCATTGACGTCGGGGCGGCCGTTCAGTGCGCGCGAAACGGTTCCGATCGAAATATCGAGATGTTGCGCCAGGCGCCGAATTCCCTTCATGCGAAGCGCTTTTCCTCTCTGGTCACCGGTGACTCGACCGGCAATCGACACGAGCGAGATACTGTGCAGTTGAACCGGTCAGGCGGCCATAAGCAGTCCGCCATTCCCCCGGCACCGGCCCAGTTTTCCGAATCCCTATTGACATGTTTCGGAAAGTCCGCATAGTTCCGTAAACGTTTACGGTGGCTGAAACAAGCCGGAAACGCAGGTTTGCGGGAGGAGAATGGTGATTTTGCGCGCAGTTCTGTGCGGGTGCGGAGCTATGGCCAAAGGTTGGCTCAAGGCGATCGCCGCGGACCGCGAACTCCAGTCGGCAATCCGGATCGTCGGGCTTGTCGACGTGAACCCCGAAGCGGCTCGTGCGCTCGCGGTGGAGTTCGAGATCGAAGACGCCGTTATCGGTTCGGACCTCGATCGCGTGTTGACGGAAGCGGCACCCGACATCCTCTTCGACATTGTCGTACCGACGGCGCGCCGCGACGTGGTCGCCACCGCGCTCAGGCATGGCTGTCACGTGCTGAGCGAAAAGCCGATGGCGGCCTCGCTCGAAGCCGGCCGCGAGCTGATCGAACTCGCCAGGAATGCGGGCAGGATCCATGCAATCGTACAGAACCGCCGCTTCATCTCCGGCATACGCCGCATCCGCCGCTTTATCGAAAGCGGCGCGATCGGCGATCTGACGGGCATCCATTGCGACTTCTTCATCGGCGCGCATTTCGGTGGTTTTCGCGAAGAGATGGAGCATGTGCTGCTTCTCGACATGGCGATCCACACCTTCGATGCCGCCCGGTTCATCGCCGACAAGACGCCGCTCGCCGTATATTGCCACGAAGAAAACCCGCAGGGCTCCTGGTACGCGCACGGCGCGGCCGCCACCGCGATATTCGAGCTTTCCGACAATGTGACCTTCACCTATCGCGGTTCCTGGTGTGCCGAAGGGGCCAATACGAGCTGGGAAAGCGAGTGGCGGATCATCGGCACCAAGGGCACGCTGCTCTGGGATGGCGCCGAGGCGCTGAGCGCCAACCGTGTCGCCGGCAGCGAGGGTTTCTTCCGGCCACTCGTACCGGTCGAAGTTCCCGAACCAGCCGATCCGCTTGAGACGCACGGACATGCCAGCGTCATCGCCGATTTCGTCGCTGCGGTCCGATCCGGCACCAAGCCGGAGACAGCGGGCGACGACAATATCAACAGCCTTGCCATGGTCTTTGCGGCGATCGAAAGCGCCCGCACCCGGCAACGCGTGACAATCTGAAGTGAGGCATCTGATGAGCAATCCAGCCAAATCCATCCGCGTCGGCACCATGATCAGCGCCACAAAGGGCGAAGCCGCGAAGCGCATAGGCGAGATCGCCGATCTTGGGTTCGAAAGCTTCGAACCCTTCTTCTGGCAGACCACCAACGGCCAGGATCTTGCCGAGCTCGGCAAGCGCTGCCGTGAGGCGATCGGCGACCGCGACATCACGATCTCGACGCTCGGCATGTTCGGCAATCCGCTGGAGGAGACCGACATCGACCTCCAGAGCCTGCAGGGCTGGAAGGACTGCATCGACAACGCTCACCATTTCGGCGCGACATGCGTTGCCGGCTTTACCGGACGCATCCGCAACCGGCCGCTGACCGACAGCCTGCCGCGCTACCGCAAGGTCTGGCGCGAGCTCGCCCAGCGCGCCGCCGACAAGGGCGTAAAGATCGCCTTCGAGAACTGCGCCATGGACGGCAACTGGGCAACCGGCGACTGGAACATCGCTCACAATCCGGACGCCTGGGAACTCATCTTCAACGAGACGCCGGACGATAACATCGGCCTGGAGTGGGAGCCTTGCCACCAGATGGTCTATCTGATCGATCCGCTGCCGCAGATCCGCAAATGGGCGCACAAGATCTTCCATGTGCACGGCAAGGACGCGACGATCCGCTGGGACGTCATCCGCGAGCACGGCATCTTCGGCAAGGAGAAGTTCGTCTTCATGCGCACGCCCGGGTTCGGCGACAGCAACTGGACCGACATCATCTCGGAACTCCGGCTCGCCGGCTGGTCCGGTTCGATCGACATCGAAGGCTGGCATGACCCGGTATATCGCGATGCGCTGGAAATGACGGGCCAGGTGCACGCTCTGAATTATCTGAAAGGCTGCCGCGGCGGCGACTTCGTCGCCGATCCGGCCTGAGACATGCCCGACGGCCGGCACGGGGGGCGCCGGCTGCGGAAAAACCCGAAAGAGGAGGAGTCCATGGGTATCCGTAAATTTGCAATGCTGGGCGCATTCGCCCTTGCCAGTGTTTCCCTGCCGGCGTTTTCGGCAAGCGCCGAGGACGTCACGATCAGCGTCTGGTCGCTCGACCGGGACATCCAGCCGGCGCCTAACTTGATAAAGGATTTCAACAAGCTGAACACCGGAATTAAAGTGGAATATCGGCAAATCCAGTTCGACGACGTGGTCAGCGAAGCAATGCGAGCCTATTCGACGGGGCAGGCGCCGGACATCATCGCTGTCGACAATCCCGAACACGCGCTCTTTGCGTCCCGCGGTGCATTTCTCGATCTGAGCGAGATGATCGCGAAGTCCTCGGTCGTCAAGCCGGAGAACTACTTCAAGGGGCCTCTCGCCTCGGTGACCTGGGATGGCAAATATTACGGCATTCCAAAGGCCACCAACACGATCGCCCTTTACTACAACAAGGACATGTTCAAGGCGCGGGGCCTGGACCCGAACAAGCCCCCGCAAACGTGGGACGAGCTCGTCGAGGCGGCGCGCAAGCTGACCGACCCGGCTCAGAACGTCTACGGCATCACCTTCTCAGCCAAAGCCAACGAGGAGGGGACATTCCAGTTCCTGCCCTGGGCGCAGATGGCCGGTGGCGGTTACGACAACATCAACGCCGAGGGCGCGGTCAAGGCGCTCGACGTCTGGAAAACGATCATCGACGAGAAGCTCGCCTCGCCGGACACGCTGACGCGTAGCCAATGGGACGCCACCGGTACTTTCAATTCCGGCAACGCGGCCATGGCGATCTCCGGCCCCTGGGAAATCGATCGCATGCTCGAGGAAGCGAAGTTCGATTGGGGCGTAGCGCTGCTGCCCGTACCGGAAGTCGGCGCCGAACGCTCTTCGGCCATGGGCGATTTCAACTGGGCGGTCTTCGCAAATACCGAGCATCCGGAAGAAGCCTTCAAGGTTCTCGAATATTTCGTTTCTCAGGACGACCGGATGTTCAAGGACTTCGGACAGCTGCCGCCGCGCTCCGACATCGCTATTCCGGCGACCGGCGAACCGAAAAAGGACGCGGCACTCCAGGTCTTCGTGGAACAGCTGAAATATGCGAAGCCCCGCGGCCCCCATCCCGCGTGGCCGAAGATCTCCAAAGCCATTCAGGACGCCATCCAGGCGGCGCTTACCGGGCAGATGAGTTCCAAGGAAGCGCTCGACCAGGCGGCCGAGAAGATAAAGGCGGTTCTCGGCTGATTGTCGCGACGATCCGCCCAGGATTTTCTCCCGAGAGAGGCGATCCCCGGCTTCGGCCGGGGTCGCCGCTGCACAGGCCGCGCGAGACTCGGCCCAAGGGACAGGTGATCGCCAATGAAAAGAATTCTATCGAGCATAACGGATGGCAGGGGCTTCGATATCGGTCTTGTGAGCTTGCCGCTCGCATTCCTGTTCATCCTCTCCGGGCTGCCGCTTGTCTACAATGTCGTGATGAGCTTCCAGGAAGTCGACATGTTCAGCCTCGGCAGCTTTACGCGGCCGTTCGTGGGCTTCAAGAATTATATCGACCTTTTCGCTCAACCCGAAACCTGGCCCATTCTCCTCAACACGGCCATCTTCGTGACCGCCTCGATCGCGGGACAGTTCCTCATAGGCTTCGGTCTCGCGCTCTTCTTCTGGGTCAATTTCCCCGGTGCGTCGTGGCTGCGCGGCCTCTTCCTCGTCTCCTGGGTCATGCCGGGCCTCGTTGTCGGCGCCATCTGGAACTGGATTCTCTCCGGCGATTTCGGCGTTCTCAATTTTCTGCTGCGGGAAACAGGCGTGATTTCCGGCAACATCTTCTGGCGTTCGGACCCGAGCTATTCGCTCTGGGCCGTGATCATCGCCAATATCTGGCTCGGCACCTCATTCAACATGATCCTGCTATCGGTCGGCCTGTCAGGTATTCCGAAGGACCTCTACGAGGCGGCCGAGCTCGACGGTGCCAATGCGTTCCAGCGCTTCTGGACGATCACTCTGCCGATGATGCGCTCGACGATCGGTGCCATTGTCGCGCTGGGGCTCATCTTCACTTTGCAGCAGTTCGATCTCTTCGCCGCCATCACGTCCGGAGGACCGAACAACACGTCCAACGTCACGCAATACTGGGCCTGGGACCTTTCCTTCCGTCAGTATGATTTCGCCAAGGGCGCGACGATCTCGGTCATCATGATCGTCTTCGTGATGTTCGCCTCCGTCGTCTATGTCCGCTCGACGCGTCATGAGGTCAGAGGATGAGTGACACTTTCCGCAACCGGTTGATGCTGGCTGTCGCGCTCGTGCTCGCCGCCATCTATCTCTTCCCGCTCTACTGGATGTACATCACCGCCCTGAAGACCGGCTCGGCGATGTTTGCCACCCCGCCGAAATTCTGGCCGAGCGAGCCGCAATGGAGCATCTACGCCTTCGTCTGGGAGAGCCGCAACATGGCGCGGTATCTCTGGAATTCGCTCGTCATCGCTTTCGGCTCGGTGGCGCTGATCGCCGTGCTCGGCGTCGGCTGTGCCTATGTGCTCGCGCGCTATCGCAACGTCTGGGTGGACATCGGCCTGTTCCTCATCCTGATGCTGCAGGTGTTGCCCGCTTCCCTGATGGTGACGCCGATTTTCGTCGGCTTCTCGCAAGTGGGCCTCCTCGATACGCCGCGTCTTGCCGTGATCCTGGCGATCGCTGCCAAAAGCATGCCCTTCTTCGTGGTTCTCGTCCGCGCAACCTTCATGAGCGTGCCGATGGAGCTCGAAGAGGCAGCGCTCGTCGACGGCAATTCGCGCATCGGCGCCTTCTTCAACATCGTGCTGCCGCTCGCCCGCAACGGCATTCTCGTCAGCGCGATCCTGATCTTCATGCAGGCCTTCGGCGAATTCGTCTATTCGAAATCGATGATCCAGGCCGTCGAGCTGCAGCCCGCAAGCGTTGGCCTCAACACCTTCATGGGCCCGAACACCAATGAATGGAACAATATCATGGCCTATGCCACGATCTATGTGACGCCCATCCTTGCCGCTTTCATCCTCTTGCAGCGCCGCATCGTTTCCGGCCTCACTTCAGGAGCCCTCAAATGACCCTTCAGATCGAGCTCAACGGCGTCAACAAGTTCTACGGTTCCTACCACGCACTCAAGGACATCGATCTCGCGATAGAGGAGGGGACGTTCGTCGCCCTTGTCGGACCTTCCGGCTGCGGCAAGTCCACGCTCCTGCGGTCATTGGCCGGGCTCGAGAAGATCTCGGCCGGTGAGATGAAGATCGCGGGGGCGCGGATGAACGACGTTCCGCCGCGCAAGCGCGACGTCGCAATGGTCTTCCAGTCCTATGCGCTCTACCCCCATATGACGGTGGAGGAGAACCTGACCTACAGCCTGCGCATACGCGGCGTGAAAAAGGCCGACGCATTGAAGGCGGCGGCCGAGGTGGCGACGACCACCGGCCTTTCCCATCTCATGAAGCGCTATCCTCGCGAACTTTCGGGCGGGCAACGCCAGCGGGTCGCGATGAGCCGCGCCATCATCCGTCATCCCAAGGCATTCCTCTTCGACGAGCCCTTGTCCAATCTCGATGCCGCGCTGCGCGTGCATATGCGCAAGGAGATCCGGGCGCTGCATGACCGGCTGGGGGCGACCTCAGTCTATGTGACGCACGATCAGATCGAGGCAATGACCATGGCGGACCATGTCGTCGTCATGCGCGACGGCGTCATCGAGCAGCAGGGCCGCCCGCTCGATCTTTACGACAGGCCGGCCAACCGCTTCGTTGCCGGGTTCATCGGCTCGCCGGCGATGAACTTCATCCCCGCGGTCGTGCAGGACGACGGCGGCCACCTGGCTCTGGACCTCGGCGCAACAAAAGCGAGGCTCTCGCTCATCGACCCGGTATCGCCGGGGGTGTCGGTCACCGTCGGCATTCGGCCCGAACACATCCGCATCGTCGGCGCGGGGCAGGGTGCCTTCGACATTCCCGTCGGCGTCGTGGAGTCGACCGGCTCGGCCACCTACATAACTTCGGCGACCCAGCCGGAACTCATGGTCGTGGAGACCGGACGCTCCGCTGCATCGGGCGGGGAGCTTATCGGTCTGGCGATAGACCCGAAGCAATTGCATCTCTTCGATGCGGAAACGGGCAAGCGCCTCGAACCCAAAAGAGCGCAATTGGACGCCCAAATTACGCCTCGCGCCGCCCCTCATCCCGCTGCCGCGACCTTCGCCCCGTCTTGACGGGGAGAAGGGGCAAGCGGCTGCGTCACAATCCTCTCAGCGGGTCGCAAGTGAGGCGGAGGGTCCGCGAGTCCCCGCCCCGCCTGCGGGGAGAAGGTGGCCGGCAGGCCGGATGAGGGGCCATCGCGTCGCTAACTCTCCCGCCCCTTCAGATCCATGATCAACCGCTCCTGACCGACACGGATCACATGCTCCATCGCGCTGCGTGCGCCTTCCTCGTCGCGGCGCCGGATTTCCTCGACGATGCGGATATGCGCGATCGCGACGCGGTCGATCTCCGTTTCATCGGCTGTCGGGCTGGTAAGCTGAAAAACGCCCATCAGCGCCGCCTCGATCAGGCTGCCGACCGTTCGCATGAACGGATTGAGCGAAGCCTCCAGGAGGCGGAGGTGAAATTCGAGATCGGCGAGCGCCAACGTGTGGGGGCTGTGGCCGGCATCGCCCATCGCGACGGCAAGCCGCATCATCCGGGCGATGTCCGCGTCGCTGGCACGGCGTGCTGCCAGTGCCGCCGCATAGGGTTCGAGGGCCAGCCGCACCTCGCTCACATGACGCAGGAAATCCTCGTCGACACCGGCACCGAAATGCCAGGTGAGCACATCGCTGTCGAAGAGGTTCCAGTGAGTCCGGGGCAGCACCCGGGTGCCGATGCGGGCGCGGGCGACGACAAGGCCTTTGGCGGCGAGCGTCTTCATCGCTTCGCGCAGCACGGTGCGCGATACGTTGAAGCGCGCAGCGAGATCGGTGTCGCCGGGTAGCGTGTCGCCGACGGAAAACTCGCCGCTGACCACCGCCTGGCCGAGTTCGTCGACGACGAGCCTGTGGCTCGTGCGTTTGCCCCGTTGGCTACCGAAGATTCCCGGCATGGCGCGCGGACCCCGCGGCTACGCCCGCTGCCGTTCGGGGCGCGACAGGTGGATGATCCCCTTCTGCAGCAGGATGAAGGCAAAGAGCAGGAGTCCGATCAGGATCTTCGTCCACCAGCTCGAAAGCGTGCCGTCGAACGTGATGTATGTCTGGATGAGACCCTGGATGAGGATGCCGACCAGCGTTCCGGCAACGAAGCCGGATCCGCCGGTGAGCAGCGTCCCGCCGATAACGACGGCGGTGATTGCGTCCAGCTCGACACCGACGGCCGCCAGCGAGTATCCGGCGGAGGTATAGAGTGAGAAAACGATCCCCGACAGGCCGGCCAGCAACCCGGACAGCGCGTAGATACGGATCGTGGTGGCAGCGACCGGAACGCCCATGAGCTTCGCCGTCGCCGTGCCGCCGCCGAGCGCGTAGATATTCGTGCCTAAGCGGGTGCGGTGGGCGATGAGAATGCCGACCGCGAAGACGAACAGCATCAGGCCGCCTATGAGGGTGATGCGCCCGCCGCCGGGCAACTTGAAATAGAGGCTCTTCAAGGTCGTGTAGAAGGGATGCTTGATCGGAATGGAGTCGATCGACAGTACGAAAGCCATGCCGCGGGCGAGAAACATGCCGGCGAGCGTAACGATGAATGCCGGCATTTCGAGATAATGGATGATCGCGCCCATCAGCGCTCCGAACAGCGTCGTGATGGCCAGCAGCAACGCGAAGGCGACGAGCGGATGCATGCCGCCTTGCTCCAGTACGACGGCCAGAAAGACACCGGCAAATGCGATCACAGCGCCGATCGACAGATCGATGCCGCCCGAAAGGATGACGAAGGTCATGCCGACGGCGGCGATGCCGAGGAAGGCATTATCGGTCAGAAGGTTTCCGATCACGCGGGTCGAAAGCATGTTCGGATACTGCGCGACGCAGAGCGCGTAACTTAAGACAAAGATCAAGATCGTTGCCGTAAGTGGAAGATATTTCTGCTTCATTTCGCTTCTCGCTCGGTCGGCTTGCCGGCTGCCTTCGGGATACTCAGAAACGAGACCCCCGTGCGGAAGCGCGGTGACTGGAGCACCAGGATGAAGATGATGATCGCTGCCTTGATGATGAGGTTGAACTCGGGCGGGAAGCCGGACAGGAGAATGCCGGTATTGATCGCCTGGATGATGACGGCGCCCAGCACAGACGCCGCAATGCTGAAGCGGCCGCCGAGCAGCGACGTGCCGCCGACGACCACCGCAAGGATGGCGTCGAGTTCCAGCCAGAGCCCGGCATTGTTGGCATCGGCACCGCGGATGTCGGCGGCGGCGATGATGCCGGCGATCGCGGCGCAAAGGCCCGAGAGCACGTAAGCGGCCACCAGGAGGACGGGCGTGAGCACGCCCGAGAGCGTGCTTGCCTGGCGGTTGATGCCGATCGCCTCGACAAGCATGCCGAGTGCCGTCCGTCGAACGAGGAGCGCAACGAGCAGGCCGAAAACCAGCCAGATGACGATCGGCATGGGCAGACCCGCAAAGGAACCGCTACCGATGAAGATCAGGCCGGGGTGGTTGAAAGTGAGAATAGTCCCCTCGGTGATGAGTTGGGCTATACCGCGCCCAGCCACCATCAACACGAGTGTCGCGATGATCGGTTGGATGTCGAGGAAGGCGACCAGAACCCCGTTCCAGATGCCGCAGATGATGCCTACCGCGAGCGTCGCGAGCAGGGTCTCTGCAAGCGAATGCCCGGACGTGATCAGCGAGGCGGCAACCGCGCCGCAGATCGCCATCACAGCGCCGACGGAAAGATCGATCCCCTTGGTGGCGATGACCACGGTCATTCCGATCGCCAGAAGAACGACGGGCGCGCCGCGGTTGAGGATGTCGATCATGCTTCCATACAGCCGGCCATTTTGGATCTGCAGGTTTAGAAAACCGGGAAAGACAATTGAAATCGCTATGACAATTGCCGTCAATGCGATGAGCTGCGGCAGCAGGCGGCCGGCATAGGTCCGCATGATCGGAATCAAGACGCTTCCCTCCCGTTGGTCGCGGCGATCGCTTCGACGATCCGATGTGCGGTCAATTGAGCGCCATCGAGTTCGGCGACGTGGGCGTGGTCGCGAAGGACGACCACCCGCGTGCTGTAGGCGACGAGTTCTTCTATTTCCGAGGAGATGACGATGAGCGACATGCCCTTCTCGCGCAGGCTTTCGATGAGCCTGATGATTTCCGCATGCGCCCCGACGTCGATGCCACGCGTCGGCTCGTCGAGGATGAGCAGTTCCGGTTCGGTCGCGAGCCAGCGCGCCAGAATGGCCTTTTGCTGATTGCCGCCGGAAAGCAGCCTGATCGGTTTCTCGCGATCCGCGGTGCGGATATCGAGTGCCCGGATGTAGTGGTCCGCGAGACGATTCTGCTCCGCGCGCGGGATCGGGCGGGTCCAGCCGCGCCTTGCCTGAAGGGCGAGCACGATGTTCTCGCGCACGGACAGATCGCCGACGATGCCCGCGGTCTTGCGGTCCTCCGGGCAGAAGCCGAACTTCTGCCGGATTGCGGCACGCGGCGAGGAAAGATCGACCGTCCGGCCTTCGATCTCGGCGGTACCGCTATCGGCACGGTGGGCGCCGAAGAGGATTTCTGCGGTTTCCGTCCGCCCCGAGCCGAGCAGGCCCGCCATGCCGACGACTTCGCCGGCGCGGACATCGAGATCGAAGGGGTCGATCTTTCCGCGGCGGCCAAAGTTTCGAAAGCGGTAGCGTGGCTCACCCGCGACCGCGTCGGAATGGGCGGAATGGATCTCCGTCGCCAGTTCCCGACCGATCATCATTGCGATCAGCTCGCGCCGATCGAGATCGGCCGCATTGCGCGTGCCGACCAACTGCCCGTTCCGCAGAACGGTGATGCGATCGGAGATGGCGTAGACCTGCTCGAGGAAGTGGGTGATGAAGATGATGCCGAGCCCGCGTCCCTTGAGGCGCCGTACGATGCGGAAGAGCATCTCCACCTCGTGTGCGTCGAGGCTCGCGGTCGGCTCGTCCAGGATCAGAACCTTGCCGGAAAGATCCACGGCCCGGGCGATGGCCACGACCTGCTGTATCGCTACGGAATAGCTCGCAAGATCACGGGTGACGTCGATGTCCAGTTCGTATTCCGCGAGCAGTTCCCGCGCCTTGCGGTTCATGGTGCGCGTGTCCACCATGCCGAAGCGGCGGGGCTGCCGTCCGAGAAAGAGGTTCTCGGCAACAGTGAGGTTCCCCAGCAGGTTGACCTCCTGGTAAACGGTCCCGATGCCCAGCCTCTGGGCATCGAACGTGTCGCGCGGGTCGGCCTCGGTTCCGTCGAGCAGCATGCTGCCGCCATCCCGGCGATAGGCGCCGGTCAGGCATTTGATGAGCGTCGACTTGCCGGCGCCGTTCTCCCCGAGGAGCGCGTGAACCTCGCCGCGCCGCAGATGAAAATCCACCTTGTCCAGCGCCTTCGTGCCGGGAAAGCCCTTTTCGATCCTTGTGGCCGAAAGGATATTGTCGCTGCTGGTCTGCATGGCTGCCGTCTCTGGAATGCCGCCTGACGAACGAGCGGGCGTCCGTTCGATGGGAATGGCCCGCGGCGGCTGCCGCGGGTTCTAGCTCAGTGCGCTCGGCCCGATAATCGGTGCCGATTTTTCGGGCCGAGCACTGGCGGGATCAGTAGCCGAGGCCCTTCTTTTCTTCGTAGACCTTCATCGGATCATCGGCCTGCGTGTAGAGCTTCGATTCCGTCTGGATCCATTTCGGAGGCTCTTTGCCGTCCTTGAGGAAGGCGGCAAGCGCGTCGAAGGCGGGGCCTGCCATGTTCGGCGTGAGCTCGACCGTCGCATTGGCTTCGCCGGCAGCCATCGCCTGGAAGATATCCGGAACAGCGTCGATCGAGACGACGAGGATGTCCTTGCCGGGCTTCAGACCGGCTTCCTTGATCGCCTGAATCGCGCCCACCGCCATGTCGTCGTTATGGGCGTAGAGCGCACAGATGTTCTTGCCACCGTCCTCGGCCTTCAGGAAGCTTTCCATCACTTCCTTGCCCTTGGTCCGGGTGAAGTCGCCGGTCTGGCTGCGGACAATCTTCAGGTTGTCGTTGCCGGAAAGCGCCTGCTCGAATCCCTTCTTGCGGTCGATCGCCGGCGAGGAGCCGGTGGTGCCCTGAAGTTCGACGACGTTGCACGGCTTGCCCGCGACGGTATCGACAAGCCATTTGCCGGCCACGCTGCCTTCGTGGACGAGATCGGAGGTGACCGCCGTCAGGTAGAGATCGTCGGAGGCGTCGACGGTCCGATCGAGCAGGATGACCGGGATCTCCGCGTCCTTGGCCTCCGCCAGGACTTCATCCCAGCCGGTGGCGACGACCGGAGCGAGAAGGATGGCATTCACCCCTTGCGCGATGAAAGAACGGATCGCCTTGATCTGGTTTTCCTGCTTCTGCTGCGCGTCGGCGAATTTGAGGTCGATGCCGCGCTCTTCCGCCTGCTGCTTCGTCAGCGTCGTTTCGGCTGCACGCCAGCCGGATTCCGATCCGATCTGAGAAAAGCCGACGACCAGTTCGGCGGCCGAAGCGCTGCCGAAAGTGCAGGCAGCAAGGATCGTTGCACTCGCAAGTGCCTTCACGATTTTCATGATTTCCTCCCAAAGAAAGCTGCTCTTCCATGCAGCTGATCGAGAAAAAATCATACTATATTACTTTTGTAAACTCACTTTTGCTGACGACGGGACGCGTCGGTGGATTCGCCCACAGATCGTGCAGTGCGCGAGACCGGAAGAGCATGCCGGCGCGCGGTCAAAGGACCGCTAACGTGCGGTTCGGAATGGTCCCGCGGTAGAGTTCGTGGATTCGCAGTTTGTTTTCCAGCGCGATGATGATCTCTTCGCTGAAGTCCACACCGCAGAGCGCTGCAATCTCGGGAAGACCGCCCGGCGTGAAGACATTGGCTTCCAGCACCTTGTCACCGACTATATCGAGCCCGACCAGGAACATGCCGTCTTCGATGAGCTTGGGGCGAAGCCGTTCCGCGATCTCGAGGATCTGAGGCGTAACGGTCGCGGCTTCCGGCTTGCCGCTCACATGCATGTTCGAGCGGACGTCGCCCTCGGCAGGAACGCGCCGGAAGGCGGCGTAGACGCCGTCGCGCTCGAGCGGCCTGCCATTCAACAGGAACAGACGAATGTCGCCGGCGACCGCGTCGGGAATGTAGTTCTGCGCGATCAGGTAGCCGCCGCCGCTGGCGACCTCGAAGATCTGGTTGAGATTGGCTTCGTCCTTGGAGTTGATCTTGAAGACGTTCTTGCCGCCGGAGCCTTGCAAGGGTTTCAGGATAGCCCCGCCCGGGTGATCCTCGATGAAGCTGCGGATTTCCTCGATGCTTCTCGAGATCAGGCTGGTTGGCCGGATGATCTCGGGGAATTCCTGAAAATAGAGCTTGTTCTGCGCGAGCGACAACCCGTCCGGGTCGTTTACGACCAGAATGCCGCGCGCGGCGGCGAGCCGCCCGAAATTCGTGCCGACATAGACTGCCCAGGGCCGCGTGTCCGCGTCTTCGGAAGGGTCGTTCCGCAGGAAAAGCACCTGAACCTCACGCAAATCGAGCGTGGTGATCTGCGCCTGCTCTCCCTTGAGCGCTGTGAGCAGCGTCTCCGGCTTCTTCGGCTTCGTGCCTTTCAGCGTCGTTGCGCGGATCAGGAGGCTGTCGTCGGGGCGCAGCACGAAATCGCCCGGCGTGACGTAGCAGACCTCGTGACCGCGTGCGAGCGCCGCGAGCGCCAGCCATGTCGTCGTGTAATAGGGGGCTTCGCCTTCGATGGAGTTGACGAAAAAAGCGATGCGCATGTGAGCCGCTCCTATTGCCGCAGCATATCGAGTGGAGCCATCCGCTCGCGCGCTCTGGCAAGCCGCGACGGCGCTTCCGGACCATCCAGAAACATGGGTCGAACCGAAGGACCGCCGAGCAGACCACGGGCATGAAGTTCCTGCATGACGGCAAAATGGGAGGCGGCGATCTTGCCCATCCAGAAGGGCTCAAGCGCGCCCCCGGCTGCGAGATGATCGAGGAGTTCCAGAAGGCCCCGCAGGTAGATCGCGTCCTTGACGAGGCCACCGCCGCGATATACCCGCAGAACGACGTTGAAGGCGTCCGCCCTCTGGAATCCGTGTTCCTTGACGAGCAGGCGGTACACCTCCGGCAAGGACGCGCCATCGATCATCGCGGCGCAGGCGAGCACACGGGCGGCGAGAAGACGCAGCCGCTCGCCGGTCATTCCCCCCGAAAGATATTCCGCGAAGACCGCAAGGCCCTCCTGCATTCCTTCATACCCGGCAAGACCGGAGCGAAACAGGCGAAGCCCCTGCGCCGATCCATTGAAATAGGTCAGGAGGTGAACGCCGATTTCGTGGCTGAGGATCGGATCGACACGACCGGGCTCCATGACCGTGCTGCGCGCGATCAAAAGCCGCCTTCCCGAAACCAGCAACCCGGCGGGAAGATCGTCCCGCACCTCCACGAGCGCTTCGAAGCCCGCATACTGCCGGGCATATGCGGCGATCATCTCGCCCGCCCGCATTTCGACGAAACGGCTGTCGGCACCGCGTTCGGCGGGTGCTTGCGGGTGCGCGGCGATTTTCCGGGTGCGGGCGAGGATCTCTTCGGCCGCGCGCAGGAGGTCCGGCTCGACCGGACCGTACAGTGCACGGCCGAACTCGATGAACTTCTTCGTTTCACGGGCGGAGAGCATCGTCAGCTGCAGATCGACTTCCTGCTGCTTTTCACGGTAGAGTTGATAGAGCACCGGGTCTTCGAGGTGATCGAAGGGGATCGAGAACAGCGTCTTCTTTGCGGCTTCGATCTCGATGATCAAAGGCCGGTAGAGGAAACGCGGCGCGCGCGCGAAATCGCTCGCCGCGAATTCGCTCCAGGCGGCTTCCGCGTTTATCGGCGTGACGGCGAGAAGAAAATCGAAGCTCGAGGCGACTTCGTCGACGCTGCGGTCGGTGCGCTCCACGGCATCGATGAATGCCTTTCTGCCGAGGGCGCGATGGGTCGGGAATTCGAGGCTGCGCGTCGACCGGGCGAAGGCGGCGAAGGCGTGCAGGGCGGCATCGAAGATGCTCGCGATCAGCCGCTCGCGCACTTCCGGGAAGATCCGACCGGAATTGCGCTGCCGGTAGACCGGAGCGAAACGAACCCGCATCGAGGGGAATGGCAGATCGAGCGTCTCTCCCTCCAGTGCGGAATCCTGCGGCCGTTCATGGAGCTCGACCCGCGGCGTTCGGAACTTCGCGGGGATCGCTTCGACGGCCTCGACGAAGGCCATTGCTGCGGCTCGGATATTTGCCTCGGCCCCGGCCATCACTTCGACCTTGAAGGGCGGCAGCAAAGGCGCATGGTCGGTCAGGAGCTCATCCTGCGCGAGTTCGTCCATTTCGAGCACCATGAAGGCGCCGAAGCGACGCTCGAGCAGCTTTCCGATTGCGGCGACGATAGGTTTCGCCGTGGCAGCATCCGGGGCGAGCAGGTGGGAGGCGTTCGCGCGGACCACTTCGCGCGCAACGGGTGCCCCGTCGCTGCCGGCCAAGTGCACGCAGAGAAAGGGCAGGGCGCGGTCGATGTGGAGGCGTCCGCCGCCTTCGAACTCCTTGCGCACGGCCCTGCCTGCCTCGATTGCGGCCAGCGCCTCCGCCAGCCAATCGGGAGGATCGACCCCCGCCTCGATGGGTATGCGCGCAAGCTTCATCGACCCTGCTCCAAAGCGTCGTTGAGTGCCGGCAGCGTCGAGGCGAGCAATCTTCTGAGCGCTGCGAGCACTTCGGGGCGCGGCTCGCCCGTCCATTCCTCCATGAAGACCTTCTTGAATTCGACCGCGATGGCACAGCCCGTGTCGGGGAAGTGCTCATGGATGAAGCGCGTCTGTTCGCCCCGCCCCTGAAAGGCGATGTTTTCGCGCACGTCCAGTGGTCGGCCGGGAAAATCGAAGGAGCGAAGCGCCGCCATGAAGCTGTCGACCACGTGCGCCCATTTTCGGCGGTCCATCGAGATTGTGCCGATATTGATGTCCGGCGCATCGGTCGAAAGCGTCGGCTCCGCTTCCGGTCCGGCACGGCGATGATTGTAGCTGTGAACGTCGATGACGACAAAGCGTCCGTGGCAACGTTCGATACCGGCCAGGAACGATGTCAGCATCGCATAATACTCGTCGTGCATGGAAAGGGATGCATCGACGAGGGCCTGCGGCGGTTCTTCCGCCCACACGTCCAGGCCCCAGGCCTGTTCCGGCCGCAGGTAGACTGCGCCGCCGCGGGGACGATTGATGTCCACCTCGAACCGCGAACGATGGACGATGATCCGATTGGCGAAGTCGCGGATCAGGAATTCGGTGAAGGGATCCTCCTCCCGCAGACGTTCTTCTTCGGAAATCGCGAACATGCGCCGCACCGCGGCACGCGTGGCATGGCCGTCGTGAATGGCGGTCGCGACGACGGGCGTATCGCCACGGTGCTGGGTCCACCAGGCGGATGTGGCGGATGGCGTCAGATCCAGCAACTGTTCAGAGGCAAGATTCATGTCCGTCGCTTCCGCGGGCGCGTTCACGGATTAAAATTCCGGATCGCGATTTCGGTTCCAGGCGCCTCAGGCACGATTGATCGTCGGAAGGAGGAGTTCCACTTCGCGCTGCATCTGCGGCGACAGCGTCTCGATGTTCGTCCTCCAGAAGTCTTCCGCCTCCTTGGGCTCGTTCTCCCAATTCCTGACCGATGTCTGGTTATCGTCGATGACCACCCGGCGATGGCCGCCGAGACGCAGGTACTCGGTCGCAAGTTTACGCGCGTTCGTCAGTTCCATGGCTCTACTCCAGGTCTTGAGTTTCGCGACGCCAGCCGGCTGCCACATATGCGAAAACGCTCCGGGCTTCTGGACGTTCCCGGTCCATTGCGACTTTGATCCTGCTCCCGATTCTACCGGTCCGGAGGCAAAATCCGGTTTGACGCCAACGACTAAGCCATCAGTCTCATGACGTCAGAAGCCGGTAGGCCAGATAGGCGACGGCGAAACTTGCAGCAAAGCCGAGCGCCACGAGGAACCCGTTTCGGAGCAACAGGAGCGAGCCCTTCATGAACGGATAACGCCTGACGCGATGGCATCCTTCGCGTCAGGCGTCTTTCGTCAAAGGCGCCGCAGAAAAATCTTATCTGTCGTCCGATGCGTTCCTCATGCCGCCTCGAGGCCGACTTTCTTGGGCTCGCCTTGCGGGGTGGGGGCGGTCTGCCTCAGGACACCCGGAAGGTTCTGGTAAATGTCGAGATAATCGCGTGTCATCCGTTCGGTAGTGAACCGTCTCTCGAAGCTTTCGCGAACCTTACGCCTGTCGAGTTCCAGCACCCGTTCGAGGCTTTCGATCGCTTCGTCGACCGTGTCGACCAGGATCCCCGACACACCGTCGTCGATCACCTCCGGCGCCGAGCCATAGCGGAAGGCAAGCACCGGAGTGCCGCAGGCCATCGCCTCGATCATCACGAGGCCGAACGGTTCCGGCCAGTTTATCGGAAAAAGGAGTGCTGCCGCATTGCCGAGGAAGTCCGCCTTCTGGTTTTCGTCTATCTCGCCGATGTATTCGACGTTGGAATGGCTTGCGACGAGAGGTTCGACGACTGCTTCCCAATAGGCGCGATCCTGGGCGTCGATCTTCGCAGCGATCTTCAGAGGCATGCCGGTCCGTGCGGCGATTTCGATCGCGCGGTCGGGACCCTTCTCCGGTGCAATGCGCCCGAGGAATGCCAGATACGCGTCAGATCGTCTTTCCCGCAGCGCCAACACCGTCGGGTCCAGTCCATGCAGCACAGTGCCCCTCCAGTTGACCGGCGGCATCGGCGCTCGCTGGTGCTGCGAGATCGAAACCAGGGGGATATCGGGGAAGGCGAGATAGAAGGGTTGCAGATCGGGCAGATCGAGGCGTGTATGAAGTGTCGTCACCGTCCTGTCGGCGAAATCTCTGATCAGGGGGAAATGCAGGAATTCGATATGGAAATGCAGAACGTCGAACTGAGGCGCGCGGCGGCGGACCTCTTCCAGCATTGCGATGTGATGGGGAAGGAAATCTTGAACTTTCGCATTGAGCCTGAGCGCGACATCGCAACAGGGCACCAGCTCGGCACTTGTAAGCGAATCGCCGCTGGCAAAAAGGGTCACGTCATGGCCCAGCCTTACGAGTTCTTCGGTCAGGCAATGGACGATTCGCTCCGTGCCTCCGTAAAGCTTCGGCGGGACGCGTTCTGCAAGGGGTGCGATCTGCGCAATTTTCATCGCTCAACTCCTGATATCGAGGGGCGTCGGCAGGACGTACCTCGGCGATAAAAAGGATGTTCTCACCCCTGCACAATTGTCGGAGAGCCGCTCTTGTTCCGGAGTGCCGGCTGTGTTTGCAGAGTTGGACCGCGCGCACGCACCTGCGGCTGCATGGCCGTCCGCCTTACAGCCGCAGGGAAGCTGTGCGCGCCACTTCTGGTAGCGATGGCGTGACGATAATAACCAGGGGTTTTATGATGATGTCGACCAGTGAAGAGACCTGAGAACCCATGACCGCAGCTTACGCCGGCCTCTTCCTCGTCGCCTTCGGGGCAGCCACCGTCCTGCCGTTCCAGTCCGAGCCGTTGCTGGTGGGGCTGCTCGCTTCAGGCAAGTTTTCGCTCGTGGCACTTATCGTCGTGGCTAGCCTCGGCAATATCCTCGGAGCCGTATGCAATTGGTTCCTCGGGAGGTTCATCGATCGTTTTCACGACAGACCATGGTTCCCGGTGAAGGAGGCGTCGCTTGAAAGGGCAGGCGGATGGTACCGGCGTTACGGCCGCTGGACCCTGCTTCTCTCCTGGATGCCCGTTTTCGGCGACGCCTTCACCGTGATCGCCGGCGTCTTGCGCGAGCCGCTCTGGTCCTTCCTGATCCTCGTCGCCATCGCCAAGACGGGCCGATACGTCTTCCTTGCCGCGGCCACTCTCGGCGCCAAAGCCGTTCTCGGTTTCTGAGGCGCTCGCATTTGCTATATCCGGACGCCTCTCAGTCTCAGTGAATTGGCGATTACGCTGACCGACGAAAGGGCCATTGCCGCCGCTGCGATGATCGGTGAGAGCAGGAGGCCGAAGCTAGGATAGAGAATGCCTGCGGCGACGGGGACTCCCGCAGCGTTGTATATGAAGGCGAAAAACAGGTTCTGGCGGATGTTCTTCATCGTCGCATGGCTTAACTGCCGTGCCCGGGCGATTCCCTGAAGGTCGCCTTTGATCAAGGTCACGCCTGCGCTCTCGATTGCCACGTCCGTCCCGGTCCCCATGGCAATGCCGACATCGGCCGCGGCGAGCGCGGGGGCGTCATTGACACCGTCTCCAGCCATGGCGACGATACGTCCGTGCTGGCGCAGGCGCGCGACGATTTCGCTTTTGTGATCCGGAAGCACTTCGGCCTCGACTTCTTCGATCCCGAGTTTGCGTGCGACGGCTTTGGCGGTGGTCTTGTTGTCCCCGGTGAGCATGACGACACGGATGCCCTCATTGATCAATGTTCGCATGGCATCGGGGGTTGTCGCCTTGATGGGATCGGAAATCGCGAAGAGACCGCCCGCGCGGCCGTCGATGGCCACGAAAATGACGGTTGCTCCTTCGCCGCGAAGACGTTCGGCTTCTTCCGCAAGGGCTGACACATCGACGCTTTCTTCTTCCATGATCCGGTGGCTGCCGATGATCAGCTTCCGGCCATCGACCGAACCCGTGACGCCTTTGCCGACCGGGCTGTCGAAATCCTCCGCCTTGCCGAAGGTTAGACCGCGCGCCGCCGCGGCGTCGACGATTGCGTCTGCCAGCGGGTGCTCACTCCCCCTTTCGAGGCTTGCGGCCAATTGGAGAAGCTCATTCTCGCCCAGCCCTTCGGTCGCGACGATCGACGTCACCCTGGGCTTGCCCTCGGTGAGCGTTCCTGTCTTGTCGACCACCAGCGTATCTACTTTCTCGAACCGCTCCAGTGCCTCGGCATTCTTTATAAGCACGCCCAAACGCGCGCCGCGCCCTACGCCGACCATGATCGACATCGGTGTGGCGAGACCGAGGGCGCAGGGGCAGGCGATGATGAGCACCGCGACAGCAGCGACAAGGCCGTGAATGAATCGCGGCTCCGGTCCGAGCCACATCCAGGTGGCGAAGGCGGCGACGGCGGTCGCGATGACGGCGGGAACGAACCAGCCGGAGACCTCGTCGGCCAGACGCTGGATAGGGGCGCGCGAGCGCTGCGCTTCGCCTACCATCCGCACGATCCGCGACAGCATGGTATCGCGTCCCACCTTGCCCGCCTCCATGACGAAGCCACCCGTCTTGTTCACGGTGCCGCCTATAAGGTGATCGCCGGCTTCCTTGGTGACCGGCATGGATTCGCCGGTGATCATCGACTCGTCCACCGAACTGCGGCCTTCGATGAGCTTGCCGTCTACAGGCACTTTCTCGCCCGGCCGCACGCGCAGCCAGTCACCGACGGCCACGGTTTCCAGGGGTACGTCCACTTCGTTACCCTCACCTTCGATGCGGCGAGCGGTCTTGGGCGCAAGGTCGAGCAACGCTCTTATGGCGCCGCCCGTCTGTTCGCGGGCGCGCAGCTCCAGAACCTGGCCGAGCAGGACCAGCACCGTAATCACGGCAGCCGCTTCGAAATAGACCGCAACCGCTCCGCCGTCGGAACGGTACGTTGCCGGAAACTGGCCCGGCGCTGCTGTTGCGACGACGCTGTAGACCCAGGCAGCTCCAGTGCCCATGGCGATCAGCGTGAACATGTTCAGGTGCCGCGCTATGATGGACCGCCATGCCCTTTCGAAGAACGGCCAGCCACCCCACAGGACCACCGGCGTGGCAAGGACGAGCTGCAGCCAATTCGACATTTGCGGCGTGAGGAGCATGTGTAGATCGACGAGATGGCCGCCCATCTCCAGTATCAGCACAGGCATTGCCAGGACGAGACTGATCCAGAACCGCCGACGCATGTCGGCGAGTTCCGGGCTCGGTCCTGTTTCATTAGTCGCGATTTCCCGCTCCAGCGCCATGCCGCAGATCGGGCAGTTCCCGGGGCCGACCTGTCTTACCTGCGGATGCATGGGGCAGGTGTAGATCGCGTCCTCTGCCTGAGCGGCGACCGCGCGCTTTTGCGTGCGGGCCTGGTTCTCGCCTTGCGCATTATGGCGGTGATGGTGGTGTCGATCCCCATGATCTTTTTGATCTGCCATCGAAGTCTCCATTCCGAGTTGGACGCTATTTCAGCGACGCGACGCCGAAGCGGGGATTGACCTCGGTATTCACCCGGGCGGACCCGTTCGCGATTTCTTCGATGATCGGGCAGTCCGGCCGATCGTCGCCGTGACAATGGCCCGCGAGATGCTTGAGCGTCCGCGTCATTTCCTGGATGGCGGCTATCTTGCGTTCCAGTTCCGCGATGTGTTCCAGGGCGACCGCCTTGACGTCGGAACTCGCCCTGGACCGATCGCGCCAGAGGGCAAGCAGTTCCTTGATCTGCTCCACCGAAAACCCCAGATCGCGTGCCCGGCGCACGAAGCGAAGCGTATGGACGTCGTTGTCGCCGTAAGTCCGATAGCTGGACGCGGTTCGAAGGGCGGGACTGATAAGCCCGATCTGTTCGTAGTAGCGGATCATTTTGGAGGAGACGCCGCTGGCCTTGGAGGCTTCGCCGATATTCATGTGTTTCTCCTTTTCTGCGGGCGTGGCTTACGGCCGGCCGGTCGCCCTCGCACCTGCGCCTTCATGCCGGGTTGACCGATTTCAGCCGCAAAGCATTGCCGAGGACGAAAACGCTCGACATCGCCATGGCCGCTGCCGCGAAAATCGGCGAAAGCAGGATGCCATTCACCGGGTAAAGCACGCCGGCTGCGACCGGTATGAGACTGACGTTGTAGGCGAATGCCCAGAACAGATTCTGTTTGATGTTCAGGATCGTCGCCTTGCTGAGCGCGATCGCCTTCGCAACGCCGTTCAAGTCGCCGGACATCAGCACGACGTCGGCGCTTTCTATCGCGATGTCGGTACCCGTCCCGACGGCGATGCCGACATCCGCTTCGGCGAGAGCCGGCGCATCATTGATGCCGTCGCCGATGAACGCGACCGAGCGGCCGTCGTGTCGAAGCTTTCTGATCGCCTCGACCTTGCCTTCCGGCAAGACCTCGGCGACGACCTCGTCAATGCCGAGCTTTCTGGCGATCGCCTCGGCAGTGAGGCGGTTGTCACCGGTGATCATCGCCACTTTGAGGCCGAGCTCATGCAGGGACTTGATCGCCTGAGGCGTCGTTTCCTTGACCGGATCCGACACTGCGATGATCGCCGCCAGCCGCCCGTCGATGGCCGCATAGAGCGGCGACTTGCCACTGGCGCCGAGCCGCTCGGCCTCGGTCGAGAAACCGGAAACGTCGATCCCGCTCGTGGCGAGCGCTCGGTCCGCGCCGACCAGCACCTGCCGCCCGGACACCGATCCGCTTACGCCAAAGCCGGGCGTCGCTTCGAAGCCGGCGACCGCGGCCGTCGCGATCCCCTTGGACTTTGCCGCCGACACGATGGCCTCCGCGATCGGATGCTCGGAAAGCGTTTCGAGACTCGCGACGAGGAAGAGCACTTCGTCGGCCTCGAAGCCCTCTGCAGCGACGAGGTCGGTCAGTTCCGGGCGGCCCTTCGTCAAAGTCCCGGTCTTGTCGAGCGCGACCACGTCGGCGTCGCGCAGGCTCTGGAGAGCCTCTCCCTTGCGGAACAGGATGCCGAGTTCGGCGGCGCGGCCGGTACCGACCATGATCGAGGTCGGGGTCGCCAGGCCCATCGCACAGGGGCAGGCGATGATCAGGACCGCGACACCATTCACGAGGGCGAATGAGAGCGCAGGCGAGGGGCCGAAGGCGTACCAGGCGGCAAAAGTCAGCACGGCTGCGAGAATCACGGCCGGAACGAACCATCCGGTAACCCTGTCGACCTGGGCCTGGATCGGCAGCTTCGAGCCTTGGGCGGCTTCGACCAGTTTGATGATCTGCGCAAGCAGCGTGTCGTTGCCGACCTTGGTGGCCTTGAAGGTGATGGACCCGGTCTTGTTGATCGTGCCGCCGACCACCGCGCTGTCGGCCGTCTTCCGGATGGGAAGGGGTTCACCGGTGATCATCGACTCGTCGACATAGGAGCTGCCGTCGATGACCGTGCCGTCCACGGGGATCTTCTCACCGGGCCTAATGCGGATGACGTCACCGGCCACGACCTCGCTGATTTGCGCCTCGACGAATTCGCCGCCGCGCAGCACGAAAGCCGTTTTCGGCTGCAGGCCGACGAGCCGCTTGATCGCCTGACTCGTGCGACCCTTCGCCCGTGCTTCGAGATAGCGGCCGAGGAGGATCAGGGTGACGATCACGGCAGCGGCCTCGTAATAGACATTCGCCGTTCCCGAAGGCAGAACGCCGGGGCTGAAGGTCGCCACGACCGAATAACCCCATGCGGCGGTGGTCCCGAGGACGACCAGCGAGTTCATGTCGGGCGTCCAGCGCAGAAGGTTCGGCACGCCCTTCCGGAAGAACCGCAGCCCCGGTCCGAAGAGGACGAACGTGGCGAGTGCAAACTGAAGGTACAGATTGTTTCGCATGCCGATCGTACCCATGATCAGCTCATGGACGCCTGGAATGAAATGTGACCCCATTTCGACCAGGAAAAGCGGAAGGGTCATCAGCGCCGAGATCGTCACGGCGTATCTGAGAGAGCGGAGCTCGGTGGCGCGGTGATCCTCTTCGCCTGCCGAAGCCTCGGCGGCCTTCGTCTTGCGAAGCTCGTATCCGGCACCGCGGACTGCAGCTTCGAGGGCGGACATGTCGACGGTTCCGGAAAGCAGGCGCACGGTCGCCTTCTCCGTCGCAAGATTAACGGCCGCATCCGCAACGCCTGGGACGGCCTTCAACGCCTTCTCTACGCGAGAAACACAGGAGGCGCAGGTCATGCCTTCGATCTGGAGTTCCTCGGTGGCGATCCTCGGCGCGTAGCCGGCTTTCTCGATCGCGCGGAGCACCGCAGGCGTGTCCGGCTCTCCATCGAACCGAACCGTTGCCCGTTCCGTCGCCAGGTTGACATTCGCAGAGGCCACACCCGGCACCGCGGTGATCGCCTCTTCGACGCGTCGGACGCAGGAGGCACACGTCATGCCCTCAATGCCGAAGTCGGTGGGAATCGGAAGCGGTGTGGATTTTTCGATCTTTTTCAGTGCAGTCATCGGAAGGTCCTTTCCAAACTGCACCCTTCATAATCCTTCCAATAATGGGAAGGTCAAGCACCTTTGCGTGTTTTCTTCCCTCCACGGCAAGCAGCAGCGGGAGTGCCTAGGGTCTTCGGCTCGGAAGGACGTCGTATCAAATACTTGGAGCGGTTCGGTGAAACACCGAACCGCTCCAACCTCCGGCCTTACGGGGCATTCAGATGCCTTGGCTGCAGCAGGCATTGCCAATGGACGCCTTGTAACCGGCATTCTCAATGGCGGCGACAAAGGCAGCGGGACCAATGTCGGACTCGATCGATGCGATTTTCGCCCGGAGATCAACGGTGACCTTGGCGTTCGGATCGACTGATTTCACCGCCTTTTCGACGGTGCCGGCGCAGTGGCTGCAGGTCATATCGGATATGCTGATATCGTACATGGAACACCCTTGCTTCACGAAACCGCCACAGCATGCATCTTCCAACGATGTCAGGGTCAAGGGAGCGCCCGGACTTTATTTTCGGGCGCTACGGCCCGTTCACCGCCACTTCAGCGGTGTTGCCGCTTCCCGCCAGCCGTTGCCCTCCATGCAAGGGTCGGCTGGCCGGCATTCATCTGCGACAGCGGCAAGCCAGCCGGGGTGCTGACATCGAACTTGCGCGCAGCCCTTATCATCCGGGCCGCCCCGAATGGCCGCTGGCTTCATTCGACGACGCAATCGTCAGCCTTCGCGGCGGCTGTCTGCTCGCCTGACTGCTGAGCTTCGGCATCCTGCTGCGACGTGGCGAGGTTCTCGTCTCCTCCGCCCTGTTGGTTAGCCAGAGGCATCGTCTGACCGTCCTTGCTCGCAGCATTGTTCCCGGTTTCCAGCGGGGCTTTGGTTCCGTCCTTTGCTATCCCCGGCTTTTCGGCATTGATGGAGGCGGTGGTGTCCGCCGAAGTACCATCTTTGCAGGCGGCCGTGGCTGTACCGGATGCGAGGCCCGCAATCGAAATTGCCGTAAGGATCGTAGCGAGTACCTTCATTGTAATCTCCTTTATCTCGGAAGCAGATGTGTGAAAACCAATCGGCAGGCCGATCGTTCCATCGCTTGCGCGGACCAGGGATTTAAAGCTCAGGAAGCGTGATCTCACTTCGGACTTGCCGATCCGCGTCAGGTCGGCTACGCATCAATTTGATTATTGTAGGAAGATTGAAATATGGAAGAGCGACAAGCCCGATCGTCCTTCGCCGCCCTGTCGCAGGAGACGCGCCTGGGAATTGTGAGAACACTCGTCGTTGCGGGGCCGGGGGGCATGGCTGCGGGCGCGATAGCAGAAAAGATGGGCGTCTCGCCCTCGAACGTCTCCTTCCACCTGAAGGAACTGGAACGGACCGGATTGATCGCGCAGAGGCGCGAATCACGCTCGATCGTCTACAGCGCCAGCTACGAAACCCTTGCCGATCTTGTGAAGTTCCTGATGGAGGACTGTTGTGTCGGACACGCCAGCGTACGTGCATCCTTGAACGGGCCCAAACCGTGTAGCGTGGCATCCTCCGGGCCGGCCGAAGGCGGGAACGGCTGATATGAAGTCCGGGATCCCCGCGGGCATCGTCGCCGCACTCGGCCTCACCCAGATCATCGGCTATGGCACGCTCTATTACAGCTTCAGCATTCTAGCGCCCGGAATGGCACGCGACCTCGGCCTGACCGTCGAGCAAGTGTTCGGCGTGTTTTCCGCTTCGCTGCTGGTGGGTGGCCTTTCGGCTCCTCTCGTTGGGGGATGGATGGATCGGTTCGGCGCCGCGACGATTATGACTTCCGGCTCGGCCGTCTCCGCTCTGGCTCTTTTGCTGTGCGCCTGGTCTCCCTCGACGGCCGTGTTCGCCATTGCCATAGTCCTCCTGGAAGTGGCCTCCGGCATGGTGCAATATCAGGCGGCCTTTGCGGCACTTGTGGAAATTCGCCCCAAGGCGGCTTCACGCAGCATCACCTATCTGACGTTGATCGGAGGCTTCGCTTCGACGATCTTCTGGCCGATTGCCGCAACCCTTGGAGAGTTTCTCTCGTGGCGCGAAATCTACATCGCTTATGCGGCGTTGAACCTGCTCGTCTGCCTCCCGCTGCATCGCTGGATCATGCGAAGCCGGACGTCTGCAGCGATCGAATCTGCCGGCCTGGACCGGGAAGCGATTGCCGGCGCGCTTCCGGCACAGGCCAGACGGCGTGGCATGCTTCTCGTATCGTTAGCCTTTGCCCTACAGGGATTCACGCTTTCCGCGATACTGACGCATATGGTTCCGATGCTGGGAACGATCGGCTTCGGTGCGGCAGCCGTGATGATCGGCTCGCTCTTCGGACCGTCGCAGGTTCTGAGCAGGCTCATCAACATGACGTTCGGCGCAAACTTGCTGCCGCCCATGCTCGCGACCCTGTCCGCCACGCTCATCGTAGCGGGTGTCGTCATCCTCGGTCTTTCCGGAACCTGGCTGCCCGGGGCTGTGGTCTTCGCGATCTGTCTCGGTCTCGGATCGGGCATCAACAGCATTGCGCAGGGATCGCTTCCGCTCTGGCTGTTCGGATCGGCCGGTTACGGTGCGATAACGGGAAGAATGGCCGCCGCACGGCTGGCGGCGGGCGCGATGGCACCCTTTGTCTTCTCCGTCCTGATGGAACGTTTCGGCACTGATGTCGCCTTGTTGGCCAATGCCGGCCTCGGCGCGGTCGGCATGGGCGCCTTCGTGGCGGTGGCATCGGCCGCCAAGCGTCGGCCGGATGCTCTCACTCTTTGACGCTGCGTTGCCTCAGCCGGGTTCGGAGTCGACTGAGGTTCAGTCGGTGAACTCGGCGACCACCCCCGGCTTGACCATCGCCGCCAGTTCCTCGGCGTCCCAGTTCGTCAGACGAACGCACCCGTGTGACTGGGCTTTATCGATCAAGGACGGTTCGGGCGTGCCGTGGATTCCATAGGTGGGCTCCGTCAGATCGATCCAGACGGTTCCCACCGGATTGTTGGGGCCTTTGGGAAGGGTCAGGGGCTTGTTGTTGTCGCCCTGCTTGAAGTTGACATCGGGGTCGTATTCGTAAGGGGGCATTCGCGCGACCCCCTTGACCTTGTGGATGCCCGTGGGGGAGGGGGTCCCTTCGCTGCCGATGGAGGCGGGATAGGCAGCGAGCGGCGAACCATCTTCGGCGAATGCCAGAACTTGCCCCGTTCGTTTGCGCACTTCTATCCTTTTGACCGCGCCTTCCTTCGCGGCGCCGGGCTTTGCAACCCAAACCGTCTCCCCGACGGCAAACGACGCACCTGGATTCAGCGCCTTCAGAAGGTCGACGTCCATGTGAAACCGTTCGGACAACCTCTCCTCGACGCTCGTATAGCCGAGGTGATCCATCTTGGCCTGCTTGGAATAGTCGTCGGGAATCTCATCGACGAGATCCTTGGCATCCTCTTTGGTGATGACATAGGACTGGATGACAGGCTGATCCTGCGAAAGCCGGCTGACGACTTCAGGGTCCAGCCTTCCATCGACGGGAAGACGTTGCATGGCCTCGAATCCCGCAACGGCCTTGGTTACATTCTCGCCGTAGTAGCCGTCGATTACCCCGGGAGAGGCCCCCGCGCGATCCAAGAGGATCTGGAGATGGACGATGGCGGGATCCGGGTGAGGCGGCTCTTTCGGCGGCCGTTCCGGTGCGATCGCGGCAATCGGCGCATTGTTGACGGCTTCCGGCTGAAGGTCTTCAGCGCTGGCGGTGGAATGGAGGCCCAATGACAGGGCGGTTGCGACAAGGATGATGTTCTTCATGAACATCAAATGGCCAGCCGGCCCGACTTGTTCCGCCCGCTGATTTCCTTGCCCTCGGCAGTGGATGCGGCGTGCCTCTTGCACGCCGCACGGGCGCAAGGCCGTCAGAGCGCCGCTTTTATCTTCTCGGCGGCTTCAGGCGAGACCCACTTCGACCACATGTCTTCGTTCTCTTCGAGGAAGCGCTTCGCACCTTCTTCACCGCTGGCCTGATTGTCGGTCATCCAGGCCATGAGCTGGCTGACGGTATCGTTGCTCCAGGAGCGCTTGGTCAGATAGTCCATGACCTCGGGACCGACCCGCTCGGAGAAGGGCTTGGCAACCAGCGTCACGATCGTGTCGACCGGCCATGCATTCGGCTTGGGGTCGGGGCAATCCGCTACGGTGTTGCAGCGCTTCCATTCGGCCGCGTCATGGGGCACGCCGGGGTCCAGCTTGACCATCTTGTATTTGCCGAGCAGGGCGGTAGGAGACCAGTAATAGGTAAGAAGACCCTCCTTGCGTTCATAGGCCTTGGCGATGGCCCCGTCCAGGCCGGCAGCAGAGCCGGTGTCGACCAGGGTGAAGCCCGCCTTCTCGCCGTCGAACGCGCTGAAAAGCTGCGTCGTCACCACCGTGCCGCCCCAGCCTTGCGGTCCGTTCAGGATCGCGCCCTTGCTGGGGTCCTCGGGGGCCGGAAAGAGCTCGGGGTGCTTCAGCGCGTCGCCGATCGCCTTGATGTCGGGGTGTGCGTCGGCGAGGTATTGGGGGATCCACCATCCCTGGACGCCGCCGTCGGGCAGCGGTGAGCCGACTGTGATGATACGACCGTCGTCCTGGCCCTTCTTGACGACATCGGGCAGGAGGTCGATCCACGCCTCCGGCGCGATATCGGGCTGGCCCTTTTCGGCCATGGAGGTGATCGTCGGCACGGTGTCGCCGATCGTGATCTCGGCACTGCAGCCGTAGCCTTCATTGAGAATGAACTTGTCCAGGTTGGAGAGGACCTCGGCACTCTGCCAGTTCATGCTGGCAATGGTGACGCTCCCGCACTCGGCGGCATTCGACGCCGATGCTCCTACGATGAGGCCAAGCATCAGACATGTCGACGCAAGCAGCTTTCTCATTACACTGTTCCCTCTTCTTTTTTTGCGGCGTCTTATCGGAAGAGCAGGGTGCCGCGTCTGCCCGCTCCTGCCTCGCTCGTTCTTTATCGCCCTCTATCGCTATCCGGAGTAGCCGTGCCGGGCGAAGAAGCGATCAAGCTCTCTCTGCTCCGGAGCTTGTCCGGTGAAGATCTCCACATATTCCGGAATGCGCTTCATCCGCACGGATACGTCTTCCTTCGTCTGCATCGAGATGTAGCCGATCTGCACGAGATAAATCGTGCGCGCACGCACATCGGCCCGCGCCTCGCCATGCCCGAACCGCAGGAACATGCGCGTGAGCGCGTCGAGTCGCTGCTGATCGGCGCTTTGGACTTCCGCAAGAATTTCAGGCGACTGCAGGGCCCAGCTTCGCACCGCGAACTCGAACTGAGAATCGAAGAGACCGCCATCAAGCCAGCAGTCGAAAACGTTGAGCATCGCTTCGGCAATCGTCTCGGCATAGGCCTCGGACTGTCTTACCAGATTGCCCGTGTTCTTTTCGCGCCAGCGCGAGACGAGCCTGTCGAGCAGTTCCTCGCGGTCCTTGAAAAACCAGTAAAAGCTCGTCCGCGACAGATTGAGCTTCTTCGCAAGCGGCTGGATCTTCACCGCATCAATGCCGGCATCGAGCAGGGATTCGTAGGCTGCTCCAAGCCAGACATCCGGGGAACCGCGCCAGCCGCTGTCGCTCGTGATGTGCTCCATCGTCGCTATTTAGCAGATCGACGGGTACCCCCGCAAGAAAAATGTACATCAGTGTCTCCGACCCTGACTTCAATGCCTGATTTGTTGACACATGTGTACATTTTCACTTACGCTGCCGCCACGTCCAAGCCGGAGCCCCGCAAATGCCGAACGATCCCCTCCTTCAACCGTACCAGCTGAAGCACCTGACGCTGCGCAACCGCATCATCGTAACGGCGCACGAGCCGGCCTATCCGGAGGACGGCATGCCGAAGGAGCGCTATCGCGCCTATACGGTGGAGCGCGCGCGGGGCGGCGTGGCGATGACGATGACCGCCGGTTCGGCGGCCGTCTCGAAGGACAGCCCGCCGGTCTTCAACAATCTGCTTGCCTACAAGGACGAGATCGTGCCGTGGATCAGGGAGATGACCGACGCCGTGCACGAGGAGGGGGCGGCGATCATGATCCAGCTCACTCATCTCGGCCGGCGCACGCGGTGGGACAAGGGAGACTGGCTCCCGGTCGTCGCTCCCTCGCATCATCGCGAAGCGGCGCATCGCGCCTTTCCCAAGAAGATCGAAGACTGGGACATCGACAGGATAATCAAGGATTTTGCCGATGCGGCCGAGCGCATGAAGGCCGGCGGCATGGACGGCGTCGAGCTCGAGGCCTACGGTCACCTCATCGACCAGTTCGCCTCGCCATTGACGAACGAACTCGATGGTCCTTACGGCGGCTCGCTCGACAACCGCATGCGCTTCTGTTTCGACGTTCTGAAGGCGATCCGGGCACGTGTCGGAGACGAGTTCATCCTGGGCGTGCGATACACGGCCGATGAATGCCTTCCCGGGGGGACGGACAAGGCGGAAGGTCTTGAGATCTCGAAACGTCTCAAGGGAAGCGGACTTATCGACTACCTGAACATCATTCGCGGCCATATCGATACCGACCCAGGACTGACGGATGTGATCCCTATTCAGGGCATGGCCAATTCGCCGCATCTGGACTTCGCCGGCGAGATCCGCGCAGCGACGAATTTCCCGACCTTCCATGCGGCGAAGATCCCCGACGTCGCGACCGCGCGCCATGCGATTGCGTCCGGCAAGATCGACATGGTCGGGATGACCCGCGCCCACATGACCGACCCGCACATCGTCCGTAAGATCATCGAGAAGCGGGAGGACGACATTCGCCCCTGCGTAGGCGCGAACTACTGTCTGGACCGCATCTACCAGGGGGGCGCCGCCTATTGCATCCACAATGCTGCGACCGGACGCGAGCTGACGATGCCGCACAGCATCGCGAAGGCATACTGTCGCAGGAAAGTGGTCATCGTCGGGACCGGACCGGCCGGTCTCGAGGCGGCACGCGTGGCGGGGGAGCGTGGCCACGAGGTGGTTGTGTTCGAGGCGGCAAAAGATCCCGGCGGCCAGGTCCGCCTGACTGCGCAAAGCCCGCGCCGGCGGGAAATGATCAGCATCATCGACTGGCGCATGAGCCAGTGCGAAAAGCTGGGCGTCACCTTCCATTTCAATACATGGGCGGAAGCGGAGGCTATTCAGGCGGAAAATCCTGACGTCGTCATCATCGCCACCGGCGGGCTTCCGCATACGGAGGTGCTGTCGAGGGGCAACGAGCTGGTCGTGTCGGCGTGGGACATTATTTCCGGCGATGTGAAGCCGGGCACCAACGTCCTGATTTTCGATGACGCCGGCGACCACGCCGCTCTGCAGGCCGCCGAATTTCTCGCCAATGCCGGCGCAGGAGTGGAGATCATGACGCCCGACCGCTCCTTCGCGCCGGAGGTCATGGCGATGAACCTCGTGCCTTACATGCGTTCCCTGCAGAAGCTCGATGTGACCTTTACCGTCACCTACCGTCTGGAAGCGGTCGAAAAGAGCGGCAATCAACTGGTCGCCCATGTCGGCAGCGACTACGGGGGTATCTCCAAACAGCGGACCTTCGACCAGGTGGTCGTCAATCACGGAACCATCCCGCTCGACGATCTGTACTTCGAGCTGAAGCCCTCTTCCAGCAATCTGGGCGAGATCGCGCACGACCAGCTGATCGCCGGGGAACCGCAATCGGTCGTCCGCAACGCGGAGGGCAAGTTCCAGCTCTTCCGGATCGGCGATGCGGTCGCGGCGCGCAACACCCACGCCGCGATCTACGACGCCCTCCGCCTTCTCAAGGATATCTGACGCCAGGCAGATCCACCGGCGTGTTCGCACCTTGAGGCGGGGACTGGAATCTCTCCCTTGCCTCATCTGTGCTCGTCACAGGGATGAGAGCAGCGCCGCGTCCGCGGCGCGGGAAGCGTTCTTTCAGCCCAAGGACTTTGGTCTGGCTGGATTCCTGTGACAAGCACAGGAATGAGGAAACCAAACAAGCCGCGGCGGCTGTTCCAAATCTCAATAGGCCTTGGCGCGGGAGACGCAAGTGCCCTTTCAACGCCGGAAATCAGTGAATGTTGAATTCGCCATCCACCTGCCGCCACTCGTTCGGCCCGATCAACCGTTTGTGGGTGAACCGCACGGAGTGGAGCGGCCCGTCCAGATTGGTCTGCCAGAAATCGAGGAACTTTCGCATCTGGGGAAATTCCGGTGCGACGTCGTAATCCTGCCAGACATAGGTCTGCAGGACGGATTCGAAGTCGGGAATGCGGTAGAGGATATGCGCGGTCGTGAGACCGTAACCGTTGAGCTGGCGCTCGAGATCCGATGAAAATCGCATACTTCATCTCCGTTACATATCATTCGCCGGCTCCCCGCTGATCCTGCGAGGCCCCGGCATGACCTTAACGTCACAACGAAAATTCAGGTTCCTTTCCAGTCTGTTAGCAGCCGCGTCGAAGCGCTGCTGATTTTTTTGCGGGGACCTCTTGAAATCCATTTTTTGCCCAACCAGATCAACCCGCGCGAAGTGCTCGAACGAGGCTTCGCACCCGTCCGGATTGGTCATCCGGTCCGGGATGGGGAACAAGATCATCAATGTTTGTCCATGGAGGAAAACATGGCGTTTCGACCGCTTCATGATCGTATTCTCGTCCGCCGCGTCGAGTCCGAAGAGAAGACCAAAGGCGGCATCATTATCCCCGACACTGCCAAGGAAAAGCCCCAGGAAGGCGAAGTCATCGCTGTAGGTCCTGGCGCGCGCAGCGAACAGGGTCAGATCCAGCCGCTCGACGTCAAGGTGGGCGATCGCATCCTGTTCGGCAAGTGGTCCGGCACCGAGATCAAGATAGATGGCGAAGATCTGCTGATCATGAAGGAAAGCGATGTCATGGGAATCATCGAGGCCCAGGCCGCCGAGAAGATAGCCGCCTGAAAATGCGAAGATACAGTCAACAAGCTGCCTTTTGAGGAGTGAAGAAATGGCTGCGAAGGAAGTCAAATTTCAGACCGACGCACGCGAGCGCATGCTGCGTGGTGTCGATGTGCTGGCCAATGCCGTAAAGGTAACCCTCGGCCCGAAGGGCCGTAACGTCGTCATCGACAAGTCGTTCGGTGCACCGCGGATCACCAAGGACGGCGTCTCCGTCGCCAAGGAAATCGAACTCGAGGACAAGTTCGAGAATATGGGCGCGCAGATGCTGCGCGAAGTCGCGTCCAAGACCAACGACCTTGCCGGGGACGGAACGACGACCGCGACCGTGCTCGCACAGGCAATCGTCCGGGAAGGTGCCAAGGCCGTCGCCTCCGGCATGAACCCGATGGACCTGAAGCGCGGCATCGATCTCGCAGTCGATGCGGTCGTGAAGGAATTGAAGAACAACGCCAGGAAGATCTCCAAGAATTCCGAGATCGCCCAGGTCGGCACCATTTCCGCGAATGGCGACACTGAGATCGGACGCTATCTTGCCGAGGCCATGGAGAAGGTCGGCAATGAAGGGGTGATCACGGTCGAGGAGGCCAAGACGGCCGAGACTGAACTCGAGGTCGTCGAGGGCATGCAGTTCGACCGCGGCTATCTCTCGCCCTATTTCATTACCAATCAGGACAAGATGCGCGTGGAACTGGAGGACCCCTATATCCTCATCCACGAAAAGAAGCTTTCGAACCTGCAGGCCATGCTGCCGGTGCTCGAAGCCGTCGTACAGTCCGGCAAACCGCTCCTCATCATCGCCGAGGATGTGGAAGGCGAGGCGCTCGCCACCCTCGTGGTCAACAAGCTGCGCGGCGGCCTCAAGGTTGCGGCCGTCAAGGCGCCCGGCTTCGGCGACCGCCGCAAGGCCATGCTGGAAGACATCGCCATCCTGACCGGCGGCACCGTCGTCTCGGAAGACCTCGGCATTAAGCTTGAAAGCGTCACGCTAAACATGCTCGGCCGGGCCAAGAAAGTCTCGATCGAAAAGGAGAACACCACCATCGTCGACGGTGCGGGTTCGAAGGCCGAGATCGAGGGCCGTACCACGCAGATCCGCGCCCAGATCGAGGAAACGACCTCCGACTACGATCGCGAGAAGCTGCAGGAGCGCCTTGCCAAGCTCGCCGGCGGCGTCGCGGTGATCCGCGTAGGCGGCTCTACCGAAGTCGAGGTGAAGGAAAAGAAGGACCGCGTCGACGACGCCTTGCATGCGACGCGGGCGGCAGTCGAGGAAGGGATCCTGCCCGGCGGTGGCGTCGCATTGCTGCGGGCGGTCAAGGCTCTCGACGGCCTTGAGACCGCCAACAACGATCAGCGCGTCGGGGTCGATCTCGTGCGCCGCGCTATCGAAGCCCCCGTTCGCCAGATTGCGGAAAACGCCGGAGCCGAGGGCTCTATCATCGTCGGCAAGCTGCGCGAGAAGGCGGAGTTCTCCTATGGCTGGAATGCCCAGACCAACGAATATGGCGATCTCTATGCCATGGGCGTCATCGACCCGGCCAAGGTCGTCCGCACCGCGCTTCAGGACGCAGCGTCGGTCGCCGGTCTTCTCGTTACGACCGAAGCCATGATCGCAGAAAAGCCCAAGAAGGAAGCCGCACCGGCGCTTCCGGCGGGCGGCGGCATGGACTTCTAAGCGATCGATCAGGCCCGCCCGTGCCCTCGGGGGCGGGCCTCCCTTCCGGGCGGAAACGTACTTTTCCTCAAACCGCTCGAACGTATCGGAGAACTGCAATCTCTCCTCTTCATCATCTCTGTCCTTGTCACGGAGATGAGAGCCGCGCCAACGTCTGCGGCGCGGGAAGCGTTCTTTCGGCCCAAGGTCGCCCCGATCTAGTCCTGGTTCCGGAACGCCGCCTCTCCGGCGTCCGACACCTCGACCCACTTCTTGTCCGGCTCGGCGTCTTTGACGTAGCTGTCGTGCCAGTTCCACCATTTGTAGGTCGGCGTCTGCGGATAGCCCTCGGGCGAATCCTCCCAGACTTCCTGCCGGCCGAGCGGCGTGATGTCGAGGTAATTCCACGTGCTGCCCATCTGCTCGTCGCCGCGATTGTTGATGAAGTAGGTACGGAAAACGCGGTCACCGTCGCGATAGAACACGTTCGTGCCGTGCCACTCGTCCACCCCGAAATCGGCGTCGAAGCTGTCTGTCACCGTAAACCACGGGATCTGCCATCCCATGCTCGCCTTCAGCCGGGCGATGTCCGCCTGGGGCGCCCGCGAGACGAAAACGAGAGTTGTGTCACGGGCGTTCAGGTGGGCGAGGTGCGCCACCTGATCGGCCACCATGGAGCAGCCTCTGCAGGCGTGGTCGGGCCAGCCGAAAACGCCCGGTTCAAAGAAGGCGCGGTAGACGATCAGCTGACGGCGACCGTCGAACAGGTCGACGAGGCTGACCTTCCCCGCGGGGCCTTCGAACGCATATTCCTTCTCTACAGCCATCCATGGCATCCGCCGGCGCTCGGCGGCCAGCGCGTCTCGCGCCCGGGTCAGTGCCTTTTCCTTGACGAGGAGCTGCTCGCGCGCAGCCTCCCAAGCCTGCGGCGGGACGACGGGTGGCGTGTGCATCGGTTTCGTCATGGCTCGGCACCTCCAGTTTGTGCGCTTTGGCAATCTGTACGCATTGGCGCCTCTTGAAGGCGCGATCCCGACCGCGCCATCGCCTGGCTGTCGGGCTCGAAGTAGTTTGGCACCGGAACGCCGATGGTGGGAGTAACAAGTGTGGCGCCATTCCATCGGAGCTGCTGGCGGCCGCGTGGCATTCCGACATATCGCGTGAGATTCCCTGGACATGTCGATCGAGCGGGACTGACCTAGATTACGTTGGTGCATTGGAAGAACGTGGCCGCGAATGATCGTATTCCTGGATTTCGAAGCATCGTCTCTGAACAAGAAAAGCTTCCCCATAGAGGTCGCCTGGGTCTTCCAGGACGGCCGCTCGCGTTCCTATCTGATACGACCGGCTCCGGAATGGATCGACTGGTCCGACGAAGCCGAGGAAGTCCATGGCATATCGAGGGAACTGCTTCGGGCGGAGGGGCTCCCCGTCGCGTTCATCGCCGAAGAAATGATCCGTGAGCTCGCCGGACACCAGCTCTATGCCAGCGCACCCTCCTGGGACGGCAAATGGCTGAGCGTGCTGTTGAGAGCCGCCGGGCTGCCAAGGCACGCTCTACGGCTGAAAAGGTCCGACGAGGCCTTCCTCGATGCGGCACGGCGCAAGATGGGCGAGAGGTTTTCGGATAAGGAGATATCGGACCTGGTCCTCGGCGTCATCGGCGCAACCGGGCCGTCGCCCGTCCATAGAGCGCTTCCCGATGCGCGCCTCGAGCTGGATCGATTGAGGCTGGTCGCCGAGGCGGCGGCGGAGCGTGCGGGATCGGTGTAGCTCGTGCTCGCGTCCTCCAGTTTACGGCGCAGCGGCGGCTTTACATTTCTTCACATTCGCCCAGAACGGTCGAAACGTTGTCGAGTTAGCTTTTCTCCAACGCAGCAGGTGCTGCGGAGCAAAGGAGACTGGTAATGGACAACGAAGACAAGAACCTGTCGGGCCCGGGCGCCGGCAAAGCCGTTTCGAAAGGATGGGGACGGCACGCGGCGATCGGCGGCCTCGCAGCCGTCGCGGCCGTCAGCGCGGTGGGATTTGCAGCCGCGCGCAGCGACGATTTCGGCTTCGGCATGGGCCGTTTCGGCATGGGCGGCCATGTAATGCAGGCGCATATGGGAGGTGGCGGCTTTATGGAACACCGGATCGGCACCATGCTCGACGAGCTCGATGCGACACCCGAACAGGAAGACAAGCTTTGGGACATCATCGATAATGCCCGCGCCGAGATCAGGCCGACTTTCCGGGACTTCCGCGAGACGCGCGAGGAGGTTATCGAACTCTTGGGCGCGCCGGGCATCGACCGGGCCGCCGCCGAGAAACTTCGCAGCGAACGCATTGCAGCCATTGACGAGGCCTCACGCAAGATGACGACCGCGCTGCTCGACGCGGCCGAAGTGCTGACGCCGGAGCAGCGCGTCAAGCTCGTCAAGCATTTGAAAGAGCGCAGGGGCCACGGCCGGTGGTAAATATGAGTCGGGCAGAAGATTGAGCGGAGCGCAGGGATGGCGGAACGGGTCTTGATTGTTGACGACGACACGCGCCTGTCCGCCATGCTCTCCGACTATCTCTCCGGAAACGGCTACACCGTCGATACCGCGGCGACCGCCACGGCGGGCATCGCCGAGCTCGGGCGCCGCAACCCTGACGTCGTCATCCTCGACGTCATGCTGCCGGATTTCGACGGCTTCGAAACCTGCCGACGCATACGCGCGGTATCGGACGTCCCCATCCTGATGCTCACGGCCAAAGGCGAGGAGACGGATCGCATCGTCGGGCTGGAGCTCGGGGCTGACGATTATCTGCCCAAGCCCTTCAATCCGCGCGAGCTTCTGGCACGGCTGAAGGCTATTCTGCGCCGCCGAAACGGCAGCGCCGTGGTTGCGCGGTCCCTTCGCTTCGGACGGCTGGAGATCGATCCCGGTTCTCGCTCCGTCAGGATCGACGACCGCGAGTGTACGCTGACGAGCTACCAGTTCGACCTGCTTGTAGCGCTCGCCGAAAATCCCGGCCGCACGCTCTCGCGCGAACAGTTGATGGATGCGGTCAAGGGCGAGGAGCTGGATGCTTTCGACCGCTCGATCGACGTTCACATCTCGCGCATCAGGGCGGCCATCGAGAGCGATCCGAAACATCCGAAGCGCATCATAACAGTGCGCGGCGCCGGCTATGTCTTCGCCCGCTATCAGGACGATATGAGATAGAGCGATGCGCAGCCGGCTGTTCCTGAAAATCTACCTGACACTGCTCGCGAGCCTTGCTGCGGTTGCCGTCGCCAGCGCCGCATTCGTATGGCTCGGGCAGGGCGAGGAGGAATCCGGTTGGGAAAGCCAGCGCGCCCGGTTCGTCGCCGCGCTCATTCCGCCCGACATGGACAACCGGACCGTCGAGGCGACCATTGAGCGGTTTTCACGCACCTTCAATGCCGACATTGCCGTATTCGACCCGCGCGGCGGGCTGATCGCAAGCGCCGGCAGCCCGCTTCCGCGCGACATTCTCGACCAGACTTGGCGCCACGGCCCGGGCAATTTTCACACCATGGTGACCGAACTGCCCGACGGCCGTACCGTGGCTGCGCGCCTGGAACGGCCCCTGCGTCCCTCCGGCCGCAATCCGCTCGCCTACCTGGTTTTGATCGCCGGTGTCATCGGGCTGGCCGCCTATCCGATGGTGCGTCACCTGACTCGCCGGCTGGAGCGGCTGCGCGTGGGCGTGGATGCCTGGGGCAAGGGCGATCTAGTGGCTCGCGTGCCGGAAGACGGCAGCGACGAGGTGGCGGCGGTGGCCAAGAGCTTCAACAGAGCCGCCGACCATGTCGAGCGGCTGATCAAGTCGCACCGGGCGTTGCTCGCAAATGCGAGCCATGAATTGCGCTCGCCGCTTGCGCGCCTGCGCATGGCGATCGACCTCTATGAGCAGGCGCCGAACGAGGATCGTAAGCACGAAATCATCCGTAATCTTTCCGAGCTGGACACGCTGATCGAGGAGATCCTACTGGCAAGCAGACTGGACCACGTCGAGAACCTCGATGCGCTGGAGTCCGTCGACCTTCTGGCTCTCGTCTCGGAAGAAGGCGCGCGCAACGATGTCGAGGTTTCCGGAATGCCTGCGATCGTCGCAGGCGATGCTCGCCTGCTTCGCAGGCTCGTGCGCAACCTTCTGCAGAACGCGCTGCACCACGGCGGTCCACCTGTCACAGCCGCTGTCGCGCCGGCGGACGGTGCTGCGATCCTCAGGGTCCGCGATCACGGGCCCGGCATAGCGGATAGCGAGAGGCACCGCGTTTTCGAGCCATTCTACCGCCCTTCGGGACGGAGCGAGGCTGCGGGCGGCTGGGGTTTGGGACTGGCGCTGGTGCGCCAGATCGCCGAACGTCACGGCGGCGCCGTCCGCTACGAAGCTCCGCCGGACGGTGGCGCCTGCTTCGTCGTGACGCTGCCGGTGCAAAGCAGGCCTGCGAGGGATCGGTAAGGCGCCGGGGTCACCGCCGCGTGCAAACTTCGGAGAGAGGGGCAGGACACTCTTTTCGAAAGCTCGGGGCACCTCGACGCGGCAGTTGGAATGCGGCAAAGTGGCGATGCACGTTTATGTGCAAAATGGCGTCACGCTGACCCGTTAACCGCCTCGTGCAAGTACACGCTGCCGCCAATACAAGCCGTCACTTCACCAAACTGTATATTTTGCAAATATTCGAGCAATGCTAGCGTTCGCGAAGCTTGGGCCAGCTGTAGATTGAAGAAGAGGGGGCAGCGGTGGGGGGAAGTGCGCTTGCGGACACGATGGTTCACATTCGGCGTTTGCAGCGAGGCCTGGCGCCGCCTGTGGCCCCGGAGGCGTTTTCAGGCGACACGCGGCTGGTCGGCCGGTGGCGGAACCAGCCGTTCGAATATGATCTGCCGCCCCTGAGGGATCACGTCATCTCGGCCACCTATGCGGGCGCCGGTATCGCCTCGGCGAAAATTGACGGGAAGACCATTTCTGCTCCCGCAAGACCGGGCATGATAACGATAGGGGTGAGGGGACATGATGGCCGTTGGCGGGCGGACGGTTCCGTGGAGGTCTCGAATATCTTTCTGGGCCACAGCCGCCTTCACGCTTGTGCCGATCAGATCGGAAATGGCCGGGAGCCAGAGTTGGTCGACCGCGTGCACTTCGACGACCCGAAACTGTTCACGATTATGGCGCTGATCAACGACGAGATCGGTTCGGCAGACGCGATTTCGCACTTGTATATCGAGCAGCTCCTCGATCTTATGTGTCTGCAACTTCTCAGAGCTCACTCCGCAGCACCGGCGCCGATGGCGAATGGGCCTCGGCGCGGCCTTTCGGCTCGGCAAGTCAAGCGCGTGACGACCTATATGCGCGAGAATATCGCGGAGGACATCCGGCTTCAGGAACTGGCGGCACTCGTTAACCTGAGCCGCTTCCATTTCTGCACCGCATTCCGAGTGGCCACCGGGCAGACACCGTACGGATGGTTGACACGCCAGCGCATCGCCTATGCCAAATCGCTCCTGAGAGATAGATCGCTGCGGATCAGTGACGTCGCCCTGGTCGTAGGATACGAGACACAATCCGCTTTCGCTGCGAGCTTTCGAAAAGCGGTGGGGATTAGCCCGACCGAGTTTCGCCGTCGCCTCTGACATCTGTCACCACGAACTGCCTGGCAACGCCTTTGTCCGGGCCAGCACGTCGGCGGCTGGCGCCATCCTCGTCCGATCCCCAAACGATCACAGCAACATCGGAACAATTCCGAAAGACCGGAACAGTGAAGCCGCGGCGCACGTCCTATCCTCTATCGCCATTACTGAGCTGAAGGGGACCTTTCATGACTGACGAAACAGCAGACACGCATCCGCCAGGTCTTGCCATGTCACGCCGAGAAGCGCTTCAGGCAACCGCCGGAGCCGTGGCCTTTGCGGCGCTGCCGCTCCCAGCCGAGGCAGCTGCGGGTTCAACCGCAACGCCCGCGCCTGACACGCACACGCTGCCGTTGGAAGTGACCGTGAACGGTCGCGTCCATCAGCTGGTCGTCGATCCCCGCTTGTCGGTTCTGGATATGCTGAGAGAGAGGCTCTCTCTGACCGGCACCAAAAAGGGGTGCAACCAGGGTGCGTGCGGGGCCTGCACGGTGCTGATAGACGGCCGGCGCGTCAATGCCTGCCTGGCGCTCGCCGTCATGCATGACGGCGCGAAGATCACGACCATCGAGGGCGTCGCGGAAGGAGAGGCGCTGCATCCGCTGCAGGTGGCCTTCATCGAGCATGACGCCTTTCAATGCGGCTATTGCACATCGGGACAAATCATGTCGGGGCTCGGCTGCATCAGCGAGGGTCATGCGTCCTCGGCCGAGGAGATCAGCTACTGGATGAGCGGCAACATCTGTCGCTGCGGCGCCTATCCCGGGATCGTTGCGGCCGTCGCCCAGGCTGCCAAGGAGGATCGTACATGAGACCCTTCGACTTTCAACGGGCGGCCAGCGAGTCCGAAGCGATCGCCGCAGCCGCTGCCGGAGCCAGATATCTTGCCGGCGGGACGACCCTCGTCGACCTGATGCGCGAGGAGGTGGAGACGCCGGAAAAGATCGTGGACATCAACAGGCTGCCGCTGAATTACATCCGGGCTATGGATGAGGCGATCGTCATCGGCGCGCTGGCGCGCATGTCCGAGGTCGCCGCCAATCAGGACGTGCGCAGATTGCAGCCGCTCATTTCGGAAACGTTGACCGAGGGTGCATCGCCGCAGCTCCGCAACGTGGCGTCGATCGGCGGCAATCTGCTGCAGCGGGTCCGCTGTCCCTATTTCCGAATGCTGGACGCGCCTTGCAACAAGCGCGTACCGGGCTCGGGATGCTCGGCAATCGACGGCCTGAACGCCGGCCATGCAATTCTCGGCACCAGCGAGCACTGCGTCGCCACACATCCATCCGATCTGGCCGTTTCTCTCGTCGCGCTGGGCGCGACGCTCTCCTTGAAGGGGCCACGCGGCGAGCGAACCATTCCGGTAGAGGAGCTCTTCCGGCTTCCGGAGTCGACGCCTCATCTCGAGCACACGCTGGAACCAGGCGAACTCATCGTGGAGGTCCAGATCCCAAACGGCCCCTATGCGAGAAAGGCGCGCTACCTGAAGGTCAGGGACCGATCCTCCTACGAGTTTGCCCTCGTATCGGCGGCGGCGGCTCTTCATGTGGAGAACGGAACAATCCAAGAGGTCCGCATCGCTGCAGGGGGCGTGGGCACCCGCCCGTGGCGCATGAACGCTGTCGAGCAGGCGCTGGTGGGAAAACCCGCCGCTCGCGCCAGCTACGAGATCGCGGCGGCGATTTCGACCGAGGAGACGCGTCCTCTCTCCCACAACGGGTTCAAGGTGAAACTCCTTCCCGCAACGATCGTACGAGCACTCGAAATGGCAGGAGATGTGGCATGACGACGGCTATCGGTAAATCCTTGTCGCGCATCGAAGGCCGCCTGAAGGTCACTGGTCAGGCCACATACGCGGCCGAGTTCAACCAGGAAGGCCAAGCCCACGCGGTCATCGTGGGCAGTACTGTCGGGCTCGGCCGAATAGAATCGATTGACAGCGCAGCAGTCGAGAAAATGCCGGGCGTCGTGGCTGTCATAAGCCACATCAACGCGCAGCGGCTTGCCTACAACGAACACCGAGGGCCTATCGACCCGCCGGCGGGAGAACGGCTTCACGTGTTGCAGGGCTCCGAGGTACGCTTCTTCGGAGAACCGGTCGCCATCGTCGTCGCCGAAACGCTCGATCAGGCGGAGCATGCGGCCAACGCCCTCAAGGTCACCTACTCCGCCCGCCAGCCGCAGGTCGATGCACATGCCGGCGAGCGGGTCATCCCGGCCGTCGCGCGCCGGCCGGGTGCCCGGGCCGAAGCCGATCTCGCCCGCGGAGATGCCGACAAGGCGCTCGAAACCGCGGCCGTGAAGGTCGAGGCGGAATATGTCATCGCGCGTGAGAACCACAACCCGATGGAGCCGCACGCGACGATCGCCGCCTGGAACGGCGACAACCTGACGCTGTGGAGCAAAAGCCAGTTCGTCGTCAACGAGCAGGCGGAGATCGCCGCCATTTTCGGGCTTCCGCCGGAAAACGTGCAGGTGAACTGTCCGTTCATCGGCGGCGCGTTCGGCACCAGCCTGAGAACCTGGCCGCACGTCACCCTGGCGGCTCTGGCCGCGCGGCACGTCAACCGTCCGGTAAAGCTCGTGCTCACCCGCAAACAGATGTTCTTCGCAACGGGGCATCGGCCTTACACGCTACAGCGCATCGCCCTGGGGGCGCAGGCCGACGGCAAGCTCATCGGTATCGTCCACGAAGGGGCAGGGGAGACGAGTCGTTACGAGGAGTTCATGGAGGCGCTCACGTCCGTGACGAGCTTCATGTATTCCTGCCCGAACGTGCGCACGAGCTATCGTCTCATTCCCCTGGACGCCAGCACACCGACCTATATGCGGGGCCCCGGCGAGGCGAGCGGTATCCACGCGCTCGAATGTGCGATCGACGAACTGGCCTACAAGCTTCAGATGGATCCGATCGACTTGCGACGGATCAACGAGCCGCAGATCGACGAAGGGCGGCAGGTTCCGTTCTCCAGCCGATCGATGCTGAAATGCTACGATCTCGGAGCCGAGCGCTTTGGCTGGAGTCGCCGGACGCCCGAGCCGGGCTCGATGCGGGACGGGCGCCTTCTGATCGGTTATGGAATGGCCAACGCCTCTTATCCATGCCTGTTTGCCCCGGCAAACGCCCGAGTAAGACTTCTCCCCGACGGGACGGTGGAGGTGGAGGCGGCGGCAAGCGACATGGGGCCGGGCACCTACACCTCGATGACGCAGGTCGCCGCGGAATATCTGGGAATTCCCGTCGAGCGAATCAGGTTTTCTCTTGGCCGCTCCGATTTTCCGGCGACGCCGCCCCATGGTGGGTCGATGACCATGGCGTCTGTCGGCTCCGCGATCAGAGCCGCATGCCTCGATCTTCAGGCGAAGGCGGCCGTGCTTGCCGCAAAAGCCGGAGGCAATGCGGGGCTTGCCGGGCAATCGCCGGAAGCGCTGGAATGGCGCGATGGCATGCTGTTCGTGAAAGGCCGGTCCGATCGAGGCGTCACCTATGCCGAGCTCGTGTCCTATGGCGGGGAGAGCCCGCTCGTCGGGGAGGGGACTGCCGCCCGTGACGGCGAAACCGGACAGAAATATTCCATGCATTCATTCGGCGCGGTCTTCGCCGAAGTTGCCATCGATCCCGACGTGAAGACGATCAAGGTCAGGCGAGCCCTTGGCGCCTACGGAGTGGGCCGGGTCGTCAACCCGAAGCTTGCGACGAGCCAGTGTATCGGAGGCATGATCGGCGGCATCGGCATGGCCATCATGGAACGAACGGTGCTCGACAGGCGCAACGGGCGTCCGATCAATGCGCACATGGCCGATTATCTCGTCCCGGTGAACCTCGATACGCCGCACATCGAAGCCCACTTCGTCGATGAGGAAGACACGATCGTCAACCCGCTGGGGGTAAAGGGGCTCGGTGAAATCGCGCTTGTGGGAATGTCGGCGGCGGTTTCGAACGCCATTCATCACGCAACCGGAAGGCGGGTGCATGAACTGCCGATCATGATCGAGAGCCTGCTGTAGAATGTAGCCGCTTTCCTCTCCTCATTCCTGTGCGCGTCACAGGAATGAGGGTCGCCGCTTCGACGCTGTCTCTTGCTTCCTTCACGCCGAACCGCCAGGCGGCACCACTTCCACCGGCTCCAATTTGCCGCTGAAGAGCGGCCGCCCGGCATAGAGGCCGCCGACCAATTCGAGCTCGAGCCGCTTCTCGTCCCGCTGCCGAACCTTCTCGATGATTTCGGCGACCTCGGGCAGATCCGCACCCAAGGCCTCCAGTGTCTTCTGCCCGAGAACCAGCGAGGATTCGAATGTCTCACGAATGTGGAAATCGGCGCCCGCGCCGATAAGATCCAGCGCGTGCCGCCGATCCGAGGCACGCGCGAGAACCGGGACGAGAGGGAACTCGGCCTTGATGAGCTCTACGATTTTCGTGGCGTCGTCCGCCTTGTCCACGCAGACCACGATCGCATTGGCGCGCTCGGCGCCCGCCGCATGGAGGATGTCGAGGCGCTTGCCATCACCGTAATAGACTTTGAAATCGAATTCGCGGGCTGTGTTGATCATCTCCACGTCGGTATCGATGATGGAGATGACGTGACCTCGTGTCAGAAGGACCTGGCTCACGATCTGGCCGACACGGCCGAAACCGATGATCAGGACATTGCCGCTGAGGTTCTCGGGCCGCTCGACGCCATCCGTCGACAGCGGAATGTTCCTCTCCACGAGACGCAGCGCCGCGATCAGCAACGGCGTCACCATCATCGAGACGATGATGATCGCCGTCAGTATGGCGTTCTCTTCGCCGCTGATGATGCCGGTGCCGAGGGCCGCGGCGTAGAGCACGAAGGCGAACTCGCCGCCCTGCGCCATGAAAACCGCACGCTCGATCGCCTCCCAGTTGGACGCCCTGAAGAGCCGCGCCACCAGGTAGATGACGATGGCTTTTACGACCATGTAGGCGACCACGTAGAAGAGGATCATCGCCCAGTTGCGAGCGATGACGCTAAGATCGAGCGACATCCCGACCGCAAGAAAGAAGAGGCCGAGCAGAATGCCCCGGAACGGTTCCACATCAGCCTCGAGCTGATGCCTGAACGTCGACTCCGACAGCAGGACACCGGCGAGGAACGCACCCATCGCCATGGAGAGACCGCCGAGCTGCATGACATAGGCCGACCCGAGCACAACCATCAGCGCTGCCGCCGTCATCACCTCCCTGGCCTCGACGCTTGCAATGAGGCCGAAAAGCGGATTGAGCAGATAACGCCCGGCGAGGACCAGGCCTGCAATCGATGCAAGTCCGATCGCGATGGAAAGCCAATCGATCCCCCCGGACGCGGCAACGCTTCCGGGCACGATCGGCGCGAGGAACGCGACCAGCGCAAGCAGGGGCACGATGGCCATATCCTCCACGAGGAGAATCGACACGATGCGTTGTCCCTTCGGAGCCGCCATCTCTCGGCGTTCCTCCAGCAACTGCATGACGATCGCAGTCGAGGTGAGCACGAAGCCGGCGCCGGCGACGAAGGAGGGGGCCACCGGAAAGCCGGTCAGAACGCCGACGCCCGTCAGAAGTATCGCGCAAAGGGCGACCTGTACGATGCCCAGCCCGAAAATCTCGCGGCGAAGCCCCCAGAGGCGAGAGGGCCGCATCTCCAGTCCGATGATGAAGAGGAACATCACCACGCCCAATTCGGCGACGTGAAGAATGGATGACGGCTCCTGGAGCAGCCGAAGGCCGAAGGGGCCGATGGCAATCCCGGCGGCGAGATAACCGAGAACAGAGCCGAGCCCGATACGCTTGAAAAGCGGAGCCGCGACGACGGCCGCTCCAAGCAGGGCGATAACCGGCAGCAGGTCTATGCCGTGTGACTCAGCAGCCATATTTCGCTCCGAATTTCCAGATGACGGGCGCCTCGTAGAGCGGCGCCAGCGACCGTTGAGGCCGGGACATCCTTCCACTCAACCGGGTTTGAATCAAGCGCGAACGCTTTCGACAGAACCTCAATTCGCTGCACGTCACGCTCGCTCAATCTCCCACGCCGTCAGCCGACGTCCGCCTTGAATTCGGACGTCGGCACGATCACCTCAGACGGTCGGAACGGTGCCTCCGTCGATGACGAATTCGGCGCCGTGGATCGCGGCCGCACGGTCCGAGGCCAGATAGGCGATGAGGTCGGCGACTTCGTGGGGGTCGGCCGGACGACCGATCGGGATCCCGCCAAGGCTGTCGAGGACCAGCTGCCGTGCTTCTTCGATCGTACCACCATTGGCCGCCTGTAGACGTTTCAGCAGGTCGACGGAGGACTCCGTCATGATCCAGCCGGGGGAGACGACATTGACCCGAACCCCCTTGGGACCAAGCTCCTTGGAGATGGACTTGCTGTAGGTCCTGAGCGCCGCCTTGGCGGAAGCGTAGGCGGTGGTGGCATCGGGCAGGGGAAGCACCGACTGGATGGAGGTAACGTGAACCACCGCGCCGCTGCCGCGTTCGATCATCTGCGGGATCAAAAAACGATCAAGGCGGACGGCCGCCAAGAGGTTGAGGTTCAGTTCGGACAGCCAGTGGTCGTCTGTCAGGGCAGTGAAGCCTCCGCCTGGTGTCGACGATCCGCCAAGAACATGAGCCAGGACGTCGATGCCGCCAAAGCGCTCGAGGGCGGCCTTGGCCAAGGTTGCTGCCCCCTCGGACGTCTTCAGGTCTGCCCGGACAAACTCGACGCTGTCGACGGACTCTGGTGTTCCGCGGGCTGAGGTAATCACGCGGGCGCCTCCTGCCAGGAAGCGGTCAACAGTGGCGCGGCCCGCGCCCTTGGTGCCTCCGCTGACCAGCACACGCTTCCCCGCAAACTCGGTTGGATCCACTTTGCTGTTCATGCCGTGATCTCCAAAGCCTTTATCCCGTCGTTCTCGAGGGAAAACCGATAGGTGAAACGGATCGGGCTGCCTTTGAAGTCGCCGTGGACGGGTCCTTCAACCACGACCTGAAGGTTTTCATGACGCACACTGTCCGGAGTGAAGATCGCCTTCACACCTGCAGCCTCGACGAGCAGGTTCCGCAGTTCGGCATGGCCTTCGTAACGACGTCCGTTGTCCAGCACGACCGTATCCGCGCTGAATGGCTTCAGCATGCCGTCAACGTCGAGAAGTGCGTTGGCTTTGACATAGTCCGCGATGGGTCTGGGTAATGGCGGGATCATGAGTGTCTCTCCTTTGCTTGCAGAAAATCTAGCACTCAGATATTGGTCACATAAGTGGGATAACCTTGCATGCGCTGATGAAGGGATCGGGACAATGGAGCAGGCCAGCCTGAAGGAACTGGAAGCGGCGGTCGCCATCGCCCGGCGCGGGACGTTCCGCGCCGCTTCGATCGATCTCGGTATCTCGACCACCGCGCTGAGCCATACGATCGGCAGGCTGGAGTCGGCACTGGGAGTCAGGTTGTTCAACCGCACCACGCGGAGCGTTTCGCTGACGGATGCGGGGCGCCTGTTCATTCAACATGTCGCTCCGTCGTTGCAGGATCTCCACGCCGCCCTGGAAACCGTGCGCGAGCAGCGCGAAACACCTTCCGGAACGATCAGGATCAACGCGGCACCGTTCGCCGCGCGCGCGATCATCTCGCCGCTCGTGCTCGAGTTCGTGCGCCGATATCCCGACATGAACGTTGACATCGTCACGGAGGGTAGGATGATCGACATCGTCCGGGACGGGTTCGACCTGGGGGTCAGAGTCGCAGGACTTGTTCCCAGCGACATGATCGCCGTTTCGCTCGGTCGGCCTCAACGACATGCTGTCGTAGGGTCTCCTGCATATTTCGAGAGGCACTGTGTCCCTGTGGTGCCGCCGGATCTCCTTACCCACAAGTGCATCCGCGTCCGGCTACCTGACGGCTCGACGTACCGTTGGCGGTTCGAGAAGGACGGCGAGCAGGTTCAGATCGACGTCGAGGGACAGATCTCGCTCGATGAAGCCAGCCTCACGCGGGCTGCTGTGCTCGCGGGTGCGGGCATCGGCTACCTGTTCGAACAGGACATTCTTCCGGAGATCAAGACGGGGCGGGTCATCCGAGTGCTGGAAGACTGGACACCGCCGTACCCGGGTCTCTGCTTGTACTACCCCGGAAGGCGGAATCTTTCGGCAGGTGTTAGAGCTTTTCTGGAACTCGCTCGTGAGCTTGCGCGGCGAGATAGTGATTAACGAACCCGAGTTGTAGTGATCAGGTGCAAGGCAGAATTACCCCTCGTGACCGCCGCTGCTGAGAGCTTGCGATCGAATGTCGCCAGTTGCCCCCCACGCGCCTTGGCGAGCGCAAGGAGATAGGTGTCAGTTACCTGCCCCGAAGTTAGGATTTTCGTGGGAGCGATATCACGTGACCCGACAAGGCTCACATCGTCCGGCCAAAAACTGTGACCGGGGAGCGACCGCATTTTGCCGACGATCTCCATCACGAGTGACGGTGAACCGGGAGAATTCGGATATTTGGGATTGCCGACAATCCGGATGACGCCGTTTTCGGTAATGGGGCAGGTAGCCCACGCGGTCTGACCCGTCGCCGCGAACCATTCGTGCGCATCGTCATGGGCAACATGGCCCGGATCGATTAAGGCAATCAGCACATTGACGTCGAGCAGGAAAGTCACGGCAGTTCGTCACGCAAGGCGTTGACGATCTCGAGCGTCACTGGCGGAGCATCCGGCTGAGGTGATAAGAGAGGAATTCCATTGCGCTCGCCGCTGCTGCGCGGTCTGCGCAAAGAACGTCTAGCCAGTTCGGAAATGACTTCGCCGACGCTCCGGTGCTGCTGGGCTGCCATCGCCTTTGCGGCGATCAGTACATCGTCGTCGATTGCCAGGGTCGTTCTCATACCGGCCTCGTTGCGCATCAGTCATCACGCATCATATAAAGGACGAGGTCGGCCTTCTCAAGGTGGATGCGAAGGGACGCAGTCATTGGTACGATCCGCTCACGGCGGAAAAAATCACAGTCTCACCTCTCTGCGCGAAACACGGGTCTCCGCGTGAGGCATCGCTGCCGGCGGTTCGGTTGGTGAGTATGTTTTTACGTTACGCTTCCGGTTGGCGAACGTAATAACATTACCTATGCAGTCGCTGTCAATCATCGAGGACGCGATGAACACTTGTCTGGAATTCAGGAACCTGACGCTTGGCTACCTTGGCCACGCGGCCGCCGTCAAAACGCCGGGAGAGTGACATTCTTATTTTGCAGAAACAGGACACTTTAACTTTGCGGCTACATGCAATGTCACAGCTATTTAAAGATGAGACAAAAGTAGTCAACTTAGAAACGCGACAACATCCTATCCATTACTACTGCATTTGCAAGTTGCTATATTTAAAAAGTACAGAGACGCAAGCCGCCGGCCGGGTGGAGCTGGTCAGGGTTGCGCAGCCCGGTCGGCGGCGGATGGCTCCAGCTGCAAGATAAACTTTAGCTTTGACATCCCGATCACTCCGCCGCTTTCAGCTGCGCAAGGGCTTGCTGGCGCTTGGCGATGACCACCGGATCCTTGGTAAAATCCGTCTTCCGGCCAGGCTTCGTGCCGCGCTTTTGATAGCCATTGCTCTGGCTGCCGTCGCGAATGCCGAACATATGGTCCGTCTGGCCGGTGCGGCGCGGCCCGCCCTTGCTGCGCTGTTGCTCTCGTCCGGCCTGCATTTCGGCCACCACCGCCAGCATGTCATCAAGGCGCTTGTTCTCAACCACCTCGCAGCGGTGCACCGAGCGCAGCGTGTCGAAGGTTCTGTAGGGCAGGGACGTCCCCTCATGGGTGACCTCGAGGCGACCGTCGGGATAGTCGCAGACAATGACCTTCTTGCCGGCCAGCGCCGTGGCGAGGTCGGTCGGATCGAGGATGAACATCACCTTGTCATAGCGCAGCGTCAGCGACTGCGACAGCTTGCGGATCTCCTTGCGGCACATCGCGCCATCGAGGTTCTCATGCGCGGCAAACGGCCGGTGCATGTCCTTCGGATTGCGCGGCGCCTTGCCAAAGCGGCGATTGAAGTCGGCCATGAACTCCGGCGCATAGGCATTCGCCGCGGCGATCGTGTCGATGCCGCGCAGCCGCAGTTCCTTGACGAGGCGATCCTGCAGCGTCTGGTTGGCGCGCTCGACGCGTCCCTTGGCCTGCGGGGTGTTGGCGCAGATGATGTCGATGTTGAGTTCATAAAGGGCTCGTCCGAACTGCGTCAGGCCACTGGTTCTGTCCTTCTTGGAAGCATGGGTGGTGCGGAAGACGCCATGCTTGTCGCTATAGAAGGCGATCGGCTTGCCCCATTGCTGCAGGTAGGCCTTCGTCGCGTGCAGATAGTCGAAGGTGTTCTCCGATCCGGCGAAGCGTAAGTGCAACAGCTTGCCGGTGGCATCGTCGATATAGACGAGCAGGGCGCATTTGGGACCGCGGTTCTCGAACCACCAATGAAGCGAGCCGTCGATCTGAACGAGTTCGCCGAAACAATCGCGCCGGCCGCGCGGCTGGAAAACCCGCTTCTTGCGCTCGCGTCGCGACACCCAGAGGCCGACTTCCATCATCCACTGACGCAGCGTCTCCTTGCTGACGCAATCCGGTGGCGTTCCAGCAGCTTCTCGGCGGCCAACGTAGGTCCAAAATCCCCGTAATGCTCACGCACCAGATCGAGCACCAGGTTGCGGAAATCCTCGCTATGACGCCGGTTGCTCGGACGGCCGCGCTTCTTCGACACGAGACCGTCGGCGCCGTCCAGGTCATAGGCCTGCAACAGCCGGTGGACCTGACTGCGGCTGAGACGAAGCAACGCGGCCGCCTCGACGACGGTCAGGCTGCCACCGCGAATCCGCTGTATGAGTTCAAGACGATGCAATTCCTTCTGCGACATGGTGATCAAACAAGACATGACGACTCCGAACGCTCATGGTCTCAACCACGCTTCACGTCGCCAGTCTTCCTTCCAAACGTTGACGTTTGACCAGCATCCCGAGAGGCGACGACTGTCGCATCTCTAACTGGCTCATATGTTGCATCTCTAAACTGCCGCTACATGCAAAAATCAGATAATCTATCTTATGGAACACCACGCAGGTTTGGCTTCCGTTGCTTTGCTCAATGACAACAAGATGCTTGGACCTGATCCGCATCTTCACGACGCGATAGCGCGTACCAAGACAAATCTTGACGTGCTGAAGCGAGTGCACGCGCAAAAGTCCGCCTCAGGGATTGAGGCAACAGAAGGCTATCCTAGGCCGCTTCTCTGACTGGACGCACTTCGCTGCCAGCTCGTACCTTTCAGATCCGCACAGCACATTGTACCTTCGGGTCGGCAGCGACGATTCCATAGAACGCCTGTGATTACAGTAGCTTCCAGTCACTCACTCACCCAGTTTCGGAGCCGATACCGCACTCTTGGAGCTTTGGTGTGGTTAACGGGGATATGCTGAATCCTCGTTCGCCACATCTAGCCACCCGAAAGCTTGAACTCCGAAGTTACCTCCAGCGCGCGGTCCTGGCGCGCTTCGACGCCTTCAGGCTGGCGGTGCGTGAGCAAGGTGCGGTCACGCTCGCGGATCAGTTCGGCTATTTGCGGCTCGTAGGCGGCGAAAATTGCCGTCAGCCAACGGTTCACGAGATAAGACGGCCGCGGCATCTGCACGTCGAAGCGCGGCAAAAGAGCGATCGTGCCTTCCGCGCCGAGCCAGTCATCGCCGACCACCCACTGGTTCACCGTGAAAAGCCGCAAAAGGCGCCCGTGAGCGTCGACCCCCACAGCCGCGAGATGGTGGATCGGCCCTTGCGGTCCTTGCGGTCGCAAGAAGCAGTGGAAATGGCCGTGTTCTTCCGCTCCCTCTTCAGCCGGGTGGCAGTGATAGAACCACTGAGCGCCGCTCGTCGGGTCGAACACATCGCCTGTCGGGTAGTGGTCCCAGGCCTTGATTTCAGCCGTGTCGCGAAAGGTCTCGCTGAGCACGTTGAGACCGCCCTTGGCGAGCAAGGTTTCGCAGTAGGCAATCTCGCGGCGCGCAAGTTCTATGGCTTGCTCAGCCATTTTCCCGGTCCGGCAAGGGAATGGGCGGCGGAGGCGGCGGAAGCTTCTTGCTCTCGGCCGGGAGGGGACCCGGCGGCGGCGGTGGTGCGAGCTTGGGTGCCGCTGCCGTGCAGGGTGCCCTGGCGGCACAAGGCGCGATGGGCACTGGCGCGGGCGGCGGAGGTGGTGCCGCGAGCGGAGCTCCGGCGGCGCAAGGCGCACCGGCCGCACAAGGCGCGGCAGCGGCGCACGGGGCACCTGCGGCACAGGGCGCCGCCCCTCCCGCCGAACCGGAGGTCGCTGCCGGCCGGGCGCGCGGAACGGGATGCGTGTGGTGATCGACTGCCACAGCGGCGGTCGCTGCCGCCAGCGCTGCACCGAAAAGAAGCGTGTTCCTTGTCGTCATTTCTTCTTGAACCCGTCGAGACCGAAAAGCGGACGCATCCAGACGCCGACGAACGAGCCGACAAAGGCAGTCGCAAACCACAGCCAGCCATGCAGGCTGCCCGAAGCGATGCCTGAGAACAGCGCGCCTATATTGCAGCCGAAGGAAAGCCGTGCGCCATAGCCCATCAACAGACCGCCGACGACGGCCGCGAGCATGGAGCCAAACGGAATTTTCGCCTTCGGCGCGAATTTTCCGGCAAGACTCGCGGCGGCTGCCGCGCCAAGAACGATACCGAAATTCATCACCGATGTAACGTCGGCGAGGACGCTTGCATTGAGCGCCGCTTGCGGCCCCGGCCAGTTCCAGAACTCCCACGTCGCGACCGGAACGCCGACCGCCTGCGCCGCCTTGGCGCCCCACAGGCCGAAGCCGAACGTGACCGACCAGGGATGGCCGGCAAGCAGCAGCGTGGCGACGTTGAGCAAAGCCATGAGCAGCCCTGCCCCCACCAGAGGCCATGGACCGTAAAGCAGCCAGGCCCAACCCGCACGCGACGGTTCCGGCTCCCTTTCGATATTGCCATGCGCGCGCCACTCGATCAGCGCCGTCGCCAGGGCAACGAGGCCGAGCCCTGCGAGCGTCGCGAGGATGGCAGTGCCGGTCCCGAGCTGCCGGCCGAGATCGATCGTGCCGAAGGATGGAAGGGTCAGCCACCACGGAAGATGCGCCGAGCCGATGAGCGCGCCGACGATGAAGAAGGCAAGCGTGACGAGCATGCGGGCCGAACCGCCGCCGACGGTGAACAATGTGCCCGAACCGCAGCCGCCGCCAAGCTGCATGCCCAACCCGAACATGGCAGCCCCGACGAGTACGGAGACCCCGACCGGCGCCAGCGCGCCGACGATCGGCTGGCCACCGAGGCTGCCTGCCGAGATCAGCGGGATCATGGCCAATGCCGCCACGCCGATCATCAGCATCTGGGCGCGGATGCCGCGCCCGCGACGTTCGACCACCATCCGGCGCCACCCGCCCGTGAAACCGAAGGAGCCGTGATAAAGAGCGACCCCCAACAGGCCGCCGACGACGAAGAGGGCCGCCTGCCGCAGATCGATCAGCTGCGCGATGACGAGAAAGCCTATCAGCAGTGCGCCGCCGGCTACGAGCGCCGGCCCACGGTCGACAATCGCCGGCGGCAAATATCGCGAACGATCAAAGGAAATGTCGGTCATTTCGAATTCCTGCCGCTTGTGCGGCATTGGTCAAATCGCGAATGTCCGCAGCTTGCGGACATTCGCCTGTTCTTCCGCTACCGCGGATCGGTCCCGGTCCGCTGGCGTCAGGTGCCCGACTTGTTCTCGACCGGGCGCGCCGGGTCGGCCGTCCATTCGGCCATCGAGCCGTCATACATGGTGGTGTTCTTGTTGCCTAGCACCTCGGACAGGGCGAACCATGTTACGGATGCCCAGTGCCCCGTGTTGCAGAAGGCGATGTTTTCCTCTTCCGCAGCCAGACCGGCGGCCTCGGTCAGGGCCTTCACAGTTTCGGGTCGGGCGAAAAGCGCGTGGTCCTGACTGTAGAGCTTGGAGTGCTCGATATTGATCGATCCAGGAATAGTGCCGTTGGCGCGCACGACCGGGCTCTTGGACTTGCCCTCGTGCTGCTCGGCCGGCCGGCCATCGATGAGCTTGACGCCGGCCTTAAGCGCGGCAGCGACTTCCTCGGTCGTCGCCAGCAGCTTTTCCTGCGGCTCGGCGTGGAACGACGCCGGCTCGGGCTTTACGGCCTCGGCGGAGCGTGCCCCGCCGGCGGCGTCGTACTGCCGCCACCCGCCGTCGAGGATCGAGACTTCCTCATGGCCGAGATATTTGAACGTCCAATAGACGCGGGTCGCGCCACCGAACTCAGTGGAGTCCGTACCCCAGGGCACGATGACGACGTGATCGTCATCGTCGATGCCGAGATCGCCGATCAACTTGGTGATCTGCTCCAGCGGCGGCAGCATGCCGGGGACGCCGCCCACCTCGGTACGCCAACCGGCGCTCGCATAGGGGGCGACCACCGCGCCCTGGATATAGGGCTTGTCGCCAAGTTCTGTCTCGGCGACCTTGTCGCGGATGTCGAGGATGACGACGTCCTTATCGCCGGCATGCGCCTTGACCCATTCGGCATCTACGAGTGGACTGATGTCGGCAGCCAGCGCTGAAGAGGCGAGGAAGGACAGCGTGAAGGCTAATGATGCGATGCGCATTTCGTGAGGCTCCCGAATTCATATGTGAACCTCATCTACCTCGCGATGTACGTCGAGTCAGGACTTGGTTTGGCTGGAGATCCGCCGAACCTTGGAAAATCTTTCTGTACGGTACCAGCGATGCGGTAAGCCGCGCCGAGGACGCCCCGCCCGGGAGCGTCCGCAGCTCCTGCGCAGCTGCATTGTCTCCAGTCGTTTCCTCAGAACTTGTGGCTCAAGCGCAGCGAACCGGCATGACTGTTGTAGGTGTCCGAGAATGAGCCGTTATATTCCACGCGGAGACCGAAGCCGCTATCCGTTGCAAGATCGATGCCCGCGGTTACCCGCCCGACCACGTCTGCCAACGGCACCTCGCTGTCGAACATGCCGATCCCGGCCGGAGCACCGGCTAGCCGGGCCGAGGTATCCCAGCTGTCCACCGTGCTGAAGCTCACTCCCGCGCCTGCAAACGCCCGCATCACCGTCGTTTCGTTCACCTCCACCCGCGTGCCGACCTCGATCGCCGGGGTTGCGTGGAAGCTCCATTGGCCGGCGTCGTCGACCAGGAGGTCGAGCGCACCGGTTCCCGACTCGCGATAACCGCTGGCATGCGAGTAGATCAGATCGAGATCGATCAGAGGCCGCACATAATAGGGCTCCTGCGCGAAGGTATAGGCGGCGCGTACCCGGGTGCTGAGGTTGTAGATCTCCGGATCGCCCTCGGCCTGGCCGGCGAAGCCCGGAATGCGGATCGTGCGCGTGTTGTCGTACCAACCATAGCTGCCGGCGACGGCGCCAGACAGCAGCCATGGGCCGATCTCATGCTTCAGCGAGGCGCCGGCATAGATGATGTCGCCGTCGGCGTTGACCCGGCCGTCGTCGCCGCGAATGGAACTGCGGTCATAGCCGCCGGCGAAGCCGACGAACCAGTCCGGCGACACCTCCACCTGGGCCCCCGCCCGAAGAGCGTAGGTCGTCGTATCGAAGCCCGACACGCCGCCGCCGGCCTTCTGGTCCAGTGTTTGTGCCCCGGCCTGGCTCCACATGCAACTCGTCTCGACCAGAGCCGAGGTGCCATCGGCAAACATCGGGCAGCTCAATAGCAGGTCGAGACGCTGCTGCGTCATGGCGATGCTGCCGGCCGCGGCCGCGCCTGAAATGCCGGGCGACATGTCGGAGAGAGCAGCCGCGTAGTCGCCGGAATCGTGGTCGGCCAGAGATCCGAGCGTGCCGAAAAGCGTGCCGAAGGAACCGCCGCCGGCGTCCCAAACCTGCTGCAGATGACCGGCGACGTTGTTCTGGTCTTGGTTCAGCACGGCACCGGGATCGGTGAAGTGAGCCGAGTCCGCTGAAACCGACAGCTCATTTCCCGCACGGCTGATGGAATAATCGAAGATCGACGACTCGGCGCTCAACGAATGGTCCAGGGCGCCTTCGACAGTGAGGAACGGCAGGGTGATGTCTGGCAGGACGCTGATGGCGTTCACCGTCAACTTGCCGGCGAGCGTGGCGTCGCCGTCGATGATCAGCCGGTCCATACGGAAGCCGGCGAAGTCGGCGGTGATCCCCAGCAGCCCACCTGCGTCCTGCGTGAGGTTGCCTGTGATCCGGGTGCCGTCGATACCGCCGGAACGACCGATCGTGAGGCTGCCTTGATTCATTACGTCAGCCTCGTAGATCTCCGCATCCGCCAACAGGCCGCCTGCCTCGTTGACGACGGAGACTGCCGTGTCGCCGCCCAAGCGGGCCACCCTCGACATTTTGGCCGCGACGGGCAAGGCTCCTTTCACGCTGCCGCTGATGGTACCGGCGTTGTTCACCATCAGGGTGCTGTCTCCGGGCGAGTTTACGCCGGCGGTATATTGAACGGCGACGCCCGAAGCGGCCGAGACGCTGCCTCCGGAGTTGACGGTCAACACGTTGTTTTTACCGGCCGAAACCCAGATGCCGGCACCGTTGTCGCCGGAACCGCCGGTGACAGTACCACTGACGGTCACATCGACCGTGCCGTTGTTGTCCGTTCCTGCATCGCTCTGCGCGAATATGCCGATCGAGTCCTTGCCGGACGCCTGAATAGTCCTGCCGGCAGCGAGGCTGACCGTAACATTGCCGCTCTTGCCGTCCGACGAGAGATTTCCGTTGGAACCGATAAAGGCACTCGTCGCATTGCCGCCGAAGCCGCCGCCGCCGCCGATCGACTGCGCCAGCACGCCGAAGGCGTAGTCGCCGCGCGTGAAGATGCTGCCGTCGGCCGTGACGGCGACGTTGCCACCGTCACCGTAGCTGCCGGGGCTGTTGCCGGTGAAAGAGAGCGGCGCACCCGAGGCGGCGCCGCCAACACCGCCGCCGCCGCCGATCGACTGGCCGACAAGGCCATGGGCGGCTATGCCCCGCGTCGTGATCGAGCTCTGGCTCGTCAGGTCGACCGTGACTGCGCCGCCGTCTATTGTTCCACCGCCCGAGCCGCCCACCACCAGCGAGGCAATGCTGTCGGCCTCGCCAGCGCCGCCGATGCCGCCGCCGCCGCCGATCGACTGGGCGACGAGGCCGAATGCCCGTGCGCCCGAAGTGTTGAGGGTCGTGCCGACGCTGAGATCGACTTCGCCGCCGCTGCCGCCGACACCGCCGCTGCCGCCGACAACGAGATCGATCGTGTGGCTGTGCTCTTTTTCGGCGGCGGTGCTGCTTCCGGCGCCGCCGACGCCGCCGCCGCCGCCGATCGACTGCGCTACGATGCCGTGCGCGTCATCGCCGCTCGTCGAAAGGTTGATCCACCCCTTCGCAGTGACCGTACCGCCGCTGCCGCCGGCACCTCCGCTGCCGCCGAAGCCGCCGCCGACCGTAATCCTGCCTGCCGCCTGGTCGGAACCATCGCCGCCCTGCCCGCCGCCGCCGCCGATCGACTGCAGCAGCACGCCATAGGCGCTGTATCCCGCGGTGCTGATGCTGTTGCCATGATTGTCGTCGAAGGTGACGTCGACCGCACCGCCATTGCCGCCCGCACCGCCACTGCCGCCGACACCGACGGTGATGTTGGCCGTTGCCTGGCTTCCGGACGCGGTGGAGGTGCCGCCCGCACCGCCGCCCCCGCCGATCGACTGGGCGACGATGCCGTCGGCCCAGTCGCCCAGCGTGGCGATGCGACCGGCATGCGTCAGCGTGACCGCGTTGCCGTTTGCGGCCGTCCCGCCAGTGCCGCCGTCGTCGATGGTCGCGCCGACACTGACTCCGAAGCAGTAGCCGGATTCACCATCGCCGTCGATGCTGGAGCAATCGCTCTCTCCCTCGTCGTCGAGCGGCTCGGAACCGTCGGAAGTAGCCTGCCCCACCGAGCCGCCCAGCCCGCCGCCACCGCCGATCGACTGCGCCAATACCCCGTCGGCATCGGCGCCAAAAGTAGTGATCTTACCTGCGGTGGTGACGTCGACCGTGCCGGCCGAGCCGCCGCTGCCGCCGGTGCGGCCAAGCGAAACGTCGACAGATGCGGAGAAAGCGCCGCTGCCCTCTTCCGATTCTTCGGCTTCCTCGCCGCCGCCGGGCAGACTGGCGCTGGCCGACAGCCCGACGCTGGCGCCCTGCGAAGTCCCGCCGCCACCGCCGATCGACTGAACGAGCACGCCGCGCGAACCGGACCCGCTGGTCTGCAGGCTGGTGCCGCCGTCGAGCGTCACAGTCGCGTTCCCGGCGCCGGCGCCGCCGCTGCCCGATCCGCCGATCCCGACTTTTGCCGTCAGGTTGAAGCCGCTGCCGATCTGCTTGCTGTTGACACTGCCGACGCCGCCATTGCCGCCGCCGCCGCCGATCGACTGCGCCACGATCGCATTGGCATAGTCGCCGGCCGTCGCCACCGAGGCGCTGTCATCGAGATCGACCGTGACGGTACCGCCATTGCCGCCGCCGCTGCCCGAGCCTCCGACCGAGACGCCGATGTTGGCGCTAACCGTGTCCACCGTGCCCGCCGTCGCGGCCAACGACGACGCGCTGCCGCCATTGCCGCCGCCGCCGCCGATCGACTGCGCCACGAGGCCATGCGACGAAGCGCCTTTCGTGGAGACCGCGGTGCTGCCGTCGAGCGTCAGTGACACCGCGGCGGCGTCATGGGACGATCCACCGCTGCCTCCAACCGCCGTGGAGACGCTCATCGCCAGGGAGACGTCCTCACCGGTCGGCACCGCCACGGTGAGTGCGTCGGCAATCGAAGAGCCGCCACTGCCGCCGCCGCCGCTGATCGACTGCGCGAGCACGCCGATGGCATCGGTCACGTCGCCGTCGTCCTGTCCGGTCCAGATGGAACTGTCGGTCAGATGCACTGTAACCTTGTCGCTGTACCCGCCGTTGCCACCGGTACCGCCGACGGCGACCGACGCGGTGAAGCCGAGACCTGCGGAATAGGAGCTCGCGGTACCGCCGGTGCCGCCGCCGCCGCCGATCGATTGCGCCACGATGCCCGCGGCGTGCGAGCCGCCGGTCATCAGGCTGAGGCCCTGGAAGCCGACATCCACGGTATTTGCATAGCCGCCACCGCCACCGCCGCCCCCGATCTGGAAGCTGCCGAACCCGGCATCGCCGCCCGTGGCGTTGCCGCCATTGCCGCCGCCGCCGCCGATCGACTGCGCGAGAATGCCGACCGCTCCGGAACCCCCGGTCGCGATCGTGACGGGCTGCGGCGCTCCGGAACCTGCGGAGCAATCGCTGCTGGGATTCGCATTGGTGACGCAGACCCATCCGCCGCTACCGCCACCCGAGGCACTGCCGCCGACGCCCAGCCCCGGAACCGCAACCGACATATCGATCACATCGCCGCCATTGCCGCCGCCGCCGCCGATCGACTGCGCCATGATCGCATGCGCCATTTCTCCCTGCGTGGTGACCGAACCGCCGGACAGCAATATGTTGGCATGAGTACCGTAGCCGCCGGCGCCGCCCGAGCCTCCGACGCCCGCGATGCCTTCAGCACCGCCACCTGAACCGCCGCCGCCGCCGATGGATTGCGCCATGATACCGATCGCCGCGTCGCCGGCGGTGCTGATGGCACCCGAGCTCCGGACCTCGGCAGTACCGCCGTAGTTGGCGGCGCCGCCGGTACCTCCGATAGACAGCACCCCGCCCGCCGTGCCGGCAGCGCCGCCGCCGCCGCTGATCGACTGCGCGATGATGCCGTGCGCGGAATAGCCGGTCGTGGTGATGATTCCGGTATGCTGGACGCTGGCCGTCTCGGCCTTCCCGCCGTCGCCGCCATCGCCACCCAGCTCGAGCGTCAGCCCGTCGGCGATGCCGCCGGTGCCGCCGCTGCCGCCGATCGACTGTACCAGGATGCCATAGGAATGGTCGCCCGAGGTGTCGATCGTCCCGCCAGCATTGTTGATGGTGGCCGTATTGCCATCGCCGCCATTGCCGCCATTGCCGGCACCGCCGCCGAGCACGTCGGTGAAATCGCCGCCCGTGCCGCCGCCGCCGCCGATCGAATGCAGGGTGACCGCAGCCGAAAAGTCCCCTGTCGTCGTGATCTTGGAGCCAGCAGTGACATACGCACCGACACCGCCGGCATTGCCACCGTAGCCGCCGCCGCCGCTCGTTCCGACAAGGGCCGTGTCGTCGCCGCCATTGCCTCCCTGACCGCCGATGCTTCCCCCCAGCAGGCCGTAGGCCTCGAGGCCGTCGGTCTCGATGGAACCGCCATAGACGTTGATCTGAATCTCGCCGACGTCGCCGCCTTTACCGCCGGAGCTGTCCTTCTCGCCGCTGGCGCCGTCGCCGCCTCTACCGCCCTGGGCCAGCCCGACGACGCCGGCGACATAATCGCCTTTTGTCGAAACCGTGACACCCGATTGGACGCTCAGGGTCGAGTTGAACGCAGAGCCGTTCCCGCCACGACCTCCGGTCGTTGACTTGGTGCCGGCGCCGCCATCACCACCCTGACTGATGGCAACGATGCCGCCGGACAGGTCGTTCGGGCCGGAGCCGGTGGCGACCACGGTGATGTCGGAATAGGTGTCGATGCTGAACTGGTCGCCGTCCGCGCCGGCGCCGCCATTGTCGGATGAATCCTGAGAGGCCGTGCCATAGGAGCCTTGGCTGAACGCATAGATGCCGCGCACGCTGTCGGCACTGTTCGAGTAGATGTTGATCGCACCGACCGAGGCATTTCCGCCGGTTGATCCGTTGGTGATGCGGATGGCGCCACCTGCCCCACCCGCGCCATTGTCGTGCCCCCCCGCCTGGCCGATGGATTGGGCGGCGAGACCCCAGACATAGTCCAGCCCGTTCAGCGGGTTGGTCGCGCTGCCGAGATTCACCTGTCCAGTGTTGGTGATGCTGATGCTTCCGCCGCTACCGCCGACTCCCCCGAACTGGTCGCCTGCCGCGCCGCTGTTCTGGTTGCCGCCGGTGCCACCCTTGCTCACGGCATGGATGCCGGCCATGCCCCTGGCCGTATTGGAGCTGAGCGACTCTACGCTCAGCGCGCCGTAGTTGGTGATCGTCAGCGCGCCTCCGGACCCGCCTGCCCCACCGTTGGACTTGTAATTGTCGTTATCCCCGTCCCCCGAGCCGCCGAAGCTCGTCGCGGAAATCAGGCTGCCGATCGAGCCTGGATCCGTCGAGGTGGTCAGGGTTATGGGCCCGTAATTGGTGATCGTCACGGTGCCCCCTGCGCCGGCGCTTCCCTCGTCGACGCCAGCGCCACCCATCGTGTATGTCATGATGACACCGCCGACGGAATCCCAGGGCATGGTGTAAGGGAGACTGGCGCCGGCCGTGTACGAGGCCTGGGTGTTGATCGTTATGTTCGCTCCGGGATCGCCGTTCTTCTCATCCTTGTCATCCACACCACTGTCGCCCCAACAGGCCGACCATGTGTATCCATAGTCGACCTGGCCGATCGTCTGGGTTGCACTTCCATTGCAACCCGCATACGCCTCGCCGGCCAGGGCCGCCCCGCCGAGACCCACGGCCAGCACGAACAAAAAATGCGAGGTGTTCCGCTCGGACGGAAGCGCCGCTTGGTCGCCGGGCCGGAATGCTGTGAGCGAAGACCTCGGCCGGGCTTTCCTGCTTCTGGTGGCGTGCTTCATCCGATGTATCCCCCCGAAAAATGGCGCCCGTACAGCGAGACACGGCGGCAAGCCTTGCACCGCCATGTTCAACGTGCGAGTGTGCGACGCACTGAATATGCGACTCCTCATAGGTATTAATGATGCGCTCTCCGCGCATGGACACGCCCTATTCGATGAACCGGTCGATCTACTCGGTGAAGAGACCAATCCAGCCCGGGGATGACGGCAATTAGGGAATTACAGCTTCGATGGTTGTCATTGCCGAGCCCGATCCTCGTCGCGAGCTGAGTGGAGGCCACATCGCGTATCCGAGCTCCGGGCGGAGCCGGACGACGCGAAAATTCGACAGGTCGGGCACTGTTCTGGTGGGTGCGCTCGGTTCGTTCTGGCGGGCGCAGACGGCCGGCTGGCTCTTCGGCGCGCTGTTTGCCGTCGTCAGCCGTATTCTCGCATTCGAGGACGTGGCGTTCGCGTTTGCATTGACCGCCGTTCTCGAGCCGCTCGGCTTCGCGCTCACCACCCTTGCTTACCGGGTATTTCGCCACCGGATCGGCGGCGTCACGCTGACGGTCGTCGCGGTCGCCCTGGCGCTCTCGATTGCCGGTGGCCTGCTGCAGATGCTGATCGCCAACGGAATAAAGGACATCCTGCAGCCGAACATCGATCCGGACTACGGCGCCAACGGCTCGGTGATCCCGGCGATCTACTATACCCTGATCTTTCTGGGATGGTCTCTTGCCTATCTCTGGATCAAGGCGGATGCCGACGCGAGAAAGCAACGGATCCGGCGCCACCGGGCCCGCGAGGAGGCGCTGCGGGCCGAGCTTCACCAGTTGCGCCTGCAACTCGATTCGCACTTCCTGTTCAACGTGCTGAACACCGTCGCGATGGAGATTCCCGAGGAGCCGGACACGGCGCTCGAGATGATCCACCGGATCACGGCCTATCTGCGCTATTTGCTCGAGAACCAGACGCGTCGCATCTGTCCGCTCTCGGACGAGATCGAAGCAATGCTCGCCTACGTCCGTATCCAGGAGCTGCGGTTCGAAGGCCGCCTCGATTTGATGGTCGAGGTGGACCCCGCGGCCCGGTCGATCGCCGTGCCGCATCTCATTCTGCAGCCGCTGGTGGAGAATGCCGTGAAGCACGGACTGCGCTCGTCGGCCAGCCGTTTCGCGGTCGGCATCACCGTGGAGCGTCGAGACGCCGACCTCGTCATCGAGATCAGCAATCCCGGCAGGCTGGAAGCGGGCGAACGTGACCGCCCGGCCATCGGTCTCGCCAACATTCGCCGCCGGCTGGAACTGCACTATCCGCTCGGTCACGCATTGACACTGATCCAGGCCGGCGACAACGTGATCGCGCGCCTGATGCTGAGGGGGGATGCATGCTTCGCGTGATGGTTGTCGACGACGAGCCGCCGGCCCGGCGAGGGCTGAAACGTCTGATCCAAGCGCACCCGGATGTCGAAGTCATCGGCGAAGCCGGTTCGCTGGATCAGGCGCAGCAACTGACGCATGCCCTGCGGCCAGATGCGATCTTCCTCGACATCGATCTTGGCGACGATAACGGATTCGGCCTGATCAAGCGGCTCGATCAGGTGCCGGCGATCGTCTTTGTGACCGGACACGGCACCTACGCGCCGCAGGCGTTCGACGTCGCAGCGCTGGATTTCCTGCTGAAGCCCGTGGAGCGGCAACGTCTGGCATTGACCCTGGACCGGCTGCGGCGCTATCGGCGCGCGCACGACCTTGACGGCAAGATCGAGGACACGGCAACAGCGCCGGTAGCCACGCCCGACAGGAGACGCCTGCACATCAGGATGGCGGGCCAAACGGTCGTCCTGCCGACAGACGGGATCGCCATGCTCGCCGCCGAAGCGGACTTCACGCGCATCGTGATGGCGGATGGGCGGGACTATCTGGTGTGCCGGCTGCTCGGCCAATGCGGCGCAGACCTTCCGACGCCGCCATTCTTCCGCGTCAGCCGCTCCCTGATGATAAATCTGGATCGGGTGGTACGCGTGAGAACGCACGACAAGGGGCGCTCGCTCCTGTCGCTCGGGCGGTCCCTTGCGCCCATCATGCTCGGTCGAGTCGCCACCACGCGCTTGCGGCGTGCGCTCGACGGAGTTCAGCGAGTGAAAACTGTATCTGACGGGAATGACGCTCCCGCTTGACTGATCAGACCGGCGCCGTCGGAGACTGCTGCCGGCCTTCAATAAATCACTGCATTGAGTGTGACGTATACAGGCGAGCCCGCCTCCAGCTGTGTGCTGCCGCGCGCAATCAGCCAGCCGTCCGCACGCTCCAGACGCGCCACGATCCGCCGCGTCGGAGAAGGCGTCGCGCTTGCAGGCGACGGCAAGGAAAATGCTATCGACTTCGATTTTCCGTCGCTTTTGATGCGCGTTTGCGTGGCGCGACGCCTCGTCTCGTCCTGAATGGCAGGGTCGTCGAGATAAATCTCGAGATGACCTTCCGGGATGACCGCGCTACCCTCGAAGGTGACTGCACCGCGGATATCCGTCGATTGCGCGGCGACCGGCCCGGCGACGGCGACGACGGCGGCAGCTCCGACGGTCAAGAGTACCGTACGGCGGTCGGTAGGGCGCTTCATCACACACTCTCCCTGGAGCCCCGCGAAACGCGGCGCTGCGGATGGGGCGCCTGAGGCGCCCCATCCGTGCGTCAGATGATAATGAAGTCGGAGGCCGAAAGCTTCAGATTCGTGCTCAGCTGCGCAAACTGAATGGCTGCAACGTCTCCGCCGCCATCGGCGTCATAGGACAAGGCGCCGCTGTCCGTGTCGTATATGATGCGGTCGTCTGCGTCATGGGCGACACCTCCCGCGCTTCCGTAAAATGCGCCCAGGGCGAGAGTGCCTTCGCCACCCACGCTTTCGAAAACGAGGTTGTCCAGCAGGATCGTGTCGTCGATGACATCGAAGTCCTTGATCCAGTCGACATTGCCGTTCCCAAGCGCCGTCGAGAAGCGGAATGTATCCTCTCCCGCGCCGCCGGCGAGCATGTCGGCCGCCAGTCCGCCATCCAGCAGATCGCTGCCTGCGCCGCCGATCAGGGTGTCCGATCCCGCGACGCCCGGCTGGGCCGGAGCCGGAGGGAACTCGACCGACACATTGAGCTCGTATGACGAGCCTGCCGGCACGGCTTCTGCCCAGCCGTCGCCCGGCGCCGTGGGCGACCAGCTGCCTTCCAGTATGTAATAGGTTCCGGTCTCCTGAGCCACGAATACCAGGCTCGAATCCCGGTTGCTGGCAGAGCCCGGATCGCCGCCGCCGTCATCGTTCTGAGCGACGATGTTGCCGGCGCTGTCGAGCAGCCTGACCCAACTGTCATGGACGTTCGGATCGGCGATTCCGTCGATGTCGATCGTAATCACCGTACCGGCCGCCAGATCGATCTTGTAGTATCCGCCCTGGCCGTTGCCGGTGGCGTTGACGGTCGTATGAAGGACGGTGGTCGAGTCGAAGATATCGGGGTCGCTGGTCAGGGAGAAGTTGTCGGAGATGTCGAACGCGGCCGCGATCGAATTGTTCGTCGCGTCCGGTCCGAGCGTCGCGTAGCCGGTTCCCATGCCCGGGCGTGGCGGCGCGTCCCCCTGATAGGCAAAATCGCCGAGCAGGGTGTCGTCGCCGCGGCCGCCGTCGATCGTGTCGTTGCCGCCCTGGCCGGTCAACACGTTGGCCGCACTATTGCCGGTCAGCCGGTCATTGAATCCCGACCCTGCGAGATTCTCGATGGAAACATATGTGTCTCCGTCGGACCTGCCTCCAGTGAGACTGAGCCTGACGCCGCTCGCCGCATCGGCGTAGTCTGCCGTGTCGCTGCCGGCGCCGCCGTTCAATCTGTCGGCGCCGCCGCCGCCGGTCAGCGTGTCGTCGCCAGCACCGCCGGCGAGATCGTTGGCCTGCGCATTGCCGATGAGATGATCGTCAAAGGACGAGCCGACGGCATTTTCGAAGCCGACCAGCATATCATGCCGAATAACCGCGCCTCGCCCGACGATCTGCACCGGGCCGTCACCGTCGCCGCCGCTGGCAGTGCCATTGGCAAGATCGATGGTGACGCCGTCAGGGCTACCCGCATAGACGACCGTGTCGATACCGGAACCACCATCCAGATAGTCCTGACCGGCCCCGCCGATGATCGTGTCGTTGCCGGCCTCGCCATACAGGATGTCGCCATCGTTGCCGCCATCCAGGGTGTCGTTGCCGCCGCCGCCGTTGAAGTAATCTCCGCCGCCCTGGCCCCAGAAGTGATTTGCGGCGGATGTGCCGATGAAGCGGTCGATGCGGTCATCGGACCCGATCAGGTTTTCGATGCTGTAGAAAGTGTCGCCGGAGGCGGTGCCGCCGCTGGCGACATTCGTGGCAAGGTTGACGAGCAGCTGAAACGGACTTTCCCTGCTGAAATCGACGGTATCGATCCCCGCGCCGCCCCTGAATATATCGACTCCGTCCTGGCCGCTTAGCGTATCGTCGCCGGCGCCGCCGTCGAGAATGTCATTGCCCTGGCCGCCGAGGATCGTGTCGTTGCCGGCCCCGCCGTAGAGCGTATCGTTTCCGTCATCGCTCTCGGTCTGGTCTTCGAGGTCTTCGACGTCGATCGTATTGTTGATGTCGCGGCTGGCAAGCGAGTCGCGGCCCCCGATAATCAGGTCGTCACCACCCTGACCAAAGATCGTGTCGTCGCCGGCGCCTCCGTCGAGGGTATCGTTTCCGCTGCCGCCGAAAATGATGCTTGTCATCGTGTTGTCGCCGATGCTGGGCGGCGACGCGCCGCCGCCGCCAGGCTGCGTCGTCGACTCGTCGGCATAGATGATGTTTTCGACGTTGGCGATTTTCCTGATTTTCAGGTTCCTGGACAGGAGGATGACGGTGTCGTTGCCGCCGTTGACCTCCTCACGAACGATGTCGTCAAGCGAATCGACGAAGTAAGTATCGTCGCCGCCATTGCCGGCCATGCGGTCGCCACCGCCGCGGCCATCGAGCGTGTTGGCGCCGTCATTGCCGATCAGAATGTCGTCGAAGCTGCTGCCGATGCCGTTCTCGATGTAATAATCGGTCCCATCCGCATTGTGGCCGGCGAAGATCGACACGTTGTTGCTGTGACCGTTGACGCTGGAGAACTGACCGGCGCGCAAGTCGAGGATCGTACCCGCGGTCGAGCCGGAGAAGTCGATCGTGTCGGTTCCGCCGGTGTCGTGGATCGCAAAGCCGATGTCATGCTGCATGCCCGAGGAGGTCAACTGATAGCCGTATTGCGTGCTCCCGAAGCCGTAGACGTTGTCCCCCGTGTTGAGCTCGATGTGCTGATAAGTGCGCACTCCGTTCTCGTCGACGGTCGAGAAAAAGCGGCGGATGACCGCCTCTATGTCGGCCTAGGCAAGTCCCAGCACCATGCCCGGCACGGCCATCGGGAGCATTGCGAGCATATGAAAGGTCGCCCGGCCGAGCCCGAAGCCCTTGGTCTTTTCGACCATGTAGGCGCCGGTGAACACGATCAGCGAGCCGATCACAGCCGTCATGAGAGCGAGCCGGATCGAATTGTAATAGGCATCCCAGCCGCCCCCATCCATGAGGTCGAAGGCATAGTTGCGCAGCGACGGGCTAAGGTCGTATGGCCAGAATTTCACGATCGCCGCAACCTGGCACATGCCGATCATCCCGAGGACGAAGACCGCGACCAGGGAGCAGAATGCGAAACAAGCCGCATCGAAACCGCGCCGCGGCTTCGGCTCGTAGGGGACGGCGCGCGCGGAAAGCAAAGCCACCTGCCGGCGCTGCGTCATGCGATCGACGACGAAGGCCAGAAAGGCCGGAACGAGCAGGATGACCGACACGACGGCGCCCATTTCGAAATTCTGCTGACCGATCACCTGCTTGTAGATGTCGACGGCCAGCATGCCATATTGCCCGCCGATCACCTTAGGCAGGCCGAAATCGGTTATGACCAGTGTGAAGACCACGAAAGCTGCGGAGATCAGGCCGTATCGGGCACCGGGCACGGTCACCGTCCAGAAGGTCCGCCACTTGCTTGCGCGAAGCGACGTCGCCGCCTCGTAGTGACGGGCATCGGCGACCGAGAGAGCCGTCGATATGATCAGAAAGGCGTGCGGCAGCGTGAAAAATACCGAGCCCACGACGATACCGAGCGGGCCATAGATCGAATGGCCGAACAACAGATCCTTAAAGACGCCCTGATTTCCGAACAGGTACACGAGCGCGATGCCCGGCAAGAGGGACGGAACCAGGATCGGGATCGTGACGATGAGCTTGAACAGCCCCTTCCCCGGCATCCGGCTCCTGTTCAGGGCATAGGCGAGCCCGAAGGCGACGACGAGCGTGACTGCGGTGCTGATCAGCGCCATCGTCACCGAATTCCTGATCGAACGGACGAGCGAAGGTGTTGAAAAATACTCGGCGAAATTGGAAAGTCCGATCGAGCGCGAGGGCCGCAGCATTACCCTGCGGAAATTGTTGCTGTCATATTCCTGCCACTCGGTACCGCGCACCAGCTGCGAACCGGCAAGAAAGTGCGCCTCGTCGCTCGTGCCGCGGATGCGATATCTGACCGGGCTGCGGAAGCTGAAATCCGGGAAGAGCTTCGCCGCCTGCAGCCGCCCATCGGCGCTGGCCTTGAGCTCGCTTTCCGGGAAGGCGGCGACGGCGGCATTGAGCGCCGCAGCGGTAACGGCATCGCTCCACCCCTGCCCGCTTTGGTCGCTCACTTGGAACTCGAACTGGCGGAGATCGAACGTGTAGGTGGAGAACGATTTCGACAGCATCACGAAGAGCGGTAGTGCAAGAGCAACGACCAGATAGATGCCGACAACGAGCATGACTGCGCGTTTGAGCCTGTCGTCGCCGGAAATCTGCTGGCGAACGGCTCGGCCGGGCGGAAGGAAATCGACAGCAAGCGTCATTCGCGTCAGGCCTTTGCAAAAAGGAGCAGGCGTTCCTGCGGGATTTCGACCTGGATGGCGCTGCCGATCTCGATGCTCAGGCGGCGAACCGCGTTTGTCGAGAAGTCCGCAACGAGCGCCTTCTCTTTCAGGCGCGGGGCTGAGAGCCGTGTGCGCCAGAACATGCCGAGAAACTCCATATCCTCCACATGGGCGTCGATGAGATTGTCCGCATTGCCGACGGCATCGAGCCCGGTCGCCCGATGGGCGGCGGCGCCGTGCGGGATGATATCGGCTGGACGGACAGCGGCTACGACCGCCGAACCCGGCGGTAACCGATGCTCGGCACAGGCAAATCGCGTGTGACCGATTTCGACTTGCGCGCCCTTCCCGACCGTTGCGGGGAACTGGTTGGTCTCGCCGATGAAGTCGGCGACGAAGAGTGTCCTCGGGTGGCGATAGATCTCGGTTGGCGTACCGACCTGTTCGATGCCGCCATGATTCATGACGACGATCCGGTCTGCCATGGAGAGCGCCTCTTCCTGATCGTGCGTGACCATGATCGTGGTGACGCCGAGCTTGCGCTGCAGCTCCTTGATCTCATGTCTCAGATGCACGCGCACCTTGGCGTCGAGCGCCGACAGAGGCTCATCGAGAAGCAGCAGGCCCGGCGAGATCGCCATGGCGCGGGCAAGTGCCACGCGCTGCTGCTGTCCGCCGGATAGCTGGGCCGGATATTTCCGGCCCTGACTGCCCAAGCCGACGAGTTCCAGAAGCTCAGAGACGCGGGAGGCGATTTCGTGCCGCGGGCGACCGATATTCTCGAGCCCGAAGGCGATGTTCTTCTCGATGGTCAGATTCGGGAAGAGCGCATAGGACTGAAAGACGATGCCATAGTCCCGCTGCGCCGGCGGCAGCCTGGAAATGTCCTGCCCGCCTTGCCAAATGGTGCCCCGCGACTGGATGTCGAGGCCGGCGATGGCCCTCAGAAGCGTGGTCTTTCCGCAGCCGGAAGGTCCGAGGAAACAGATGAATTCGCCCTCCTTCACCTGAAGGTCGATGTCGCGCAGCGCGACGAAATCGCCATAGGCCTTCCAGAGGCCGCCGATTTCGAGGAATGGCCGTCTTTCGATCTGACGGGTAGCGGAGGCGGGCATGGCCGGCTCCGCGGGGGCTGTTGCATGTTTCATCCGCAAGCTCCTGGGCAATAGGCATTCGATGAGGCTTGACGGGAACGCCCGCGGCTAAGCGCCGAACGTTCCCGTGAGATGCATGCGGATCAGGACTTGGGCTCGGATTTCGCGTCGTAGCGCTTCTGCCATTCCTTCAGAATGCGAGCGCGATTGTTTGCGGCCCACTCGAAGTCGTTCTCGATCATCTTGTCGGCGACGTTGGCGGGAAGATTTTCGATCGGCTTGGCGACGCCGGGATAAGCCACGACGGCATAGCCGACATTGTACATCTCGTTGGCTTCCTTGCTGACCGACCAGTCGACCAGCGTTTTTGCCGCCGCGATATTGGCCGTCCCGGCGATGATCGCCGTGGCCTCGGCTTCCCAGCCCGATCCTTCAGAAGGAAAGATGATGTCGATGGGCGCGCCCGACGTCTTGGCCTTGGCACCCGGGAATTCGAAGGATACGCCGATGACGGTTTCGCCTGATGCCGCCATCTTGCAAGGCTTGGAGCCCGAATGGGTATAGGCGGCGATGTTCTCGTGCAGGGCGTCCATGAAAGACCAGGCTCCCTCTTCGCCGAACGTCTGAAGCCAGGCGGAGACGTCGAGGAAGCCTGTGCCGGAGGAATTGGGATTGGGCATCACGATATGGCCCTTGTATTCGGGCTTCGTGAGATCCTTCCAGCTGGTTGGCGGCGTCAGGCCGAGCTTCTCCGCCTCCACCGTATTGTAACAAAGAGCCGCCACATATGCGTCCATCCCCACCCAGCTCGGCGGCTTGTCGCCATCCACGAAACGGGGGTCGAGCGCCTCTACGTTCTTCGGAGAATAGGGTTCGAGCATGCCCTCGGACTTCAGCAGCAGCAGCGATGTCGCAGCCACGCCCCAGACCACGTCAGCCTGCGGATTGTCTTTCTCCGCCAGCAGCTTGGCCGTCATCACACCGGTGGAATCGCGGACCCAGTTGATCTTGATGTCGGGGTGGGCCTTTTCGAATGTCTCCTTGTAACGGTCGAGGTCGACCGCTTCGATGGACGTGTAGACGGTGAGCTCCGTCTCGGCATAGGCGGAAGATGTGAGGATGAGGGCAGTCGCTGCGCCCAGGAATATCTTTGAAAACGGCATGCTAATTCCCCTTTTTGTTGGCATTCGAATTGGCAAGCTCTTGTGGCGGTATCGGCGACTTGCGCGCCTGCAAATCCGCCCTGCCTGGGAAATCTGCGGGGGATAGATCGATAAGTAAAATCTATTTATTTTATATAAGTATCGTCTCAGCTTATATAGTTTCGCGTGTGCTCTCGAAATGGAAGGAGCGGCCATCGGGCCGCTCCTTCCTCTGCTGCCGGAGGGCAGATTTCCTTACGGCCAGGGCAGCGAGAAGGTCTTGACGTTGGTGAAGCTTTTCATCGCCTCGATCACGCCTTCCTTGTAGCCGTTTCCGGAGTCCTTGATGCCGCCGAAGGGCGACATTTCAATCCGATAGCCGGGCACTTCCCAGATGTTGACCGTTCCGACCTTCAGACCGGCTATGTATTTCTGCATCCTGCGGTAATCATTGGTGCAGACGCCGGAGGAGAGGCCGAAGGCCGTGGAGTTCGACAGGGCGATCGTTGCCTCGTCGTCGTCGGGAACCCGCACGATCGGTATGATCGGACCGAAGGTCTCCTCCAGCACGAGGTCCGACTGGTGCGGCACCCGATCGACGACGATCGGCGGCAGGAGCGCGCCGCTTCTCCCGGGATGGTAGAGAATGTCGGCTCCCCCCTCCGCCGCACGCATCACCCTCTCTTCGAAAAGTGCCGCCGCCTTTTCGTGAATGACGGTCCCGAGATCGGTAGAGCGATCCATCGGATCCCCGAAACGCAGGCGCTTCGCCCGTTCGAGAACCATCGGCACGAAACGGTCCGCGACGCTCTCCTGGCAGAGAATGCGTTTGACCGCCGTGCAGCGCTGGCCGGAATTCTTCGTGGCTCCGGCGACCGCAAGCTCGGCCGCCCTGACGAGGTCGTCGTCGGACAGGTCGTTGAGGATGATCAACGGGTCGTTGCCGCCGAGTTCGAGTACCTGGCGCTTGTAGTGCGCGTTGGCGGCGATCAATTTCCCGACAGGAACGCTGCCCGTGAAGGTGACGAGATCGACATGCGGATTGGTGATCATTTCCATGCCGATATCGCCAGGCCAGCCGGTGACGACGGAAAGCATTTCCGGTGGCAGGCCGGCCTCGTAAAGAATGTCGGCGAGCAGCAGCGCCGTCATCGGTGTGAGCTCGGTCGGCTTCACCACCACGCAGTTATTGGTCGCAATCGCCGGCGCGACCTTGTGCGCCACCATGTTCAACGGGTGATTGAACGGGGTGATCGCCGAAATTGCGGTCAGGGGTTCGCGCATCGTAAAAATCTTGCGCGCCTTCCCGTGGGGCGTGAGGTCGCAGGAGAAGATCTCGCCGTCGTCGCGGATGCACATCTGGCCGGCAAGCGTAAAGACGTCGAAGGCGCGCCCGACTTCATAGAGCGAGTCAGCCTTCGAGATGCCGAGTTCCAGCGTGATGACGTCGGAAATCTCCTCCTTGCGGGCGGCCAGCGCCTCCGCGGTCGCCAGCAGGATTTTCTGCCGCTCGTAGCGCGTGAGCTTCGGCTGATAGGCGGCCGCGATCGCAAAGGCTTCTCTTGCGTGTTCGGCGCGGCCGGCCGGTACGGTGCCGACGACAGTGTCGTTCCAGGGATAGCGGACCTCTATGCGATCGTCCGTGTCGATAAGGCGCCCGGCTATGCGCATCGGTTCGTGGCGCACTGCGATTGTGACCTCCGCCTTCGTCATAGCGCGCCCTCCGCACCGGCCTCGGCCGCCGCCGTGACCGCGTAGAAAAACGCATCGAAGTTGCGAAGACGCGGCGCGTTCGGGAGTTCGGGCAGCCCGCGGTTGACGATGAAGGGAACCTCCTGCTCGGTCAGACCTCCATGGGAGCGCAACGGTTCGTCGAGTGCGGCCAGGTCGTGCCGGTGCTCGCTGGTGCCGAGCGTCTTGTTTTCGGATGAAACGAGGACGATGTCGCCGATGCGGTCTTCCGGCAGCTCGAAGCGCCGGCACGCCTCCGAGCGGTCGAGCACGACGTCGATGCCTTGAATCGCTTTCAGCCTTGCCATGATCTCGCCGCGGTCGCATCCGTCCGGAAGATAGGCGGTGGCAAAGGACCCGAGCGCGCCGTGATGCACGACATAGGGGTCGGTGATCGGCAGGATGACGCGGGCCGCATCCTTGCCGAGCCATTCGTCGAGCAGGTCCTGAACATAGATGACGTCGGGTGAGCCGTCCGCCTTGTGCTTCGGCTTCATGCCGTGATCGGCAGTGACGACGATGGCTGCTCCGAGCCCGTCCAGTTCGGCGAGATACCGGTCGAACATTTCGTAGAAGGAATTGGCTTCGGGAACGCCGGGGGCATATTTATGCTGAACATAGTCGGTCGTCGTCAGATACATGATGTCGGGGCGAAACTCCCTGAGCAGCTTGACGCCCGCAGCGAAGACGAATTCCGAAAGTGCTGCCGAATAGACCTCGGGAACCGGCCGGCCGAGCCAGGCGGAAGCATTGTCGATCCCGTGCTCCGCGCGGGTCGCCTTGTCCGATTTTTCGGACGAGAAGCAGACGGCGCGCTCTTCGTCGAAACGGAGCCCTTTTCCCAGCAGCGCCCGCAGCTTGTCCTTCGCCGTGACGACCGCGACCCGGGCACCTGCATCATAGAAGGCCTGGAAAATGGTGGGCGCGCGCAGGAACTTCGGATCGTTCATCATCACCTCTTCGCCCGTCGACGGCTCATAGAGGTAGTTCCCGCAAATCCCGTGGACCGCCGGCGGGCTGCCGGTTGCGATCGAGAGATTGTTGGGATTGGTAAAACTCGGGATGACGCTGTGCGCCAACCGCACGGCTCCCCGTTCCTTGATGCGCTTCAGCGCGGGCATCAGCCCGGCGTCGATCGCTGCATCGAGATAGGCGGGCTCGCATCCGTCGAGGCAGATCGCAATTGCTGGCACGCGGGGCCATGGATAGCGGCGGCCATTGACCGTCACCGAAATCTTGGACATCTGGTTCATCTGTTGTGCTCCTGGAAGGGGGATCGGTCAGGCGGCGAGGCGGGCGCGCTCGGCGAGCGCGAGCGCCGGTGGGGTGGCGGTGTCGACGCCCATTTGCGCAAGGCTCTCGGCGGCGGCGGCAACCACCTTTTCCATCACCTGCGCGTCCATCTGGCCGATGCAGCCGATCCGGAAGCTGTCGACGACGGTGAGCTTGCCGGGATAGATGATGAAGCCCCTCGCCTTCATCAATTCGTAGAAGCGCTCGAAATTGAAGTTCGGATGGGCGGGGCTGAAGAAGGTCACGATAATCGGCGAGAGCCACTCGTCGCCTAGCAGTGTCTCGAAGCCGAGCTGGCGCATGCCGGCGACCATGACGTCGCGGTTGTTCGCGTAGCGCGCGCCGCGCCCAGCAACGCCGCCTTCCTTGCGATGCAGTCGCAGCGCCTCGAGAAAGGCGGCGACGACATGGGTCGGCGGAGTAAAGCGCCATTGTCCCGTCTTGTTCATGTAGGCCCATTGCGCATGGACGTCGAGACTCAAGGAATGGCTGCGATCCTTCGCAGCCTCCAGTTCCGACTTGCGCGCGATGACGAACCCGAAACCCGGAACGCCTTCGATGCATTTGTTGGCGGAGGAAACGATCGCCTCGTAGCGGAAGTCATCGACACCGGCGGGCACAGCGCCGAAGGCGCTCATGCTGTCGACCAGCAGCTTGCGGCCGCGACTGTAGACTGCCTCGGAAATTTCCTTGAGAGGATTGAGAATGCCCGAGCTCGTCTCGCAATGGACGACCACGACATGGGTGATTGCCGGATCTGCGTCGAGAGCGGCCGCAACCTCGCTGCCGCGCGGGGGCATATAGTCGCCCTTGTCGATCGAGACGTGCGTGCGGCCGAGATATTTGAGCGTCTGGCCGATGCGCTGACCGTAGGCCCCGTTCATCAACACCAGAACCTTGCCGTCGCGGGGAATGAAGCTGCCGAGCATGGCTTCCACCGAGAAGGAGCCGCTCCCCTGCATGGGGACGCAGTCGTATTCGCCGCTTTCGTCTCCCGCAATCGCAAGCAGTTCGCGACGCAACTCGGCCGTCATGCCCCGGAAGTCGCCGTCCCACGACCCCCAGTCGCGCAGCATCGCCTCCTTTACGGAAAAGGCGGTGGTCAACGGCCCAGGCGTCAGCAGGTACGGCTCGCCCAATCTCGGCGCTTCGAGAACTTCATTCGTCTTTGAATCTGCGGGCATCTGGTTTCTCTCCTTTGAGAACTGCCGGGACATGGCGAGGATGGCGATCCCATATGTATCTGTAAAATCGATATTTCATATTCATTCATAGATTTGGCTTATCAACCTTTGACAAGCGCAAGACGGCTCTCGAGCAGATCCCCCCGCTGTTTCAGGATTGGATAGGCGAGCGTGGCGAGAAGGGAGTTCACCTCCTTGAGCGCCCGTGCGACTTCGAGGTGCATGTTGCTGGACTCGACGCTTTCCGGGCGCCCTGCCCGCAATCTCGCCAGATGCCGTTCGTGACTTTCCCGTACGAGCGCGCGTACCCGCTCCTTCTCCCGGACGAGCTTTCGCGCCATCGCCGGGTCATCCGACACCAGCAGGTTGAAAGCGAGACGCATGTTGTCGCGCACGCTGGCGTGAAGCACCTTGAGCTCGGTCCAGCCCTCGTCGGAGAACTTGTTGCCGTTCTCCAGCTTGTCGCGGGCGATTTCGACCAGGGTCTTGGACACGATGTCGCCGGCATGTTCGAGATTGATGGCGATGTCGATGAGTTCGACACCCCGCCGCGACTGACGCTCATCGAGCACGCCGCGATGGATTGCTGCGAGATAGAGCTTGATGTCGCGGTGGGCGCGATTGACATATCCGTCGAGCCGGCGGATTTCCTCGATCTTCGCCGGGCTCGGATGCTCCAGGAGCTCCATCACCGGACAGAGCATCCGCTCGACCACCTCGCCCATGAACAGCACCTCGCGCGTCGCGGCGGCGAGGGCCGTGTCGGGGCTGTCGAGCAGAGTCCGGTCCAGCGCGCTGATTCTCCGGGCAAGCGTGTCGCCGTCTTCGGAGCTCTTGAGATCCGATTTGATGAGAGAAGTAACGGCGCCGGCGGCAAGCTGCGAAAGCGGCAGGCAAAAAATCGCGAGGCAGACGTTGAAGGCCAGATGAAAATGGACGAGCTGCTCCGCCGGGGTTGCGCCAAGATGTCGAAGTTCTGCCGACAAGGGGCCGATCGCCGGCAAGGCGATCAAGGCGCCGGAGGCCCGGAAAAGGAGATTGCCGGCCGCGACGCGCCGCGCCTCGGCTGAAAACCCGCGCGTCAGCCACATGGCGATCAACCCGCTGCCGAGATTGGCGCCGAGAATCAGCGGCAGGCCTGCCTCGACGGGCAGAAGCCCCTGCGCGGCGAAACCCAGGATGAGGATCAGGACCGCGACGCTCGAATGCACGATCCAGGTGAAGAGCATCGCCGCCGCGAAGGCCGTCACATGGTCCTCCGCGAGATAGCCGACGATGGCGGGCAACACGTCGCTCTGTTTCAACGGCAAGGTCGCCTCGCCGATCAGCTTCAGCGATATGAGGACGAAGCCGATGCCGAGCAGCATGCGGCCGAGCTCGCGGGGCTTGTCGCTTCTGCCCTTCAGGTAAAGCAGTCCGCCGGCCGCAAGCAGGAGCGGCGACAGCCAGCCCAGGTCGAACGAAAGAACGCGAACCACCAGCGCCGAGCCGAAATCCGCTCCCAGCAGAACGGCAAGGCTGGTGTTCAGCGTAAGATAGCCGCTTGCCGAAAGACCGGAGGCGAGCATCGCCACGGCGGTCGAGCTCTGCAGCAGGACCGCAAGGACCGTGCCGCTCGCGGCGGCATAAATGCGGCGCTTCCCTCCCCTCGCCAGCACACGCTTCAACGACGTGCCATAGGCGTTCTCGACGCCGCTGCGGACGAGATGCACCGCGTAGAGCAGCAGCACGGTCGCGCCGGCCAGATGCAGCGAGAGAGTAACGAGAGCCATCTTCAATCTCTCCGGAATATCGATCCGACGACCGTCACTTTTCCCTTTACATAAATCAAATCGTTCGTTTCTATCGTTTTATCAGGTCAGCTTATGATTGGGAGAGGCCATGCGGTACGTCCAGCTTCGCGCGTTCCACAATGTTGCAGTTTGTGGAGGCTTCTCCCGTGCAGCAGAGGCGCTGTTCCTCACGCAGCCGGCCGTGTCGGATCAGGTCCGCAAGCTGGAAGAGGAATATGACGTGCTTCTCTTCAACCGGAACAAGAAGCAGGTGACGCTGACCCAGGCCGGTCACCAGCTGTTGGAGATCACCCGACGCATGTTCGACACCGAGCAGCAGGCGCTCGATCTGCTATCGGAATCGCGCGCGTTGCGGGCCGGCACGCTTCGAATCGTCGCCGACGCCGCCCACCATCTGCTTCACATCCTTGCTGCCTTTCGTCAGAAATATCCGTCGGTTCAGATCTCGCTGAGGGCCGGCAACACGGAAACGGTCATCACCAGCCTCTATTCCTACGAGGCCGACATCGGCGTGCTCGGCGAGGTTCCCGAGAGCCGGGAGTTCGACATCGTCAAGCTGAACTCGACGCCGATCATCGCTTTCGCATCGAGCGAACATCCGATCGCCCGGCGAAGCACCGTCAGCCTCGAGGAACTCTCGGGCCAGCCGCTGGTGATGCGGGAACGCGGTTCGAAAACGCGGCAGAAGCTCGAGGATTTCGCGGCCGCCGCAGGCGTCACCCTGAAGCCGGCCATCGAAGCGGAGGGCCGGGAGGCCGTGCGGGAGATCGTCGCGGCCGGTGCCGGGGTGGGCTTCGTCTCAGCCGCGGAATTCGGCCGGGACGGACGTCTCGCGCCGATCGAGATCGTCGGCGCCGAAATGCTGATGGACGAGGCGTTGATCTGCCTGAAGGAGCGCAGCGGCGGAAAGCTCGTGCGCGCCTTCTTCGAAATTGCCCGCTCGCTGACGGAGAGGTGAATGGAGCTGCCCGCTTCAGGCGGCGGCTCGCGGCTCCCCGGCATCCGCCCGCACGCGTTCTGACTTCGGATCGTAGGGGCACTTCAGGTGAGCGGTCGCCGGGTGGCGCTCACCGGCAAGGTCGATCTGGAAACTCCCGTTTGCGATGAACTCGCGGTCGACCCCTTCTCCATGTTCTATGAGGCCGAGCGCAACGGAACGCCCGAGCGTGTGGCCATAGGCGGCTGAGCGGACTTCGCCGACAGGTTTGCCGTCACGCAGGATGAGCTCCCCGCCCCAAAGCATCGGCTCGGGATCATCCAAGGTGAATTGCACGATCCGTCTGACGGGGGCGCCGACCTGCTTTGCCCGGATCAAAGCCTCGCGGCCGATGAATCCGCCCGGCTTGTCGAACGACACGGCGAAGGCGAGCCCCGCTTCGTGAGGATTGATGTCAGGCGTCAGTTCGCGGCTCCAGGCGCGAAAGCCTTTCTCGATACGGAGCGCCTCGAGAGCGTAATAGCCGCAATCGACGAGCCCGAGATCGCGCCCCGCCTGGTGCAATGCCTCGTAAACGCCCACGGCAAATTCACTGGGCACGATCAGTTCCCAGCCGAGTTCGCCGACATAAGTCATTCGGTTGGCGTAGGCCGTCGCATAGCCGATATCGATCTCGCGGATGGTCGCAAAGGGAAAGCCTGCATTCGAGAGGTCGGCGGACGTGATCCGCCCGAGTATGTCGCGTGCATTCGGCCCCATCAGGGCCAGCACCGCGTAAGCCGAGGTCACGTCGGTGAGGGTGACGCGGGCGTCCGATGAGGTGTTCCTGCGGATCCAGTCGGCGTCGTGCACCGCCTGCGCGGATCCGGTGACGATCAGGAACCGGTCGACGGCGAGCCGCATCACCGTCAGGTCGCTTTCGTAGCCGCCCCGTTCGTTGAGCATGCCCGTATAGACCGACCGGCCGACCTCGACATCGACGTCCGCGGCGCAGATGCGGTTGAGCGCCTTCGCTGCGTCGGGCCCCTGCACGAGAAATTTGGCAAATGAAGTTTGATCAAATATCCCAGCAGCTTGTCGCGCCGCGTTCATCTCTCGCTTTACTGCCTCATGCCAGTTCTGCCGACCGAAGGCATAGTCCGTTTCCGGTGTTTGGCCTGCTTCGGCAAACCAGTTCGCGCGCTCCCAACCCATCTTCGAGCCGAAGCATGCGCCCTTGGAGGCAAGCCGGTCGTAGAGCGGCGAGCGCCGGAAGGGTCGCGCTGTGTGCAGCTCGCGGTTCGGCCATGGCATGGCATAGTGCAGTCCGAGCGTTTCCTTCACCCGGTCGTGCAGCCAGCGCGGATTGTTGTTGAAGCTCGCGAAGCGGCGAATGTCGACCGGCCAGAGATCCATTGTCGCCGCACCGTTGACGATCCACTCGGCAAGAGCCCGCCCGGCGCCGCCGGCGCTGGCGATGCCCATGGAATTGAACCCGGCGCCTACATAGAAATTCCGCAGTTCCGGTGCCTCGCCGAGAATGAAATTATTGTCCGGCGTGAAGCTCTCCGGCCCATTGTAGAATTTCCTGACCTCGGCCGTTTCGAGCTGCGGCACGCGCACCAGCGCGTTCTGCATCAGGATCTCGAACTGGTCCCAGTCATCTGCAAGCAAGGCGAATTCAAAATCGTCCGGAATGCCGTTCATGCCCCAGGGCTTGGCTTCCGGTTCGAAGCCGCCCATGACGAGACCGCCGACTTCCTCCTTAAAATAGATGTAGCCGTCCGGGTCGCGCAGCGCCGGCAGGTCGGGATGCACCCCCTCGATCTTTCCGGTGACGATATACATGTGCTCGGCCGAGTGCAGAGGGACCGTCACGCCGCACATCAGCCCGACCTTGCGCGCCCACTGGCCGGCGCAATTGACGACGATTTCAGCGGCGATATTCCCCCCATCGGTCTCGACGCCACGGACCGTCCCGTCCTTAACCGTGATGCCCGTCACGCGCACGCGCTCGATAATGCGGGCGCCGCGGTTGCGCGCCCCCTTCGCCAGCGACTGGGTGAGGTCCGTCGGATTGGCCTTGCCGTCTCCGGGAAGCCAGACGGCTCCTACGAGATCGTCCATCGCCATCACCGGCCAGAGATCGGCGGCTTCCCGCGGTGAGATCACCTCGACGGCAACCCCTTGCGCCCGCGCCGATGCTGCGGTCCGCTTCAGCACGGTCATGCGATCGGTCGTGCGCGCCACGGCGAGCGAGCCGCAATTCTTCCAGCCCGTCGCAAGGCCCGTCTCCGCCTCCAGCTCGCTGTAGAGCTGCGTCGAATATCGGATGAGGCCGGTCATGTTGGCATGGCTGCGCAACTGCCCGACAAGGCCGGCCGCGTGCCAGGTGGTTCCTCCGCTGAGCTGCCCCTGCTCCAGCAGGACCACGTCGGTCCAGCCAAGCTTTGTGAGATGATAGGCGACCGAGCAGCCTATGATGCCGCCGCCGATGATGACGACCCGCGCCTGTGTTGGAAATTCCTGCGCCATGAACCGACCTCCCAATGGACTGGAGTCAGCATAGCCAGGGACTCACAAAACGCAACATCAGATGCAACAAAATGCAACATCATGCGGTGGCGACGATGACGCGCGGGCCTTTTCGCTCGAGTGCTTCGGAGATCGTAGGGGGCGGCGGCCTATCCACGATCACACCGGTCGCCTGATGAAACCCGGGTATTCGAAGGGGTGTCAGCCGCCCGAATTTCGAACTGTCGAGGACGAAGTAGGCCTTGCCCGCCATGGCGATCATCCGCGAGCGCTGCTCGGCGCCGTTGCGGGTGAAGTCGGTAACCTCGCCGTCAGGAGAAAGCCCTCCCCCGCCGAGAAAGGCGATGTCCACTCGGAAGCGTCCTATTGCCTCCAGCGCGTCGAGGCCCACTGCCGCCTCCTCGGCAGGATCGATCTCGCCACCCAGCATATGCACCCGGACTTGCGGCTGGCGGCACATGTGCAGCGCGATGGCGAGGCCGGTGGTGCAGATGGTCAGATCACGCGGACCGCTCAATGCGTGCGCGACGGCCAGCGTCGTCGTGCCGGAGTCGAGAAAGACGACCATGCCGTCCTTCACCAGTTCGGCCGCCCTCCGGCCAATCGCTGCCTTCGCGGCGGCGTTTTCCCCGCTTCGCAGGACCAGCGCCGGCTCGGTCGCTTCGAACAGCGTGGCGCCCCCATGCACGACATCGAGTTGGCCGCGATCGGCGAGCAACTTCATGTCCCGGCGGATCGTTTCGCGCGAGACGTCGAAATAGGCGGCAAGCTCGGCAATGCTCACCGAACCTTCGGAAACGACGCGCCTCAATATTTCTTCGTGGCGGCGCGGCGCGAGCGCTCGGGTGTTCGGCAACTTGGACATGTGAACAATGTTGCAATATTTGCGGCCCCCCGCAAGAGACGTCACGAACGCGAAGCGTCGGGTGCAACTACAATGCAGGTGTCGGCTGAGGGAGAAGTGACACCGTAAGCCAATTGCGATGTCCCACTTGAACCCTCGAACATGGTTGGCGATGACCAAAATGGGGCCGACTGCGGACTGTCCGGTCCTGGAAAATGCCCAGCCGATAGCTGCCGTTCGGCAAGCGACCTTCATTGTCGCCGTTCGGAGTGCCGCCACCCGGCCCGATGGCGGACAGTCCGCTCCCGAGTAGCCAGCGAAAGCCGCCCTTTCCAATTACGATCCGGCGCGCTGACTTCGGCCCTGATGCTTTATCCCTTTACGTATCCTCGACCTTCAACGATCTTTCCGTCCCGAACGCGCATGATGTTTACCCCTCGAACCCGGTCCGCCGGGCTATCGCCCCAACGAAGCCGCCATCGGATGATCCCCCGATCCTCGCTGGCCCAAATCTCCTCGGCTTCGAAGACGAGGTTCGCAGAGGATGCAATCCCCTTCCAGAAGTCGAGGCAAGCTTCACGCCCTATGTAGCGTGCGCCATCCGGTGCGGGCGCCGTGTTCTCAAGGACGCAGCCCTCACCAATCAGATCATCGAGGTCTTCCGGGCGGTGCTTCTCAAACGCGTTATGGAAGCGTTTCACGATTTCGCGGGTAGTTTCGCTATCGGTGGTCATCTTTTTACCTCTTGAGATCAGGGCCTAGAAAGGCTTTTCGGACTTGTTGGTGCGATAAAGGCTTACGGCCACCTCCCGGGGTTTTCCGCGCGGACCTCCCCTCGCGACCTTGCGCCAGGCGTCTAGCGTGGCCTGATCGCGCCAGCACTCGAAGAGATTGACGCGCTCCGGATCGACCGCGTCCGCGCTTATCGAGAAGTCGACACAGCCGTCATAGGCTCTCGCGCGTTCGACCATACTCTTGAAGGCTTCCACGGAGCCGTCCCGCTTCTCAGCGTCGGTCCGGGTATAGCCGGCTATGATAATCATGAGCTTTGCTCCCTGAAACGTGTGGATGGGTTGTTGCTGTCACTCAGGAAGCGGCGCCGACTGGCCGGGAATTTTTGAATAACCCAGCGCCTCGACGATCAAGCCGTCCCGGACGTGCATCAGGTTGATGCCCCGGAGCGACCCCCCGGAGCCGAAGTTAAAACGCCAGCGGATGATCGCCCGGTCGCCCATTGCGATCGTGTCTTCGACGTCGAAGTGAGCAGTCCTGTCGGCGGCCAGAACCTCCCAAAACGCGAGGCAGGCGTCATAGCCTTCGTATCGCGTTCCATTGGGTGCGGGCTGAATGGACTCCATCACGCAGTCCGGGGCGATCAGGTCTTTGAGGATAGCGGGCTTGTGATCGCGGAACGCCTGGTTGAACCTGCGCATGATGTCGGCTGTCTCGATCGTTTGCATAATCTCCTCCTAGTCAGACAGGTCTGTCTAGTTGCAGTATACAGACCTGTCTGTTAGAGTCAACCGCATGAAGAAAGCCATGTCGCCGACCGATTCCAAGGCAAGCGCCGCACGCCGCCGCTTGCTCGATACCGCCACTAGTCTTTTCTATACCGAGGGCATTCGTGCAGTCGGCATCGACCGCATCATCGCGGAGGCGGGCGTGGCCAAGGCGACGTTCTACAATTACTTCCCATCGAAGGATGACCTCGTCCTCGCCTATATCGAGGAGCAGGACCGGCTTGGGCGGGCGGCAGTCGCAGCGCTGCCGAAGCAGCCTCCACGGGACAGGATCGCCGCTATCATGGGGCGCATCAGCGAGGCCGTGGTCGCGGGAGGTTGGCGTGGATGCCCGTTTCTCAACGCGGCGGCCGAATATCCAGCCCCTAAAAGTCCCGTGCGGCAAGCCATTGAAGCGCGGCGCGCCTGGTATTACGGTGTCCTACGGGACCTCCTTCAGGCCGACGGCGATCCGACCCCTTCCGTTACTGCCTCGTTGCTTGTCGCCGTATCAGACGGCTTGCTCGAAGCCGCATACCTTGACGATCCGGCGGCCGTTCCCGCCCTTGTAGGCGAAGCGCTGGATAGGTTGCTGGTCCGACTTTGAGGAAGTCGGATGGGCTCAAATCTGCCGAAATTCGTGAACTGTGCGCCGGGGACTTTGCCGCCAATCAGGGGCAGCTCTCCGACTCGCCTGCCCAATAGCGGCCAGTCCGATCCAGTGACCGCAATGGGTCCTCTTGGTGTCGCAGATGCTCCCGGCACTGCGACACCCGATCCTGTGAACTATAAGAGGCGGACCGACATGCCCCCGTCAACGATCATGGGACTACCAGTCATGAACTGGGACCGATCCGAGAGAAGAAAGAGTGCGGCTTGAGCGATCTCCAAAGCCGAAGCCATTCTCTTTATGGGGTGCAGGTCAGAGACGAACTTTAAAGCTTCAGGATTACCTTCGCCACCTGCCGGGGTGACTGTCCCTCCGGGCAGCAGCGCGTTGACACGGATGCCCTCTCTCGCATGCTCAGCGGCAAGCGATTGGACAAGCCCATTCAACCCTGCCTTGGACGCGGCATAGGCTGCCATACCTGGTAGGCCGCCGTTGCTGAACCCCACGAAAGAGGACGTAAAGACAATAGAGCCGCCGCCTTGCTCCTTCAGAACTGGAACCTGCGCCTTGGCCGCCCAGAAGGCGCTGGTTAGGTTTGTCGAGATTACTCTGTTCCAGTTGTCAATGGACATGTCAGGTACCGCCACCATGTCACCCACCACGCCTGCGTTGTTGAAGGCCCCATGCAGGCTGCCGAAACGCTCCAGGGCCAACTCGGTCAGCACACCTGCATAGGCTTCATCCAGTACATCACCCGCACGGTACACGACGCTGCCGCCGCCTCTGGTGATGTCCTCGGCAACCGATTGAAGTTCATCAGATCGTCGCGCGGCCAGAACGACATTTGCCCCCTCGGATGCAAACAATCTGGCGGCGGCTGCTCCGATACCACTGCTGGCTCCGGTCACGATCAAAGTCTTGTTAGCCAGTTCCATTTTCATCTCCTGTTTATGATGCAGGAGATGGCTATTGCGCCCTCAGGCCGGTCGCCACCCGTTTCCTGTCTCAGCAGAAGTCCGCTTCGGGCCGAACGCGGACGCATTTGCCCAGCAACTGGCCTTGATGGGCACAAGATTGTCCCCTTCCGCGGTGCCCGTCATTGCTGTTAGGGGGATGACCTCCCCTTGGTGTCACGGCGGCCGCAATCTCGCAGCCCGCTTTTGGTGCATCAGACGGCCCTGCATTTCGTCCTCTCCTTGAACCGACACCACGCGCGCGATTAATTTGCGATTTGTGATTTTGTGGAGCCCTGAGATGGACGGGCGCGGCGAAACTGGCGTCAGGCGGCCTGAACCACGGTCACGGCAATCATATGGAAGACGTCGGCCGCACTGCAGCCGCGCGAAAGGTCGTTGGCGGGCCGTGAAAGCCCTTGGAGGATCGGGCCTATTGCCGTCGCGCCGCCGATCCGCTGGGCGATCTTGTAGCCGATATTGGCAGCGTCGAGGTTCGGAAACACGAAGACGTTGGCCTCCCCGCGCAGCGCCGAATGCGGCGCCTTGGTCAGACAGACGGCCTCGACGAAGGCGCTGTCGAACTGCAATTCGCCGTCGATGATAAGATCGGGCTCGGCGCGCCGCGCCATGCCGGTCGCCTCGACGACCTTCGAAACGCGCTCGTGAGCGGCGCTGCCGCCTGTCGAGAAGGAGAGCATCGCGACTTTTGCCCGTTCTCCGGCAAGCCTCTCAAAGGACTTGGCCGACATGCGCGCGATGTCGGCGAGACCGGCTGCGTCCGGGTCCACGACCAGTCCGCAATCGGCAAAGACGAAGGCCCCCTTCCTGGCGTGATGGGGCTCGCAAAGCATCATGAGGAAGAAACTGGAGACGAGCCCGACGCCGGGCGCCCTGCCGATCACCTGCAATGCGGCACGAACGGTGTCTGCGGTGGTTGCGACCGCGCCGCCGACAGTCCCATCGGCCATTCCTTCGCGCACCATCATCGCGGCGAAGGTCAGCGGTGACAGGACGGCGGCCCGAGCCGCGGTCTCGTCGACGCCTTTGCTCCTTCTGTGCTCGAGATAGGCGGTCGCGAAATCATCGGTAAGCGGAGAGCACGCCGGGTCCTCGATCCGGAATTCCTGCGGAATTGCGCCCAGGGCTGCGAGCCTCTGCGCAATCACCTCGCGGTTTCCGACCAGCGTAATCTCCGCCACGCCTTCCCGCCTCGCCTGCACGGCGCCGGCGACGATCCGCGGGTCCTCGCCTTCCGGAAGGACGATGTGCCGCGGCGCTTTCCTGGCGGCGTTGATGATGCGATCGAGAGGTTTCATCAGCTGTGTCCCAGATAGTACATGCCGGCGAGTATGAAGACGGCGATGAACAGCGTTTCGGCCACGACCAGCGCAACGGCATCTCCGCCGACTTCGAGGACGCGGCGCAGCGACGTCTTCATGCCGACCGCCACGATGCCCGCCAGCAGCGCCCATCTGGATATGGCCATCCCGATCTCGCTTGCGAGCACCGGCACCAGCCCGGCGGAATTGAACCCCGCGAGAACGAGGAACGCCAGGACGAAGCCCGGCACGAGCGGCGCGCGCTTTCCGATGGACGCGCCCTCCTGCGGAACGCCGCGCAGGGCGAGGGAAAAGATCAGGACCACCGGCGCCAGCATCGTCACCCGGATGAGCTTGACGAGCGTCGCGGTCTCGCCCGCCTCCGGAGAGACCGAAAAGCCGGCTCCCACCACCTGGGCGACATCATGGATCGTGCCGCCGAAAAAGATGCCTGTGGCTTGGCCGTCAAGCCCGAGATACTCGGCGACGATCGGATAGCCGATCATCGCAAGCGTGCTGAGCACGGTCACCGACAGCACGGTGAAGATCAGATTGCGCTCGGAAAATTCGTTGCGGGGCAGCACGGCGGCGATGGCCATGGCGGCCGAAGCGCCGCAAATGGCAACCGCGCCGCTGGTGAGAAGGGCGAGACGCCAGCCCCGGCCAAGCAGGCGGGCGGCCAGGAGGCCGAACAGGATGGTTGCCACGATCGCCGAGACGAGCAGCAGAATGGTGCCGGCGCCGAGGCCGATCAAAAGATCGACGCTGATGCGCATGCCGAGCAGCGCCACACCGATCCTCAAGATCAGCTTTGCCGAAAGCTCGATGCCCGCGACGCAACGTCCTTCTTCCGCCAGGAAGTGGAAGGCGATCCCCAGCAGCAGCGCCATCAGCATCGCCGGCGCCCCGTAATGCTCCGACAGGAACTGGGCAGCCATGGCGACGGCGGCCGTCACCAGGAGACCCGGTCCATAGGTCGACAGGACGGCTGACAGGGATTGCTTCCGTCGCTCGGTTTTGGGGATCGCGTCCATCTTTTCTTTCCGTTGAGTGAGCTCGGCGGCGACCACCGCCGAGCGGGTCGCGAGAGCTTCTTACATAGGTCGCTGGGTGCGCATGTCGGCGCGATCGATGCCGGCCACCGCTACCGGCTTCTTCATCGCATCGCGGCGGAAGGGCTCACCGAGTTCCTGGTTGAGGATAACCTCGACGAAGGTGGTGATCCCCCTGGCCTGGTCCTCGATCGCCTTCGCAAGGGCCTCGGTGAGTGCGGCCGGCGTGTCGACCGTCACGCCCTTCAGGCCGCAGCCATCTGCAACCTTGGCGTAGCTCAGGTTCGGATTGAGCTCGGTGCCGACGAAGTTGTTGTCGTACCAGAGCGTGGTATTCCGCTTTTCCGCTCCCCACTGGTAGTTGCGGAAGATCACCATGGTGATGGCCGGCCAGCCCTCGCGACCGATCGACGTCATCTCGTTCATCGAGATGCCGAAGGCGCCGTCCCCGGCAAAGCCGACCACCGGCACGTGCGGGCAGCCGATCTTGGCGCCGACGATCGACGGGAAACCGTAGCCGCAGGGGCCGAACATGCCCGGTGCCAGATATTTCCTGCCCTGTTCGAAGCTCGGATAAGCGTTGCCGATCGCGCAGTTGTTGCCGATGTCGGTGGAGATGATCGCCTCCTTCGGAAGCACGGCCTGGATCGCCCGCCAGACCTGGCGAGGCGACATGCGATCGGGCTCGCGCTGGCGTGCTCCGACGTTCCACTCCGTGCCCGGATCGTCATCCTCATGGTCCATCGACGAGAGCTGCTGCAGCCAGGCCGAGCGTGTCTGGTGGATCAGCGCCTTCCGCTCTTCGCGGCTTGCGTCGCCGGCGGCGGGCGCAAGCTGCTGAAGAATCTGCTGCGCCACCTGCTTCGCGTCGCCGCAGATGCCGACGGTCACCTTCTTGGTCAGGCCGATCCGGTCGGCATTGATGTCCACCTGGATGATCGCCGCATCCTTCGGCCAGTAGTCGATGCCATAGCCAGGCAGCGTCGAGAAGGGATTGAGCCGCGTACCCAATGCGAGTACGACGTCGGCCTTGCTGATCAATTCCATCGCCGCCTTGGAGCCGTTATAGCCCAAGGGTCCGACCGACAGTCGGTGGCTGCCGGGAAAGGCGTCGTTGTGCTGATAGCCGCAGCACACCGGCGCATCCAGCTTCTCCGCAAGTGCCATGGATTCCTGGATGGCGTTGCCGATGACGACGCCGGCGCCGTTGAGAATGACCGGGAACTTCGCTTCCGAAAGCAGCCGCGCGGCCTGGGCGATGGCCGCGGGGCCGCCCGCCGGCCGCTCGAAGCGGACGATGCGCGGCAGATCCACGTCGATAACCTGCGTCCAGAAGTCCCGCGGGATGTTGATCTGCGCCGGTGCACAACCGCGCCATGCCTTTTCGATGACCCGGTTAAGGACCTCGGGAATGCGGCTCGGATCACGCACTTCCTCCTGATAGCAGACCATCTCCTCGAACATAGCCATCTGGTCGACTTCCTGGAAGCCGCCCTGGCCGATGGTCTTGTTGGCGGCCTGCGGCGTGACCATGAGCAGTGGCGTATGGTTCCAGTAGGCCGTCTTCATGGCCGTGATGAAACCGGTCACGCCGGGGCCGTTCTGGCCGATCGCCATCGACATCGTGCCGGTCGCACGGCTGAAGCCGTCGGCCATCATGCCGGCATTGGTCTCGTGGGCACAGTCCCAGAACCGGATGCCCGCCTTCGGAAACAGGTCCGATACGGGCATCATCGCCGAGCCGATGATCCCGAACGCATGCTCGATGCCATGCATCTGCAGGACTTTTACAAACGCCTCTTCGGTCGTCATTTTCATGTCATGTTCCTTTCGCGTTGAGGGTAAGGCCGACCGGGCGGCTAAAGAATTTCATCCTTGAGGTAGTACCAGCGATACATGCCCCACTGGCCGAGGCGTCTGAACGGCGTGAGCAGGCCATGGCTCGGCAGCGGCGACGTGAAGATCGGCAGATCGAGGGCGCCGCCCTTGCCCGCCACCATCTGGGCCATGCGGCGGCCGGCCTGTGCGGAATACATGACCCCGTTGCCGCCATAGCCCATGGCGTAGAACAGCGGCTGCTTCGGGTCGGGGCGGAAGATGCGCGGCATCATGTCGTGGCTGACATCGACCCAGCCCCACCAGGAGTAGTCGATCGTGATCCCCTTCAGGATCGGGAACTTCCGGTAGAGCCCTTCGAGCAGCCGATCGAGATGTTTGGGGTTGACCGCGTCGCGGCCGGTGATGGCGCTGCGGCTGCCGATCTGCACGCGACCGTCCGGCAACATCCGGTAGTAGTGGCGCAGCGTGCGCGTATCGGTGAGCGGGATCCGGGTCTTGAAGTTCAGTTCGGCGCGTTCTTCCTCGGTCAGCGGGCGTGTGACGATCGAGTTCGAGAGGATCGGCATCAGCCTGTGCCGCGTCAGCGTATGCAGGTCCGGCGAGGTATAGCCTGCCGTCGCAATGCAGACGGCGCGCGCACGAACGGTGCCGCCCGGCGTCGTCAGATGATAGGCTCCGTTTTTCCAGTCGCAGCCGAGAACGGGGCTTGCCGTGTGGACCCGCGCACCGAGCTTGCGCGCCAGACTGAGGTAGCCGAAGGCGAGCTTGGCCGCGTGGATGCCCATGCCGTCCGGTTCGTACATCGCCCCCCTCGCCTCCTCGTCGCGTACGAAGTCGCGGTGGACCTCATCGCGGCCGACCATGCGCGAGCGGTAGCCGAAAACCTCGTTGAGAAGCCGCGACTCGGCTTCGAGCGCCGGCAACACCTTGTCGCGGTGGGCGATATAAAGATGGCCGCCGTCCTGAGGGTCGCAGTCGATCTCGGGCGAGCGGATCAGGTCCCGGAAGAGATCGAAGGCTTCGCTGATTTCGCCATGCAGCCTTTTGGCGACATCGACGCCCCAGCGCTCGATCCATTGCGAACGCTTGAGCCGGCCGGCGGAGATCTGCGCCTGACCGCCGTTGCGGGTGCTGCAGCCCCAGGCGACGCCATTGGCTTCGAGCACCGTCGCCTTGATGCCATGCTCCTGGGCCAGATGGATCGCGCAGGAGAGCCCGGTGTATCCGGAGCCGACGACAGCGACGTCGACGTCCATATCGCGTGTGACGGGTCCGTCGTCGGCAGGCGGAGTGCCGGCCGTGCCGATCCAATAGGTCGGCGCATAGTCCTTGCCGTCGCCCGGATTAGGCGCGCGGATCGGATCATAGGTCGGATCGAAGGGCTTCCGCGATGCGATCGGTCTGGCCAGTTGATGTTCCATGTCGTGATCCTGCCCTGAGGCTCTCAGTATCTCGGCTGCGGTTCGATGAGCGGCCGGTTCTTTCGGAATGCCTGCTTGCGGACGATCTTTCCGTCGCGAAGCGTGAAGAGATCGCAGCCTTCCGCGACGATGCGCGAGCCGTCCTCATTGGTGCCTGAGAACGTCCACTCGGAGACGGCGCGATCAGCGTGGACGAAGTGGCTGTGATGATCCCAATGGGCATCCCGCATTGCCGTCCATACACCTGAGAAGGCATCGGCAATCGCCGCAGCGCCGACGATGCGCTTGCCGCAGGCCTCCGGCCCGGCAACGGCGTTGAAGACGCAATCGGCGGCGAAAAAGGCCATGACGTCGTCGATGTCGTGCCTGTTGAAGGCGTCGAAAAGCTTTGCGAGATCTTCGGCAGTCATGTCGAAATTCCTTTGTTCATGCCTGGGCATAGCTTCGCCGGGCGGGCGGCCCTAAGCCCGTTGAAATGGGTTGGAAAAGGTTGTCCGGGGCGGCGCCGACTGCGTCCGATCGGCTGCCGTCACACTTTGCCCTTCCAGGGAATGAGCGCCTTTTCGAGGTAGCGGATCATGAGGTCGAAGGCGAAAGCGAAGACGCCGATGACGACGATGCCCATGATGACCGTATCGCTGGCGAGATATTCGGCCGCATTCAGCACCATGAAGCCGAGGCCACGATGGGCGGCCACCATTTCGGCGGCGACGAGCGTGGTCCAGCCGACGCCGATTCCGATACGCATGCCGGTGAATATCTCCGGCAGGGCAGCCTTCAGGATCACATGCCTGATCACCTGAGCTCGCGTCGCGCCCATCGCATAGGCCGCATGGATCTGTTCCGTCGAGACCGAGCGGACACCGGCTCTGGCGGCGATCGCCATCGGCGCGAAGATCGCCAGATAGATCAGGAACACTTTCGGGAATTCGCCGATGCCGAGCCAGATGATGATTAGCGGCAGATAGGCGAGCGGCGGCAGCGGCCGGTAGAATTCGATGATCGGGTCGAACAGACCGCGCACCACCCGGTTGACGCCCATGAGGATGCCGACGGGAACGGCCGTGACGAGTGCCAGCAGGAAAGCTCCGAGCACGCGGCCGAGACTTGACAGCGTATGCTGCGCCAAAGTGGAGTTCGAGACGCCTTCCGTAAGCGCAATCACGAACTTGTCCCAGACGGCGAGAGGCGACGGCAGGAACAGCGGCTTGATCCAGCCCATTTCGGTTACGAGCAGCCAGAGCGCGATGAACGCAAGGGCCGTGAGCAGGCTGATGTGGCCGCTCATGCCGTCGCCCGGCGCACCGTAGATCCTGCCCGGACGAACCGGTTTGCTCTTTGCGACACCCTCAAGCATGGAGGATCTCCGGGCTCCCGGACTGGCGCTCGTCGCCATAGATGATGCCGAGGATTTCTTCACGCATGTCGATGAAGTCGCGGCTGGATTTGATTGCGCGTGCATTGCCGTTCTCCAGGAAGCGTTTGTTGAAATCGAGCTCGTAGGTATGGGTGATGCGGCCCGGACGGGGCGACATCACGATCAGCCTGGAGCCGAGGAACAGCGCCTCCTCGACGCTGTGGGTGATGAAGAAGAACATCTTGTTGGTGAGTTGCCACACTTCGAGCAGCAATTCCTGAATGGTCTCGCGCGTCAGCGCGTCGAGGGCAGCCATCGGCTCGTCCATGAGCAGCATCGCCGGATCGCAGGTGAGCGCGCGGGCGATGCCGACACGCTGCTGCATGCCGCCGGAGAGGTGATAAATCATGTGCCGGTGGAAATCTTGCAGCCCGACAAGCGCGAGATTTCTGGTCGCCAGGTCCCGCCGGGTCGCCTTGTCGACACCCCTGAGCTTCAATCCGAACTCGGTATTGTCGATGACGTTAAGCCAGGGGAGCAGCGCGTGCTTCTGGAAGACGACGCCACGGTCGGCACCGGGGCCGGTGATGCGGCGGTCGCCCAGCATGATTTCCCCGGCGCTCGGCGCCATGAACCCCGCCATCAGGTTGAGAAGCGTGGTCTTGCCACATCCGGACGCACCGAGGGCGACGACGAAATCGCCGCTTTTGATTTCGAGATCCACGCCCTTGAGCGCGATGACCGCCTGGTCCGAATAGAGACCGGGATAGGTCAGACTGACATTGCTGACGTTAAGCGTTTCCATGTCGCAGGCCTTCCTGGAAAGTGCTGTGTCGAGGGTATCAGCGGCGCTCCTGACCGCGCACGGCGCGCGGGCGGGAGCGCGCGTCGTCTGCTACTTGGAGGCTTCTTTCGCATATGAGCTGTTGACGAAGGGCGCGTAGTCGTCGAGCGCGGTGTCGATCTGTTTCTGATCGACCAGAAACTTGGCGCTCGCCTCCAGCGCCCGGACAGCGCCGCCGCCAAGCCACTGATCGGAGACCTGTTCGTCGACGGTCGGGAAGGACAGGAGGTTCAAAGCCTGGACGATACCCTCGGCGTCGCCGCCGATCAGCTTGACCATGCCCTGGACCTGCGGTGAGTCGGCCTTCCAGCCGCTGCCGTTCGCCTTGTAATCGGCATAGGCGTCCGCGAGCACCTTGGTGAAGGCGGCCATGAATTTGGGGTTTTGCTCGGCCCATTCCTTGTCGGCTACGAGGCCGTCGAAGGTCGGCACGCTCGCCGCGCCGATCGCCTCGGAATCGGAGATGACCTTGCCGCTCTTCAGGAGTTCCGACAGCGCCGGTGGCCATACATAGGCGGCATCGATATCGCCGCGCTGCCAGGCTGCGACGATCTGCGGCGGCTTCATGTTGAGGATGTTCACTTCCCGCGGATCGGTTTTCCAGACCTGCTCGAGGCCGACCAGCAGATGGAAGTGCGAAGTCGAGACGAAGGGAACGCCGACATTTTTCCCCTTCAGGTCTTCCGGCTTTTCGATGCCGGAACCTTCTCGGGCGACGAGCGCTTCCGACTTGCCGATATTGTCCAGGATCCAGAAAAGTTCGAGCCCGACGCCGCGGGTCGCCGCGGCTGTCGTGCCGGTCGAACCGATGACGCCGATCGGCACGTTTCCGGAAGCGAGGGCGGTCGAAATGTCACCGCCGGAACTGAACTGGCGCCAATCGATCGTATAGCCGGCTTCCTTCGCTGCGGCATCGAAACGACCGTCGGCGATCGCCGAGATGAACGGGCCGACGATCTGCTGGTAGCCCACGACGACGCTGGTTTCCGCCTGGGCGGCGAAGGAGGTGAGGACACCGGCGGCGATGGCCACGGCTCCGGATAAGTGCTTGAAACTTCTAAGGTGGATCATGTCGTTACCCTCTTGGTTATGTCGCCCCGCTTTTTGCGGGGTCGCGCCGTACATTGAATGACGGTCTTTGCTTGCCGAATAGAAATATGCCCACGTCCCGGATTGCCTTATATCCAGATAGGAAGTTAGATGAGTCCAGTTGGATGAGGTGAACAATGGCGGGCTCGACGGTCTCGGAAACGATCTTCTTCCTCGACCGGGCAAGCCAAACGGGCCTGCAGGCGCAGATCCGTGAAACGATCGTTTCGGCCGTATTGTCGGGCCGCCTAGCGCCGGGCGCCCAATTGCCCTCCAGCCGCAAGCTTGCGGCCTATCTGAATATTTCGCGGATCACCGTAACGCTCGCCTATCAGGAGCTCGCTTCCCAAGGCTATGTGGAGGCGGCGAACCGGAGCGGCTACCGTGTCGCCGGCAAACCCCCGACGACAGCAATCGCGATGCAGGCCGCCCATGCTGCGGCCGATGCGATCGACTGGTCGGCCAAGCTGCGCTCGACCTTCATCGTGGCCAAGCAGATGCGTAAGCCCCTCGACTGGCGAGCCTATCCCTACCCGTTCCTTTACGGTCAGATGGACCCGTCACTGTTCGATCTCACGGCCTGGCGCGACTGCGCGCGACGGGCGCTGGCGCGCGAGGATTTCGAGCTGATGGCGGGCGACTTCGCGGCGGCGGACGACATCCAGCTCGTCAACTATATCTGTTCGCGCACCTTGCCGGGCCGCGGCATCCGTGCGAACCCCGACGAGATCCTGGTGACGGTGGGCGCGCAGAACGCCCTCTGGATCGTCATCCAGCTCCTGTTGCGTCAGGGCGCCCATGCGGTCTGCGAGAACCCCTGCCATCCCGACATGAGTGCATCGCTTCGCTTGAGCGGCGCCGGGATCACCTTCGTCGATGTGGACAGGGACGGCCTGCCGCCCGCCGCGCTTCCGCAAGAGGTCGATGCCGTGTTCGTCACGCCCAGCCATCATTCGCCGACCGGCGCGACGATGCCGATCGAGCGGCGGGCGGCCTTGCTCGAGGCGGCCGCCTCCAAGGACTTCATAATCGTCGAGGACGATTACGAGTTCGAGATGAGCTTTCTGGCGCCCCCTTCCCCTGCCCTCAAGGCCTTCGACCGCAGCGGGCGGGTCTTCTACATCGGCAGTTTCTCCAAATCGCTGTTTCCCGGCCTGCGTCTCGGCTATCTGGTGGCACCGGCTGCCGTGATCCGGGAGGCGCGGGCACTACGGGCGCTGATGTTGCGGCATCCGCCGGGACACCTCCAGAGAACGGCCGCCTATTTCCTGGCGCTCGGCCACTATGATGCCGTGCTGCACCGGATGCGCGAGGAGTATCATCGCCGCCACATCATCATGGACGCCGCCCTCCGGGATGCCGGATTGAAGATTGCAGGATCTGCGGCTTTCGGCGGCACGTCCTTCTGGATCGAGGGGCCGGAAGGTCTCGATGCGGACCTGCTGATGAACGCTTTGCGCAAGGACGGCGTGCTGATCGAATCCGGATCCCCCTTCTTCCCGCAGGACGACGGACCGTGCCGCTTCTTCCGCATGGGCTACTCGTCGATTGCACGCAACCGCATAGCCGACGGCGTGGCTCTGACCGCGGCGCGGATCGCGGAGCGGGGTAGTATGAATCTTGCAGCTTCGGGTGGCAGTGGCGGGCAGTAGCGATCTGCGCATGGGCATTCACCGTGTCAACTTTGGCAGACGTGGGGAGTTGCCATTGGTTGAGGGTGAAAAGGGGCCGGAGGCGGACCTTCTGCTTCTAAGGCGGTTGTGAGAGAAGCAGATATCCGAGGCGCGGTGTGAGGTTTGAGACTCGCCCGAAGCCGTTGTTAAAGCTTCCTGAGGCCGACGTGACACCGACGTTACAAGCCTGCTGTCACGCCGGCATCCCACCGATATAGCGCATCGGGCATCTTCTCCTGACAGTCGGTTCCGTCCGTCTCACGAATCCTGACGAACCCGTTTCGCTCGTAGAAGGCGATCGCATCAACATTCGCCTGGAAAACCCAGAGCTGAAGATGGTCGAAATGGTCCTGCGCCTTCGCAATCAGCTTCCGGCCGATCCCGCGGCCCGTATAGCCAGGCAGGAGGTAAAGGTGTTCCACCCAACCTTGCTTGAAGGCGCAGAAGCCGACGACCAACCGCTGTTCGTCAGCCACCCACACATCGCAGTCTCGGAACACGATGTTGCGGAAGTAGGCCTTGTCTTCCTCAAAGGTGTGCAGATCTGGCAAGTAGGAGAGAAAGGCTTGGCGCGACCTCCGGAATACAGATGCCACAGCCTCTGGTTCAGTAGATCTAGCCCGACGAATCTTGATGCTGCACGGATCCGAACTCATCGCTTCTGAATTTGCCTTCGGTCTGGATGGGCGATCGACCCTGTGAGAATCGCGCTATCGATGTTCAAGTCAGTGTCGACGATTTAGGAGCATTCATCGACTGCCTTGACCCCTACTCTCAGCATGGACGAACAAGGCATCGACATGATCCCCGGTCGTGCCGATGAACCAATGGGTGTCGTCTGCGCAACTGTAAAATCTGCGGTTGGCAGGTACGACTTCTCGACGAACTCGCCGATCTCGTCGAAGCTTCCGCCGAGAGAAACTGGTGCGTCGCCAGAACCGACGTGCACCAGATCTCGAAGTTGCGCGCAAGGTCTTCGCGTTTCGCCGCTCTCAAGGTGAACATGCGGTGTCCTTGAAGAGGTGCAGCGCGGCATATTGCAGGAGCATAATGGTCTTGCCGTCGCGGATCCGGCCGTCGGCGATCATCCTCAGCGCCTCTTCGATTGTCGGCTCCAGACGTTCGATGTCTTCGCCTTCGTCCGGGTCGCCACCACCCTCCGATACTTGATCAGCGGTCGAATAGGCTCCGACAAAGAAGTGAAGGCGTTCCGTCACCGATCCAGGGCTCATGAACGCTTCGAACACCTGACTGACATCGGTGACACGGTATCCGGTCTCCTCCTCCACCTCCGCCTTGATCCGCTCTTCCGCTGTTGCCTTGTCCAGAAGGCCAGCGGGTGTCTCGATCAGAAGATCGTCATACCCGTTGACGAAGGCAGGGTAGCGGAACTGCCGGGTGAGCAAGACCTTTCGGCGCTGCAAATCGTAAAGCAGGATCGTCGCGCCATTGCCGCGATCGTAGGTCTCCCTGCTCTGTCTCTGCCACTCTCCGTCCGTCCGACGGAAGCTGAAGGTCGTCTTTTTCAGGACATACCAGTCGTCCGACAGGGTGGTCACCTGCTCGACCCGAATCCGATCTGCAACCGACATACACGTTCTCCATCACATACTGCACGATATTGCATGATATTTGTGTTCGTGCAATATGCGGAGCATAGGCGACGGACGCATCACGGCGGGCGCGTTAAAGCGAGCTTCCACGTTCGGGAAATTCCTGCAGTCACTCCCGAGCCTGCATTGCAGAGCCGCCACGGGCTGGAGCTAGGGATTCAATTGCAGCGGTTATTGCCAGGTTTGCACTATCTGAAAAGGAAGCTCCCACATGCTGACCACCGAGCGCAAGGCGCTGCTCCTCGACGCCCTCGACAAGGAAGGCCGGATCGTCGCGAAAGAGTTCAGCCGGAAGCTGGGCCTATCCGAGGACACGATCCGGCGAGACCTTCGGGAGCTTGCTGGCGAAGGACTACTTCAACGCGTGCATGGCGGCGCTCTCCCCACCTCCAAGGCACTCAAAGACCTTCCCACGCGCCGAAATGTGTCCGTCAACGACAAGGCCGAGATCGCCAAGGTCGCCGCCGGCATGGTCAAGGAAGGACAGATCGTCTTCCTGGATGGAGGCACGACGACAATCAGGCTCGCGCGCGCCCTCCCAAAGGGCTTGAAGGCGACGGTTGTGACCCATAGCCCCGACGTCGCAACCGCTCTTCTTGATCATCCGGGAGTGGATGTGGAGCTTATCGGCGGTCACATCTACAAGCATTCGAACGTCTCCGTAGGGGCCGTCGCCATCGAAGCAATATCGCAGATCCGCGTGGATCTCTACTTCATGGGCGTGACCGGTATCCATGTAGAGCACGGCCTGACGACGGGAGACCGCGAGGAGGCGGCGGTGAAGCGGGCGATCTGCCGGCAGGCTGCTGAGACGGTCGTGCTTGGCTCGAGGGAAAAGCTCGGTGCCGTCTCCGCGTACAGCGTCGTTGGCTTCGATGACGTCGACGGGCTTATTGTGAGCAGGAAGTGTCCCGAGGATCTGCTCACCCCTCTTCGCGATCTAGGCATGCAGATCATATCGTCGTAAATGGCGGACAGTGGCGGAAATGAAGGCTCATTCCTGTCGCAAGATTCGTCGCTTCATGACCAAAACACCAGCTTCCAAGCTAAGCCGGGAACCCGTCACGCCACCTCGAGGTGCGAAGATTCCGTTCCCTGCGTGATAAGCGGCGCGGGAGACTTCGCATGCGGGTGGGAAGCGTTAAGTCGCCGAGCCACGATATCGTGGTTGAGCCACAGGACGGGACCGGAGGGTTCGGAAGATTCGCCGAAAATTAGCTGCCCCGTCGCCTTCACAACGAGACCGCTCAGGAGATCGCTGATCATCAACTTGCTATCCCGATGCATCCGGGTGATGTCGTTGGACGTGCCGATGGTCAAATCGGCCTGTGCCTGGCTGTTTGCCATGGGCCATGCCGAAAACTCATAGAACGGGCGCATGACCTCGCTGGCCTGCATGTCGGTGATCTTCCGGAACACATCCTTCATGGTTAAGCCGTCTGCCAGAAGCTGCTCGCAGGCCTGCCACTGTTCGTCTGCCCATTGGCCACCGTTTTCTTTCTTCAACGCAAGCAGCAGCGGTATCAGGGGCAGCTCGATACCCGTGAACACATCGGACGAATTGGTCCGGATTTCGGGACAATTATAGACAGTTGCCTTGATGCCTTTCGCCCAGGCTTCCTCCGCAATGCCTTCGAGCCGCATCTTGGCATAACCCTGGGTGTAGTTGGTGTAGGTCTGCCAACGATAGCTTCCGTCGATGAGGATCGCCGATCCGTGGTAACCATAGGCCGTATATCGTATTTGACCGCCCGAAGCTTCCACGCGCTGGCGGATCGCCGCGCTGAAATCAATGAGATGGCGAAAGGTGTTTGCGGAGACGTCGTCAAAATTCTGCAGGATGAGTTTTCCCATATCACTGTCGAGCAAGGTCTGCGATGACATGTGGCGGGTTCCGGTTCCCTTGTAGATTCGATTGGCGACGACCAAGAGTACCTTCGCCTTCGGGATGCCTCCGGCCATTGTGTGGGCGAAGAAAACATTGCGCCCAGCGGCGATCATTCCGTCGAGAACGGTCATGACCTTTGCAAGCGACTCCGTAAAACGCGCAGTGGCGATGTCGCGGCATTGCCTCACATAGTCCCAGTCGAGCTTGTCGTGTTCCCAGCTCTCAAGCGTCATCTTTGCCAGGAGATCGGTGGGAGTTGGGCCGTCTGCGGGCGCATCGAGATCGAAACCCGCCATAAGAGGTATGTTGATGATCCTGCCGCCCAGCCGGGCCTCCGCTGAAGACAGTTCCTCGGCGTCGAGCGGCCGTAGCGCGTTGTTCTCGTCGCGCCGCCCGACGGTGATCCCTACAATCTCCATGCCGGCCCGCCGGGCTTCCTCGAGCAAACCGGTGGCGTATCCGCGGCCGAACAGTTCGCCGAAGAGTACGAAAACATCGCCTTTACGGAAGACCGTGTTCTCGGAAAGACGATTCAGTGCAACCGGATTTTCCATGCTGTCAGCTCTTTGATTCGTGTGTCGTCGAGCAATGGCTCATACGAGCGTCGCAAAGACATGACCGCACTGGCACCGAATGGGAACTCATTTTCGGTGACGGTTCATTTCAAAACGTGAAGTCGGTCTCTGCTGTTCCTGCAATGCGGCGAAATGCCGAGGCCGTTGGAGATCGGCGCGCCGATACCGAAACGAGTGCGGCTTTCGGCGGCACGTCCGTCTGGATCGAGGGGCCGGAAGGTCTCGATGCGGACCTGCTGATGAACGCTTTGCGCAAGGACGTCGTGCTGATCAAATCCGGGTCCCCCTTCTTCCCGCAAGACGACGGACCGTGCCGCTTCTTCCGCATGGCTACGGGGTAGGATGAATCTTGCAGCTTCGGGTGGCATCGGTGCGGCAGCGGCACTAGCAAGCGGAGCGCCGTTGACAGCGCTGTTTGCTGGCGGCTCGAAGTTTGTGAGTACCTTCTTTCCGCAAGGCGATACCCTTGCTGAGCACACCCCAGGTACAGTGTCTTCACACCGGATTGAAGGCAGTGATAAAAAACCCCATGGGCATCAAGAACTATCTAATCGAAGGCGGCTCGGGTACCGGAAAGACGTCTGTCGCTACCGAACTGGAGCGGCGGGGCTACCATGTCGTCCATGGTGACCGCGTTTTGGCCTATGTCGGCGACCCCGAGACAGGCCAGGCGCTCGCAGGACCACCCGAAGGCGCAGACCGCATCGCCTGGGGATACGCGCACTGGATCTGGCCTGTCGAGAAGGTGCGAGCTATTGCTGCCGACTCCACCCATCCCGCCACGTTCTTTTGTGGCGGCTCGCGCAATTTCCACAAATTCCTGGACCTGTTCGATAAGGTTTTCGTGCTCGACATCGACGTTGAGACGTTGGACCGACGACTGGATGGGCGGCCCAATGAACCGGGTTTCGAGCCGGCCGAGCGGGCCCTGGTACTCCGCTATCATCGTACCCGGGAGTATCTTCCTGCCGGTATCAATATCGACACGGCGTATACCGTCCCAAGTGTCGTCGACGACATCCTCGCTAAACTCACCTGAAGCCCGGCAGGTTTGTGATAGGGAGGGAAGCAACTGATTGTCGCGAAAAAGCCGCTAGCTGCCGTACGACTCACTGGCGGCGGTGTCGGCTTCACCGGCCTTTCTGATCGGAGCGGGCGCCAAGCAGACGCCGTTCGCATTCCGCGGTACGGGCTGAGGATCGACAGGTTTACTCAGGCGCGACCTCAAGGCGCTGTTTCAGAAGCCAGTCCCAGAGCTCGGGATCGTTCAAGGCGGCCCGCTCGACGCCCGAGTGGTCCACGTCCTCCAAAACACTCAGACGAGCATTACGCTTCAGACCCACAAGCCGCTCATAGAGCACGACTGAATCCGACAAAGGGATGACTTGATCGTTCGTGCCGTGGAACACCCAGAAGGCTGCCTTTTCATTTGTTCTGCTGAGGTAGTGGCGATTGCCGCCGCCGGCGATCGGAACGACAGCGGCGAATGTTTCGGGAAACTGTTCTGCCATGGCCCAAGCAGCGAAAGCGCCGCGACTGAACCCCACGACATAGACACGCGCGCGATCGACGCGATACTTCGACATAACCTCGTCGAGTGCCGCCTCGACTTTCTCGATCGGATAAAGCAGCTCTTCACTCGGATTCTGAGGTGAAAACACCAGGAAGGGGAATTTCTTTCCCTCCTCGATCAATTTCGGAATGCCACTCGATCTGACTTTCTCGATATCGGTCCCGCCCTGATCGCCGCCGTGTAGCCACACAACAAGCGGATACGCGTTGCTGGAGGACGCATAGTCGTCCGGCGTGTAAATCAGATAGTTGAGATCATTCTTTATGGTGGTGCTCGATCTCGCTGCCAACTGCTCTGCATGCGCCACGCCTGCACTGCACATTCCGATTACGGCCGTGAAAGCCAGTGCCATGATGTTCCGCGTCATTCGACCACCTGCTTCATAATGTTGCGCCTGCAAGCATCAAATGGAACCGAAAAACCAGAACTCAAGCCTCCCTACCCCGGGGATGGAACCGTCGCCTCGGGGAAGGATTGTCGCGGAAAGCCGCGGCAATCCCGGAAGCGCGACCTGGCAGCCCGGTTGTCGAGTGAAGAATTACCTCCGGCGTGGCGAGCAATCACTGGGTCAGGCCGTTCTCTCCTTCTCGTAGAAGGGCAGACAGGTCGAGCCGAGCGAGCGGGTCCTGCCGCTACGTTTCCTCGATCGCATCCACCCGGTCCGGATAGAATGCCATGTGCTCCTTGATCTCGCGGACCGCTTGATGCGGATTCTCGTAGGTCCAGACGGCATTCTTCGAGCGCTCGCCACCGGCCGCGATACTGTAATAGGACGCATCGCCCTTGTAGGGGCAATAGGTCCCATGATCGGTGCGCGCAAGCATCGACATGTCGACGTCGCTGCGGGGGATGTATTGCACGGGCGGATAGGACGCCTCGCGCAATGTGAGCGCGTCGCGCGTATCGGCCACGATGCGGCCATCGAGCCTGACTACAACACGCCGGGGATTGCGTTCGACAGTGATCGGATGGTCGGGGCCCGGAATTCTGATCGGCTTGTCTGACATGAGCGTTCGCCTTCAGGTGGTTGCACCGCCTCTTAGATAGGGTCACGCCTCCCGCTCCCCAAGGGCCGCACCGCCTCGACGGGCTGGGATGGCTTCCGGTCCGGCCAAACAAAATCATGAACCATCGGATATCTGAAAGAGTTGGAGCGGATGCGGGTCGAAACGGGCATGCGCCTTTCCTTGATCCCGCTCGATGCTTAGCCAGATTGGAGATGCCGGCAGATGATTGCGAGAACAGGTGGGTGCCTTTGCGGCGCGCTGAGATATGAGGTGCGCGGAGAACCTTTGCGGGTGGGACTTTGCCATTGTGCGGACTGCCGCAAGGAAAGCGGCTCTTCTTTCGTGACCTTCGCCGTCTGGCCCACCCGGGCTTTCAAGAGCTCTGGCGAAGTCAAGATATTCGCCGGCCGTGGCTTTTGCCCCGACTGCGGATCGCGGCTCTTCAACCCGGGAGAAGAGGAAACCGAAATTCGCGTCGGTTCGCTGGACGATGCCCCGGCCGCTCTCAATCCCCAATACGAGATCTGGGTCGTCCGGCGCGAGGGGTGGTTGCCTCCCCTTCCGGTCCCGCAATATCCGGGGGATCGAAGCCGAAGCTAATATTTTCTCGTGCGCTGAATTTTGTTGTTGTGTGTTCTTTTTAAAATTGACGCGCGATAAGTTTTATGGTGTTTACTCCCTGCCAAGGTCAGGGACGGGAGGGCCCGCCTGCCTGGTTGCAAACGTTGAAGGCCCGCCGTTTCCAAGGGAGGAAACCATGAACATGCCCCGCATTCTCAAAACTCTCGTCGCCGGCACTGCGCTCACCTTGCTGGCATCCGGCGCCTTCGCCGACGGTATCGGCGCATCGCTCCTGACCCAGCAGCACCCGTTCTACATTGAGCTCGCCGAGGCGATGAAAGCCGAAGCCAACGAAAAGAATGTCGCGCTCGAAGTGGCGATCGCCAATCAGGACCTCAACAAGCAGCTCGCCGACGTCGAGGACTTCATCGTCAAGGGCGTTGATGTGATCGTCATCTCACCTGTCGACAGCCAGGGCGTACGCGCGGCGATCGCAAAGGCGGAAAAGGCCGGCATCAAGGTGATCACCGTCGACGTTCCGGCCAATGGGGCGACGGTGACGTCGCATATCGGCACCGACAATTTCACCGGCGGCGTGAAGGCGGGCGAGTTGATGGCCGAAGTTCTCGGAAACAAGGGCAAGGTCGCCATTATCGACTATCCGACGGTTCAGTCGGTGGTCAATCGCGTCAACGGCTTCAAGGAAGCGATCGCCAAGCATCCGGAAATGGAGATCGTCGCGACCCAGACCGGCATCACCCGCGCAGAAGCCCTCGCCGCCGCACAGAACATGCTGCAGGCCAATCCCGACATTACCGGCATTTTCGGCTTCGGCGACGATGCGGCCCTTGCCGCGGCCGTTGCCGTCAAGGCTGCCGGACTGGAATCGCAGGTCAAGGTCATCGGTTTCGACGGCATGAAGGAAGCACGCGATGCCGTCGACGGCAATCCGGTAATGGTCGGCGTGATCCAGCAATTCCCGGACCAGATGGGCAAACAGGCGATCGACACCGCCGTAAAGGTTGTCGCCGGAGAGACGGTACCGGCCGAGCAGCCGATCGTACCGGGCGTCTATACCGGGAAATAGGTCCCTCCCAGGACGGCTGCCGCCTGCTGGCGGCGGCATACCACGGGCGTATCCGGCGCATGCCGCCGGATACGCTCCGGTCCGGCTGAAGGAGGCCCGCCATGCATGGTTCCGCTGCGGATACCATTCTCAAGATCACCCATGTCACCAAGTCCTTCGGGCAGGTCGCCGCTCTCAAGGGGATGCGGCTCGAAGTCCGGCGCGGCCGGGTGCATACGCTGCTCGGCGAAAACGGCGCCGGCAAATCGACCTTGATGAAGATTCTCGCCGGCGTGCACGGGGCAACGTCGGGAGAGATCGTTCTCGACGGACAGCCCTACCGGCCCGCCAACCCGCAGGAGGCCGCCTCGCTCGGGCTGGCGATCGTCTTCCAGGAATTGAGCCTCTGCAACAATCTGACGGTCGCTGAGAACATCCTCGCCACGCGCGAGCCGCGCCGTTTCGGCTTCATCAACGACAAGGCGCTCGTCGCAAAGGCGCAACGGATCGTAACCGACCTCGGACTTCCCATCGACGTAACGGAGAAGGTCGGCAATCTCTCGATCGCCCAGCGACAACTCGTCGAGATCGCCAAGGGCCTGAGCCATGATGCCAAGGTCGTCATTCTGGACGAGCCGACTTCCTCGCTCAGCGACAGCGAGGCCGAGATCCTCTTCGAGATCATCGGCCGGCTGAAGCAGCGCAACGCGGCGATCATCTATATTTCGCACCGCATGGAAGAGATCATGCGGCTCAGCGACGACATCACCGTCATCAGAGACGGCGAATATGTCTCGACGCATGCGCGCGACGAAGTCACCATCGAGACGCTGATCGCATTGATGGTCGGGCGCCGCATGGACGAAATCTACCCGCCGCCGATGCACCATGTGGCGGCGGACGGCGCCCCGGTCCTTGCAGTCGACCGGTTGACGCGCGAAGGCGAGTTTCACGACGTGTCCTTCCACGTGCGCGCCGGTGAGATCCTCGGCTTCTTCGGGCTTGTCGGTTCGGGCCGCTCGGAGGTGATGAACGCGCTCTTCGGCATGAAGAACGCCGAAGGCACGGTTCACCTCGATGGCGAGGCCGTGCGGTTCCGTTCCCCGGACGAGGCCATCGCCCGCGGCGTCGGTTTCGTGACGGAGAACCGGAAGGAAGAGGGCCTTGTCCTCGGCCACAGCGTCGAGTGGAACATATCCATGGCGGCTCTCGCGAACTTCGCCGGGGGTTTGGGCTTCATCCGCAACGGCGCGGAACGGGCGGCGGCATCCGAACAGGTCGGGAAGCTCTCCATCAAGACGAACTCGCTGGAAACGCCGGCGGGGGCGCTCAGCGGCGGCAACCAGCAGAAGATAGTGCTCGCCAAATGGCTGCTCACGCGGCCCAAGGTGCTGATCCTCGACGAGCCGACTCGCGGCGTCGACGTCGGCGCGAAATTCGAGATCTACAAGATCATCCGCCAGCTGGCGGCCGAGGGAACGGCAATTCTGCTGATCTCCTCCGACCTGCCCGAAGTCCTGGGAATGAGCGACCGCGTGGTCGTCATGCATGAAGGCGCGCCCGGCGCCACGCTCGAAGGTTCCGCCCTCACTCCAGAGACGATCATGGCTCACGCGACAGGGTTTCAATCATGACACAGAACACAGCAGCCAAAGCCGCCCTTGTTCGGGCTCTCAAGCAATATGGCGGCATCTTCCTTTCGCTGGTGATGCTCTGCATCGTCTTTTCCTTCTTCAACCCGCGCTTCATGACGGTTGTAAACTTCATGAACATCCTGCAGCAGGTCGCCGTTGTCGCTATCGCGGCCTTCGGGATGACGTGGGTGATCCTGCTCGGCGAGATCGATCTTTCCGTCGGCTCGATCATCGCGGTGGCAGGAATGGTCGGGGCGCAATGCTTTGCCTTCGGGATGGGTTTCGTGCCGGCGATTGCGCTGACGCTCGTTGCCGGCGCCCTGATGGGAATGTTGAACGGGGTGCTGACGGCCAAGCTGCTCTTGCCGTCCTTCATCGTCACCGTCGCGACCATGGGTATCTATCGCGGCATGGTGAGCCTGCCCACCAACGGCGCGCCGGCCATGATCGAGAACGAAACCTGGACCGCAATCGGCACCGAGAGTTTCCTGGGGCTGCCGATCATCATCTGGGTCGTCGCCGTCCTCTTCGTCATCAATCAGATCGTGCTCAGCAAGACGAGCTTCGGCCGGCGCGCCTATCTGACCGGCGGAAACCGCGAGGCGGCCGTCTACTCCGGCATCAAGGTCGACCGGCTGAAGATCCTGATCTTCATGATCTCCGGCGTGATGGCGGCCATCAGCGGCATTCTACTTTCCTCCCGCCTGTTCTCCGCACAGACCAATGCGGGCATGAGCTACGAGCTTGACGCCATCGCGGCGGCCGTTCTCGGCGGCACCAGCCTTGCCGGCGGCGTCGGAACCATGGTCGGCACGCTGATCGGCGCGCTCATCATCGGCGTGATGAACAACGGCATGAACATGCTCTCCGTCCCCTACTTCTATCAGCTGATCGTCAAGGGCCTGGTGATCCTCGTCGCCGTCTGGCTCGACGTCCGCGCCAAGCAGGCAAAGCGCTGAACCCCGACACGAGTGACATCCACATGCACAAGATACTGACGATCGGCGAGATTCTCGTCGAGATCATCGCGACCGAGAAGGGTGACGGGTTCCGCCAGGCGACGCCGCTCATCGGCCCCTTCCCTTCAGGTGCACCGGCCATATTCATCGACCAGGCCGGGAAGCTCGGTCAGCCATGCGCGATCATCTCCCGCGTCGGAGGGGATGATTTCGGCACGGTCAACCTCCAACGTCTCGAGGGCGACGGCGTCGACATTTCCGGCGTCGAGGTCGATCCGCTCGCCACGACCGGCAGCGCCTTCGTCCGCTACCGGCCCGATGGCAGCCGCGCTTTCGTCTTCAACATCCGCGACAGCGCCTGCGGCAAGATCATGCTCGACGCGCGAATGACCCGGCTCGTCGGCGAATGCAGCCATATCCATGTCATGGGCTCGTCGCTCTACGCGCCGAGCGTGGTCGAAAGCATTCTCGCCGCGATCGGGATCGTCAAGGCGGGCGGGGGCACCGTCTCCTTCGATCCGAATCTTCGCCCGGAGATCCTCAAAAGCCCCGGCATGCGCGAGGCGCTGCTTACGGTGCTCGCCGAGACAGATCTCTTCCTGCCGAGCGGAGACGAGCTATTCCTCTTTACCGAAGCCAAGACGGAAGGTCAGGCGGTCGCGGAGCTCCTCGCATCCGGCATCAAAGCCGTCGTCGTCAAACGCGGCGCAGCAGGCGCCAGCTATTTCGATACCGTGACGGCGCTATCCCTGCCGGGCTTCCCTGTCGAGGAGATCGACCCGACCGGGGCCGGCGATTGTTTCGGCGCCACCTTCGTCAGCTTCTGGCTCAACGGGGCGAGCCCCCGCGAAGCCCTTGAATTCGCCGCCGCTTCCGGCGCCCGCGCCGTCATGCACTTCGGCCCCATGGAAGGCGCTTCGACACGCGCGGAACTCGAACGATTCATCAGCGAGCAACAGGCCTGATCATGCAAGAGAACTATCTCATCGACATCGCCCGGTGGAGCAAGCGTCCCGGTCCGCGCGGCATACCGTCGATCTGTTCCGCGCACCCGCTCGTCATCGAAGCCGCCATGCTGCGCGCGCGCCGGGAGAATACGCCGGTGCTGATCGAGGCGACCTGCAACCAGGTCAATCAGGACGGCGGCTATACCGGAATGACGCCTGAGGATTTCACCCGCTTCGTCGGCGCCATCGCCGACCGGATCGCGTTCCCCCGGGAGAAGATCCTGCTCGGCGGCGACCATCTCGGCCCCAATCCCTGGAAGCATCTGCCCGCCGCGGAGGCGATGGCCAAGGCAGAGGCGATGATCGCGGCCTACGCGAAAGCTGGATTCACCAAACTGCATCTCGACACCAGCATGGGATGCGCCGGCGAACCGACGGCCTTGCCCGATGCCACGACGGCGGCCCGCGCGGCGCGGCTCGCGGCCGTCGCCGAAGACGCCATCGGCGGCTGCGGGGGCGTACTCCCGGTCTACATCATCGGCACCGAAGTCCCGATACCGGGCGGCGCGCTCGAAGAGCTGGACACGCTCGAGGTGACTGCTCCCGAAGCCGCCATAGAAACCGTGCGCGTCCATCGCGCGGCGTTCGAGGAAGCCGGCGCCGCCGGTGCCTTCAGCCGCGTCGTGGGCGCCGTCGTCCAGCCGGGCGTGGAATTCGGCAACGAGAACGTCATTGCCTATGATCGTGCCAGGGCCGAAAAGCTCAGCGCCACGCTGGGCCAACTTGACGGGATGGTCTTCGAGGCCCATTCCACCGATTACCAGACGCCTGATGCGCTTCGCCAACTGGTCGCCGACGGCTTCGCGATCCTGAAGGTCGGACCCGGCCTCACCTTTGCTCTTCGTGAAGCCCTCTACGGCCTCGACCAGATCGCTGCCTTTTTCTTTCCGGCCGCGCGCGAGCGGACGCTTGCCGAAGTCACGGAAGCGGTGATGCGCGAGGAACCGGCGAACTGGGGCAAATACTATCACGGCTCGGCGGACGAGCAGCGCCTTCAGCGGCACTTCTCCTATAGCGACCGCATACGCTATTACTGGCCGCATCCGAAGGCCGCTGCAGCCGTGGACGAACTCATGTCTCTGCTCGACGGCGTTGCGATCCCGGAAACGCTGATCAGCCAGTTTCTCGCCGGCAGCTACGCGCGCGTTCGCAATGGCGAGGTCGCGCCGCAGGCCAAGCCGTTGGCGCTTGCCGCCGTCGACGCCGTTCTGCAGGACTATTTCGCGGCGTGCCGGGTCTAGATCAAGACGTCAGAGCGGGATGCGGGCGGAAAGCCGCGCACACTTTTCCTCAACCCGCTCTAGCGGAAGCGCCGTGATCGGTGAATATTCCGAAAGACCAAATCAGATGAGCGGGGGCGCTTCGACCGTGACCAGACAGATCAAGACGATGGAGGATTTTTCGGAGTTCGTCGGACTGTCGCGCCCCACCGTCTCCAAATATTTCAACGACCCCTCATCGGTGCGCAAGAAGACACGCGACGCCATCGAGGCGGCGATAAAGCAATCGGGCTTTCGGCCGAACATCTTCGCCGTCAACCTGAACCGCCGCCGCACCAATATCCTCGGGGTCATCGTGCCCAACTCGACGGACCCGTTCTACATGGCGCTGACGCGCCGCATCGAGCATATTGCCGATCAGGCGGGGTTCCTCGCCTTCGTCCTTTCCTCGGACGGCAGGCCCGAGATGGAAGAACGGGCGATCGAAACCTTCAAGTCGATGAACGTCGCCGGCGCGATCATCGCGCCGCTCGGCGTCCAGTCGCATCACCAGAAGCTGAGCGCGCTCGGACAAAGCATCCCGCTGATCTATGTCGACTCGCCGCTCGACGACAGTTCCTCCTTCGTCGGAACCGACAACCGGCAGAGCTTCAGGCTGATGGTCGACTATCTCTGCCGTTCGGGTGGCCCGCCCTGCTATCTCGGTATGCCCCCGGTCAACAACAACGCCATGGCGCGCCAGGACGCTTATGTCGAAGCCATGCGGCAGCTGAAGATGAAGCCGGCGGTCGTAGAGACGACGGCATATGCCTCCTGGGACTTCGAGAAGTTCGGCTTCGACGAGACGCTGCGCATCCTGTCCAGTGGCGGTTTCCCGACGCAAACCGTTCTTTGCGCGAACGACCGCGTCGCCTTCGGCGTCATTGCCGCCGCGTTTCAGTCCGGCCTGAAGGTCGGGCGGGATGCCGACAGCGATCTGAGGGTCGCCGGGCACGACGACCATCCCTTGTCCCGCTACACCTGTCCGCCACTGACGACGGTCGCGCAGAACTACAACGAAATCGGCAGGCTGGCGATCGAACTGCTCCTGTTCAAGCTCGGCGAGGCTTCCGGTAACGGTGAAGCCTTTCGCGACGACGAACGCATTTTACTGAGCGCGGAGATCATGTTGCGCGGTTCGGCTTAGAACTCACCTGAACTGTGCGCATGGCGCAAGCGCGAGTGCTCCCGCGCCGGTCCACAGGACGCCCGTCAGGGCCAGGACCGTCAGAAGGCGCCCCGCGCGGATCAGGAAGGGCTGGTCGTCTCCCGGATCGGCGCAGCGAAGCGTTTGCGCGAGCTTTCCCGGAAAAGAGAAGGCCAGCAAGAGTGCTCCGGCCGCGGCGAGTGTGGCCACGACGATGGATGCCGGAACGATGGTGGTCGCCCACGGCCCCGCGGCGGCGCATGCCACGGCGTGGAAAGTATAGACGGCAAGCAGATGTCCACCCCAAAGAATCGGCCCGGCCAGAAGGAAGAGAATTGCGCCGGCAATGGGTGGTTCGCGGACGGGATCGTTCATGACGCACCTATCCGATCAGTCGCGGGAAGCCGTGAATTAGTCCGAGGCCCAGCAGCGACTGGGCGACGGCGTAGTGATAGAGCAGCGCGTAGCTGTCGTAGGTCACCCGCCGTACGGCATCCAGCTTCCCGGCCAGATGCCGCGCCATCGCGAACAGTCCCATGATCAGCAGGGCGAAGACGAGTTGAGCGAAGAGAACGGCGCCGAGATAAACCATGGCTCCGTAAGCGTTCCCATTGGGGCTCAAGCCGGTCGCCAAGTGTCCCCGGAGTTCAAGTGCGAACGCACCCGTCAGGCAGGCGAGCGAAAGAAGCAGGGCGGCCGCCATTGCCAGGCGCGATGCCGAGAACATCCCCAGCCTGCGGCTGACAAGCCATAAGATACCCGAGCCGGTAAGAAGCAGCGCCGCGGACCCCAAGGGCCAGCGAAGCGGCGGTGGTTCCGGAGAACCTGCCGGGGCCCAGACCTCCGGCGAGACGACCCAGAGGAAAAGGTAGGAAAAGACATAGGCGAGATAGAGGGACGCCGCAACGAACATCAGGACCACCATCGCCCACCAGGAATGCGATGTCGGTCCGCTCATATAGGTGGGAAGGCGAACGCCCTTGGCGATTTCGATCATGCCTTTCGAAGGCCCGGGGTCGAGCCCCCAGGCCCAGACGAGGATGAAGGCGATGGCGAGAACTCCGCAGATCGTCGCGATCGTCACCATCTTGACCGTCAGCAGCAGGAAGAACGCCGCCGTGAAGACGGCCGCGAGGAAAGGCGGCCAGCCGGGACCGGGCATCTGAATGACATATTGCGGACGGGCATGGATCGGCGAGGTCACGATCGTTTCCCGCCAGCCGGTCGGAGCGTTTGGAAGATAGTGATGGCCGTCGCGTACCTCCTGAGGGAGGCTCGGCCGATCCCAGAGCGGTTCGCGACTGGTGATGTGAGGGATGCTTCGGGTGGAATAGACGTCGTTCGGCAGCCATTCGAGCGTGCCCGCTCCCCAAGGGTTCTCGTGAGGTCCGTTGCCGGGGCGGAACTTCGCGGCGAGATCCACCAGAAAGACGAGTACGCCGGCGGCAAGCACATAGGTCCCCACGGTTGAGATGAGGTTCAGCGTGTCCCAGCCCATGTCGCCGGGATAGGTCCAGACCCGCCGCGGCATGCCTCTGAGACCGGTCAGATGCATCGGCAGAAAGGTGACGTTGAAGCCGATGAAGATCAGCCAGAAGACCCACCGGCCCAGCCGTTCAGAGAGCATCCGGCGGCTGAAGAGCGGCATCCAGTAATAGATCGCCGCAAACAGCGGGAAGACGAACCCGCCGATCAGCACGTAGTGGAAATGTGCAACCACGAAGTAGGTGTCGTGTACCTGATGGTCGAAGGGCACCATGGCCACCATGACGCCGGTAAGCCCGCCAAGGGTGAAAATGAACAGGAAGCCGAGAATGAACAGCGATGCGGTCGTTATTCGGAAGCGCTCCCGTCCCGCGGCGATGGTCGCGATCCACGAAAAGACCTGGATGCCCGAGGGAACGGCGACCGCCATGCTGGCGGCGGAGAAGAAGGCGAGGCTCAGCGCCGGAATGCCTGTCGTGAACATGTGGTGCACCCAGAGCCCGAAGCTGAAAAAGCCCGTGCCGATCAAGGCGACGACGATCAGGTGATAGCCGACGAGCGGCGTGCGGGCCATGGTCGGTACCATCATCGAGACGAGACCTGCGGCCGGAAGGAAGATGATGTAGACTTCCGGGTGCCCGAAGAACCAGAAGAGATGCTGCCAGAGCAGCGGATCTCCCCCCAGCGCGGCGGTGAAGAAGGGCCAGCCGAACGCCCGCTCGATCTCCAGCATCATCGTAGCCAGAATCACTGACGGGAAGGCGAACATGATCATGCTGGCGAAGATCAGCATCGTCCAGGCGAAGATCGGCATCTTGGCGAGCGACATGCCCGGCGGCCGTGTCCTCAGCGCGCCAACGACGATCTCCACCGCCCCTGCGATCGCCGAAATCTCGATGAAGCCGATGCCGAGCAGCCAGAAATCGGCGTTGTCACCCGGCGAATATTCCATGAGCGTCAGCGGCGGATACATGAACCAGCCGCCTTTCGGCGCGAGGTCGTAGAAGATGGTCGAGAAGAAAACGAGCCCGCCGACCACATAGGCCCAGATGGCGAAGGCACTCAGGCGCGGAAAAGGCAGATCGCGCGCCGCCAGCATCTGCGGCAGCAGCATGACGCCGAGCGCCTCGACCGCCGGCACGGCAAAGAGGAACATCATCGTCGTGCCGTGGACCGTGAACATCTGATTGTAGAGGTCCTGGTCTATGAGGCGATTGTCGCCGAGGGCGAGCTGCGTGCGCATGACGACGGCGAGCAGACCGGCCATGAGGAAGAAGAGAAACGCGACGCCGATGTAGAGAAGACCGATCACCGTATTGTTGACGGCCGTCACCAGCCGCCAACCGCGCGGCGTCGCCCAGATGCGCTCCAGTTCACGGACCTCGCCTTCGGGCCGGGTATCGGGATTTGGCAGTTCCATCATCCGCCTCCACCGCCAGTGTCGCGCAGGAAATAGAGGACGACCAGCCCCGCCAGGTAAACGCTGAGGACCGCGAAGGAGTCGTAACCCATCCTGAAGATCGTCCGGTCGCGCCGTTCGACCAGCCCGATGAAGAAGATCGCCGTGACCGTGATCGCGATCAGCGCTGCAAAGGCTTCGAAGCGCCCGGCGCCGTTCATCACCGCGTCGGCACCTCCGGTGATATCGACGATGAAAAGAAGGAAGAGATCAATGAGGTTCGTACCGAAGATATCCGACATGGCCATGGTATAGAGGCCGGCACGCGTGGCGCTGAACACCGTGCTGACTTCCGGCAGCGACGTCGCAATCGCCACGAGGACCGCGCCGATGAAGCTCTGGCCGAGTCCGGTCGCTTCGGCGATCGCATCTCCCGAACGCGACAGCAGATAGCCCGCGACGATGATGACGGCGCCGCAGCCGGCAGTCGCCCAGCCCACCTCGCGCAGCGATTTCTTCTTGCTGTCTTCGGCCTCCTTCCGCGCCCTCTCTTCCTCCTTTTCGGGCGTAACCTCCTCGTCATTCGCGATCCAGGGCTTGTCGCGCTTCGAGCGTGACAAGACCCACATGCCGAAGCCCGTGACCGCTGCAAGCAACCACATCCACACGCCCGAGAAAAGCACCGGCACGTCCCCCACCACGATCGAGGCGGCGACGATCGACAGGAGAAGGATCTTGAAGCCGCCCTGCAGCATGACGACCGGGTCGGGAATGACCGAAGTCAGTGCCTGGCGGCCGATCAGCATGTCGGCAAGGGCAAGGATCGCCACCTGCATGGCGATGCCGCCCAGGATGCTGTTGACCGCGAGACTGGCATCACCGCTGAGCGACGAGGTCACGCCTACCGCCAGCTCCGGGAGCGAAGTGATGCCGCCGAGAAGCACGACGCCGATGAAGGCCTGGCCTACGCCCGTCTTCTCGCTGATCGCATTGGCATAGCCGGTGATCCTGACGCCAGCCATCCAGACTGCCACGGCCGCCCCCGCGAAAATCGCGAGATTCAGCCAAAGTCCGAGGCCGGCGAAGTCAAGCATAGGTCACCTCAACTGGTCCAGATAGGCGGCGAGCTGCCGCAATTCGTCGTCGGTGAAGATCTCGTATGGCGGCATCAGATTTTCCGGCTTCACGTGCTGGCCGTCGCGGATCCAGCGGACGAAGGCGGCGACATCGTTCTCGAGCGTGGCAGCTGCAAGCGAGTGCCGGCTGCCCACATGCGTGAGATCGGGGCCGATCGTACCCCGGGCATCCGTGCCGCGGACCCGGTGGCATGCGGCACAGCCGGAGGAGAGGAACAGCGCCTGCCCTGCGGCCTGATCCTGTTTCGCAGCCGAGGCGTCGCCGGCCTCACCTGCCAGCCAGGAGGAAAACTGATCTTCGGGCATGGCGATCACGTAAAAGGACATGAAGGCATGCGGCCCGCCGCAATATTCCGCACATTGGCCGCGACTGATGCCGGCCTTCGTCGCTTGAAGCGTCAGCGTGTTGGTATGGCCGGGGATCATGTCGAGCTTGCCGGCGAGCCGCGGCACCCAGAAGCTGTGAATAACGTCTGCCGATGTCAGTTCCAATTCCACCGGCCGCCCGACAGGCAGCCTGATTTCGTTGGCGCTCTCGATGCGGCGACCGGTCTCGTCGACATAGGTCACCCGCCACCACCAGCGCTCGCCCACGACCTCGATGCGCAATCCGCCCTGCGAACGGGCCGCAGTGGTGCCGGGCGCCATAAGATAGAAGCCGTAGCCCAGCAGGATGCTGAGAGCGAGGATCGGGAAAACGAGACCGCCACCGATGACCACCCTTTCGCCCGCGATGCGGGCACGCCAGCGCTCACCGCCGAAAAGCGCGACCGCCGTGATCAGGCAGACCCCGACGAGAATGGCGGTAGAGAACAGAATCAGCAGCCAACTGAGCGTGCCGATGCGCTCGGCTTCCGCTCCGGAAGGATCGAGCGCGGACTGCAGCCCGGCGCAGCCCTGCAGCGCGAGAGCGCTTGCCACCGCGAAATATCGGGCGAGCCTCATCGGTTCGCCTCCGTCATCGGCGCCGTGGCGCTTCCCGGAGGCAGCGAACCCAGATAGGCGGCGACGTCTTCGATCTGCGCTTCGTCCAGTGCGCCGGCAACCGCCGTCATGATCCTCCCATAGGGGGTCCCGATCCGCCCGCCGCGCCGCCAGAGCCGTATCTGCTCCTCTATGTACTCGGCATGCTGGCCGGCGAGGACCGGAAACTGCGGCGATTGACGTCCGGAATGGCAGCTCAGGCAGGCCGGTACGCCCTGATGCGCGATGCCGCGCCTGGCTATGGCTTCGCCGCGCCTGAGTTGCTCAGGGTCAGGTGACGCCGATTGGTTTCCGGCGGTTGGCTGAAGTGCGGAGTAATGCGCTGCCAGCTCCCGCATGGCGTCCTCTGACAGAAGGTCGGCGACCGGTTCCATGGCACCGCTCGCCCGGGCACCCTGCGCATATTCCTGGAGACTGCGCAGGAGATAGGCTTCGGGAAGTCCCGCGAGCCGCGGGACACGGTCGCCGTTCGTGCCTGTGCCTTCGCGTTCATGGCAGCGCCCGCAGGCGGTCAAGGCGCTGCCGCTCACGGATCCCTCATCTCTACTCGCCTGGCTGCGCGTGAGGCCTGCCAGGTCGAGATAATTGCCTGCCGTTGCGGGCAGGCTTGCGAGGAATGCCGTGACGGCCCAGACTTCGTCGTCGCGCCGGGTATTCGGCCATGCCGGCATGCCGGTATATTTGAGGCCGTGCTTGACGATCCAGAAGATCTCCTCCGGCGGACGGCGCTTGCCGATGTCCATCAGATCCGGAGGCGGGGGCAGCATGCCGCTGACGATCGGATTTATCTCTTCGCCGGGGCGGTTGTGGCACGCTACGCACGCACCTTCGAAATGGGATGCCCCGAGTCGGATCATGCCATCGTCATCGAGCGGCGGAACTTCGATCGTAAAGCTTCGGTTGGCGATCGATCGTTCGCGGATCAGCGTCAGGATCCATGTCGTAATCCGCAGGTGGTCCTTGGAGGCCGCGACGTTGTAGACGCCGGACCAGACGAACACGACGCCCGCGGTCACGAGCAGCACGGCGCCGACCCCGACGATTTTCGCAACGGCCGTCCAGTGAAGGTTTCTCAGGTCCACGCTGCTGCACCTGCTCTGGATCCGGCATCGTCTTCCTCCATCGTCAAAAGCCAGCGCGCGGCAATCACGATCCCTGCGAGAACATAGGTCACAGGACAGGCGACCAGCATGATAAGCCCCGCGAGCTGCTGATCGGCCAAAGTTGCGTTCAGGGTTCCAGTTGCATGCGCCGTGTGGGATGCAGCGAAAGCGGGGTAGAGCGCTCGCGGCGCGAAGACGAAGAGTACGGCGAGAAGACAATAGAGCTTGCTGGTCATCAGAAGGGCAACGATCGGTTGCCAGGAACGCTTGCCATGAAGAAGCAGGACCGCCCGCCAGAACAGGAATGCGGTCAGGAACAGGCTGGCATTCATGAGCAAATGAACTGTGGGAAATTCCAGGGCCCGCTTGAGAAATGGCGGCGCATGCCAGGCCCAGAGGGCGGCGATCTGCGCAAGTGTCGCAAGCGGCAGAGCCCACCCGGCGATTTCCCGCCGCTGCGGCCGACCCCAAGTCATTGCGACTGCAGCCAAGGGCGCGGCGAGGTTCATCAGCAGGATGTGCACTGCCATATGCGTCGCCAACGGCCCCATCACGCCCCCTAGTCCTCCGAGCGGCTGACCAAGACCCCGCCGGTCAGGTTTCAGAAAGGTCGCCGGCGCAGGCCGCCGGTCGAAACACGGCATCGAATTACTGTGTCGCAAGGCGAAACTGTTTGGGGTGCTTCATGGTTCCAATCCGCACCTCCTGTGGTTGCGTAGACGGTCGAACCGCCCGCCGCGAGCGCTCCCGGAACAAATGGGCGGGCCCGAGGTTTCAACGGTCGACCGAACAGGAGGCGCCGATGAATCTAAATTCCGCATCGACTGCCGCGACCGTCACCACCCCGGTCCATTCGTTGCTCGTGCCGTTTCCGGTCGTCTGTTTTACGCTCGCCCTTCTGACCGATATCGCCTTCTGGCAGACGGGACATATCATGTGGCAGAACTTCTCCGCTTGGCTGCTCTTTGCCGGCATCATTGCCGGCGTGATTGCTGGCGTGGCCGGTGTATTGGAGTTCCTGTTTCGAAGGGAGCGGCGTAGGCAAGGGGCGGTTTGGCTCCATGTAATCGGCTACGTCCTCGTCCTCGGTCTCGCCTTCGTCAACAACCTCGTCCATGCCGCCGATGGCTGGACGGCTGTGGTACCCTACGGGTTGATCCTCTCCGCGGCGACGGTGCTTCTGACGATCCTCTTCGCTTTGCTTGGCCGCGCCACCCTCTACAGGCAATCCGGAGTGAGCGGTTATGAATAGCTCTGCCTTCTTCCGTGCAAGATTCCTCATCGGAACCGGCGTTCTCCTCCTGGCGCTCGCAGGCTGCAGCGATGACGGCGCGGATTTCGATGTTTCGCAGCAGATCGGCCCCGATCCGGTCTTGCCGGAACCGACATCGGAACTCATGCCGGACATGAAAATCGCCGAGGTCGTCGGCTGGCAGGACGGCACGACACCGAGCGTTCCCGACAATCTCGTCATTGCCGCCTACGCGAAGGACCTTGCCAATCCGAGGACCGTCCATACGCTGCCGAACGACGACGTTCTCGTCGTTCAATCGCGCGAACCCTCGGGCAAGCCTATAGAGCGGCCGAAGGACATGATCCGGGGTTGGATCATGTCCATGACCCACGGCGGTGGTGCCGGCCCCCAAAAGGAAAGCAATCTGATCACGCTGCTCCGCGACACCGATCGCGACGGAACGGTGGACGAACGCCACGACCTGCTGACAGGGCTCAATTCTCCTTTCGGAGTGGCGTGGCACGACGGAACGCTGTACGTGGCTGCGGCCGATGCAATCCTCGCCTATCCCTATCAGCTCGGGCAGGCGGAGATCACCGGCGAGCCGCGGGTTCTAACACCGCTTCCTGGTGGCCCGATCAACCATCACTGGACCAAGGATCTGGCCCTCAGCCCCGACGGGCGCTACCTCTATGCCTCCGTCGGTTCCAACTCCAACGTGGCCGAGCGCGGGCTCGAGGCCGAAAAGGGCCGCGCGGCGATCTGGCAGGTAGATCGGGAAACGGGTGCGGCCCGCGTCTTCGCGTCCGGCCTTCGCAACCCGAACGGGTTGATCTTCCATCCGGAGACCGGCGTGCTCTGGACGGTCGTCAACGAGCGTGACGAGCTGGGGCCGAATCTGGTGCCGGACTACATGACCTCGGTGCAGGAAGGCGCTTTCTACGGCTGGCCATGGAGCTATTACGGCGCCCATGTGGACGAGCGGGTCCATCCGCCGCGGCCCGACATGGTCGAGAAAGCGATCCCCCCGGACTATGCTCTTTCCAGCCACGTCGCCGCCCTGGGCCTGGTCTTCTCCAACGGCTCCGCCTTGCCGGAGCCCTTCGCCAACGGCGCCTTCATAGGCGAGCACGGCAGCTGGAACCGCAGCAGCTTCAACGGCTACAAGGTCGTCTATGTCCCATTCGAAAACGGCCGGCCGGCCGGGAAGGCTCAGGACGTCGTGACCGGCTTCATCGAAGGCGATCAGGCTCGCGGTCGTCCGGTCGGCGTTGCGATCGACGGGACCGGGGCGCTGCTTGTGGCCGACGACGCCGGCAACACCGTCTGGCGCGTCGCCGGAGCCGACGGCAGGGTCACACCGAGCCCTGTCGGTACGGACGGACAGGGGGATAGCGCGGTCACCAGTGAAGCCAGCCCGCCAGCGGGTGAGACAGGAGGGACATCCGGACGGGCCGCTCCTCCCGCAACTGGTGCCACGCCTCCGGAGCCGCCGCAGACCGATGTCGCGCCGGCTACTCTGCCGAGGGCTACGGAACAGGGATCACCGGAGCCACAGCAATAATTCCCGATCTAATCCTCGGCGTCGCCGACCGTGTCGGCGACATAGGCATCGCGCTTTCCGAGCTCCTTGGGCCGCCCTGTCGTTGAATCCCTCGCCGTCTGATGTTCCAGCTCGGCATTGAGTTCAGCACCGATGATGACGATCATGGTGGATATCCAGATCCAGAGCATGAAGCCGATCAGCGTGCCGAGAGCGCCGTAGGTGGCATTGTAGTTTGCAAAATTGTCGATGTAATACGAGAACGCCAGGGACGCGACGAGCCAGCAGATCGTGCTCAGGGCCGCACCCCAGGTAAGCCACCTGAGTTTGGCCGGCTCCCGGCTAGGACCGTAGCGATAGATCAGGGTGATGCCCGCCGCTACGAGCAACAGCATCACGGGCCAGCGCACGAACCTGAGGAGACCTTCCAGTTCCAGGTGGAGAAAGGCCAGCACTGCCGGCAATATGGCAATGGCCGCGATGAGGACGGCGGTCAGGATCAAACCGGCCAGCGTGAAGCCGATGCTTAACAGTGCCAGCCGGACGAAGCCGCGCTTTTCCGTCTCGTCATAGGCGATATTCATCGCTTCGAAAAGGGCGCCTACGCCGTTGCGCGCACTCCAGAGAGCGAAGAGCAACCCGCCTATGAAGCCGAGGCTCAGGCTGGACGTTTCCTGGGACGTCAGGGTTTCCAATTGGTCGGTCATCATTTGAAGCGACTGCGCCGGGAGCACGGTGGCGAGCAATGTAGCCTGCTCGGCGATCGCGGCCGGATCGGAAACGAGACCGTAGATGGAGACGAGCGAGCCGAGCGCTGGAAATATGGAGAGGAGCACATAAAAGGTGACGCCGGCGGCAACGAGCGAAATCCGGTCCTCGCTGATCTGTGAAACCACCCGCCAGAAGACGTCACGCAGACCCCTCGCTGGAATTTCGCCCGGGCTGTCGGCCGCGCGTCCCCTGCCCCCCTCTTGAGCCTTTTCGTCAGTTCCCCTCTTTGCATCACCGGATTTCATCTGCTCTTCCTCACGGGTTCGAAAGTCCGCCGTGCCGCTGATCGGGCTTGCCGATGGCGGGCGATCGCGGGTGGCATTCGAACACGCCAGGCGATGGCTTGTTCCTTGCGATCTCCCCTATTCGGGCGCGAAATCCTTACTTCACGGCACGACTTATTTTCTCATAGGAAGTGCTCCATGCTCTCGTGACACGTATTCGGATTTGAAAGAACTGAATCATGAAGCCTGCGACGCTGCGTCTGACCGCCATATTTTTGTCTGCGGCTACTCCGTTTCTTCCGGCGATTGCGGGGAATGTGCAGCACGAAAAGGGAAAAGTTCGAAGTCAAAGCCTGGCGATGAAGAATTTCGTAGATGCCAATCCCGACTGCCTCGAGTTCAATGATCAATGCTCTGTTTGTTCGTTGATCGACGGAGTGGCCGAGTGCTCCTCGCCCAAGATCGCATGTGTCAAGGGGGAGTATCGTTGCACGATGAGATCGAAATAAGTGGCACCTACATTGGCGGACGAACCGGGATTTCCAGCTTGGCACCGCGTTGTCATCTCGGAATGATGCTTATTCCCCCGTCCGCCTCGAGAACAGCGAATTTGATCTGGTCGAGGCGAGCCAGACCCTGCTGCTCTCGGGCCGCGACAAGTATGTCCTCGATGTCGACCCGGGCTCTTCTCACGGCGCGTTCGTCGACCTTCCCGTCGGCGATAAGCACCGTCGGCGTGCCGTCGAGAAACAGAGCGATCTTCGGCGACCATTGCTTGACGTAGGAGAGAACGATATCGACGCCGAAAAGCGTCAGGATGAGCAATGTTGCGTTGACGATGGAGAAGTCGTCGCCGAGCAGCGCCTGCTGAGTCGTCTCGGCGATGATGAGGAGCAGCACGAAGTCGAAGGTGGTCATCTGTGCAACCGTGCGCCGGCCGGAAAGCCGGAGCGCGGCGAGGAGTATAAAATAGATCGTAATACCGCGAACGACGGAGTCCATGACGTATCTCCTAGGGCCAGACGATCGTCCGCACCTCCTTTACCGGCTCGTCATCGATACTTGCCCGGTAGGAAACGACACCCGGAGTTTGGGCACGGAGGTGCAGAGTCAGCACGAGGGGCTGCCGCGAAGCGGACCGGAAGCGGTATACCAGCCCTTCATCGCCTGCTTCAGCGGAGAGCGGTGGCGGATCCATATCCTCCACCTGAAAGCTTTTGAAGAATTCGGGCGACAAGGTCAGGCGACGTTCGTTCTCGCCGCCGGCCAATGAAGCGTTCAGCGTCTCGGAAGCCTCCCAACGGCTGAAACGGGGCATATCGACGGCGCCACCGGCGAATGTCACGGTCTGCCTCTGTAGCCAGCCCCTTGAGCCGGTAACGCCCAGGACGGCGGCAAGCAGCGTCAGTCCAAAAACGATCCATGCGACGCGCTCTACTTTCCAGAAAAACTCCTGGAACGTGCGATGCTCTTCGATCTGCAATCCGTCCGGTCGAACTGGTGGTTGATCCAAAGCTTAGACCTCGCCCTTGAGCTTTGTAGAATGGCTGAACGGGCGGAAATGTTCCGTGAACCACCCTGTATGACGGCCCGCTTCCTTGCGTCGACGTCCGCCGCAGAACTCAAGCAGTGTCCACGCAGAAGGCAGCAGCCCGCGCCGCGCCGGTTCGTCGAAACAGGCGGCCTGGAATCCAGTTCTCCTACGACCGCATCGAATAGAAGGAGACGGGCGGCAACCGGAAATCGGCTGGTTGCCGCCGAGGACGAGAGGGCGTTTAGATGTGCTTCGTCCCGTGCCTGGTAATGGATGGCGTGGCAGCGCCGTCCTCCGCCTCGGGGTCCATGCCGACCCGATGATGATAGACGAGCTCCCCGCCTTTCCAGCCGGTGTAGAGAAGCAGCAGGACGGTGGCGAGAGATAGTAGAAGGCCCCAGGGCCAGACGGCCTCGACGGAACCGTTCGCGTAGCGCAGCCAAAAACTGGCGACCGCGAGGAGTACGACGACAACGTTTCCGATCATGTGCTTCCAGGCGTCGTCGATCGCCCGAATAAGGGCGTTTCCGAGGAAATCCGTCAGTCCGGCGAGAGCGGCCAGGGCTGCCATCACGATGGCTGCACCGAGCGACCACATAGATACGTCTGCCCAGAATGAATTTCCGTTCGCGAGATACACGATGTCACATATGAACGTTGCGACAAGAAGCGCGATTGGAAAGGGAACGAGCATCGGATGGATCGGATGCCCGCCGATTTTCGCGCTGGCCGCCAGACCCAAGAGGTCACGATCTGCCATGGCATAGTCCTCCAGCACCGCAAGTCCCGGTGATCCTGAAATGCGTAAGAAGCGGCGATTGTTCCTTGGCGATGCGAACCGGCGCATGCCGCGGCTGATCAATCAGCCGCCTTGCCGATGGTATCGGCCACATGAGCGCCGCGCTCGCCCAACGGGAGCGGCTTGCCCGTCGTCGAATCTACCGCCGTCTGGTGTTCGAGTTCGGCGTTGATGAGTGCGCCGATGAGGAGAATCATCACCGAGATCCACACCCATGTCATGAGACCGGCAAGCGCGCCGAGAGCGCCGTATGTCGCGTTGTAGTTGGCGAAATGTTCCAGATAGTAGGAAAAGAGCCATGAGGCGGCCAGCCAAAACAAGGTACTGAACACCGCGCCCCAGTTCAGCCACCGCAACTTCGCCCGCTCGCGGCTCGGCCCGAAACGATAGATGAGGATGGTGCCGAAGGTAACGAGGAGGAGTACCACCGGCCATCTCGCCGCTCGGGTCACGAGCTCGACCCAACGATCGACCCACACATAGGCCAGTACGGCCGGCACGACGCCGATCGCCGCGATCAGCGCCACCGCGAAGAGGAGCGCCGCGAAGGTGAACGCGATGCACAGGAGGGTTCTCGACAGAAAGCCTCTCTTTTCCCTTTCTCCATAGGCGACGTTCATCGCGTCGAAGAGGGCGGCAATGCCGTTGGCTGCCAACCACAGTGAGATTGACAGGCTCACGAAGAAACTGATGCCGAGAGTGGAGGGCTTCTGCGTCGTCAGGGTCTCCAGCTGGTCCATGATCAGCCCGTAGGAGTCCGCCGGCAGAATCACCTGCAGGATACCGACATGGGTGCCGATTTCCGACGGGTCCGCGACGAGCCCGTAGATCGAGACGAGGGCACCCATCGCGGGAAAGAGCGACAGCAGAAGGTAGAAGCTTACCCCCGCGGCTATCAGCATGACCCGCTCTTCGCCAATTTCGGAAAGCACCCGCCAGAAGACGTCCCGCATCCCCTTGGCGGGGATATCCGCGGGCGTGTCGGCTGCACGCCCCCTGCCCGGCTCCGCGGCCTCCAGCTTTTCGGCAAGTTCGATTTCGTTCGCACCCATGAATCAACGCCCGCCCGGTGACGGAACCCGGCTTTCGCCTCGCCGCATGCCTATCCAACGCCGCGGAAAATAGCTTGTTCCGGGACGCGACGGCTCAGAGGCGGTGCGCCTGCCCGCTTTCCGAAGCGCCGAGAAGCGCATTGATGAGCCGGTGGACCTTCAGCGCCTCGCGCCCGTTGACGCGCGGTTCGCCATTACCCTCGACGGCATCGAGAAAGTCGGCAAGGACCGCACGGTGATGGTGATGCGGGAATGCCATCGGATCGGCGCCGGCACCACCCGCGGCCTCATCCTCGACCGAGAAATCCGTTCCGTCGTGGAAGGAAACGGCAAGCAGCCGGCCGCCCAGACGCGCCATGCCGCGTGTCCCGATTATATCTATCTCGTCCGGATAGCCGGGATAGGCGCAGGTGGTCGCGCTCACGGTCCCTATCGCGCCGCCCGCGAAGCGGATCGCCGCCATCGCCAGGTCTTCGGTTTCCATGCGGTGGATTCCGCTCGTCGCCGCATAGGCCTTGACCTCTTCCGGCAGGCCAGCGAGCGAAACGAGAAGGTCGAGGGTGTGTATGGCCTGGGTGAGAAGCACGCCGCCGCCGTCGCGAGCCCGCGTCCCCCGGCCCGGTTGATCGTAATAGCTCTGCGGCCGCCAGTTGTGCAGCCGGGCCGAAGCACTGACGATTTGGCCGAGGCGGCCTTCATCGATGAGCCTCGCAAGTTCCTGGCTGACCCTGCGAAAGCGGTGCTGAAGCACGATGCCGAGTTTTATTCCGGCGCGCTCGGCCACCATCACCAGGGCTTCCGATCGCTCCGGGGTGATCTCCAGCGGTTTTTCGAGAAGCACATGCTTGCCCGCTTCGGCCGCCTGCCGCACCAGATCGAGATGCGTGCTCGGCGGCGTCAATATCATGACGGCCGTGATCGACGGATCATGGAAGATCGTCGCGGCGGAGTCGCAAGTCGCGAAACCATAGGCCTCGGAAAAGGCGGCCCGCCTGGCGGCCGTGGGACTGTAGGCGGCAGCGACGTCAACTCTCTCCTCAAGGTCCAGCAGGCTTTTGGCATGCGGGCCAGCCGCCATGCCGAGTCCGATCACGCCGATACGCGTCTTTTTCATTCCGTCACCCCCTCAGCACAGTTCCTCCGGACCTCTCTCTACATCCTGCAGCGATGCGCGGCAAGAAAGTCATCATACAACTTCATGAAGTTTGTATGTTGACAATATATTTTACAAGCCGTAGCCATAGAGCACCTGTTGGAGGAGCGGGAGAGCGATGAGGGGACTGATCGATCCAGATCTGTTGTTTCCGGCCGAAGAGCGCACCCGTGCGCTGGCGCGGAGGCTATATGCCGAAGTAAGCGGTCTGCCGATCGTCAGCCCGCACGGGCATACGGAGCCGCGCTGGTATGCGCTGGACGAACCTTTTCCCGACCCCGCCCAACTTCTCATCGTGCCGGATCATTATGTGTTCCGCATGCTGTTCAGCCAGGGGATCAGGCTGGAAGAGCTCGGCGTTCCGGCGCTCGACGGTTCGCCGGTCGAGACGGATGGCCGCGCGATCTGGCGGCGTTTCTGCGAGAACTACCATCTCTTTCGCGGCACGCCGACGCGGCTTTGGTTCGACTATACGCTCTCCGAGCTTTTCGGCATCGACGAACTGCCCTCCGCCGCCAGTTCGGACCGGCTTTACGACCATGTCGCCGACTGTCTGAGGCGCCCGGATTATCGCCCGCGCGCGCTCTACGAGCGGTTCAATATCGAGGTGATCTCCACGACCGACAGTGCCCTGGACGATCTGGGCTGGCACGGCAAGATACTGGAAAGCGGCTGGAAAGGACGGGTCGTCCCCGCCTACCGTCCCGACGCGGTGGTCGATCCGGATTTCCAGGGTTTCTCGACCAATCTCGACAAGCTCGGCGACATCACCGGCGCCGATACCGCAACGTGGTCGGGCTATCTGGACGCCCATCGCTCCCGCCGCGCCTATTTCAAGAATTTCGGCGCGACCTCGACGGATCACGGCCATGCGACGGCAGACACGGCCAACCTTTCGCAAGCGGAGGCCGCGGCACTGTTCGACAGGGTGCGGCTGGGCAAGGCGGATGCCGACGAGCGGCGCTTGTTCCGGGCGCAGATGCTGACCGAGATGGCGAAGATGAGCCTGGACGATGGGCTCGTAATGCAGATTCATCCGGGCTCGTTCCGCAACCACTCGCCCGCGATCCTGGCAAAGTTCGGCCGCGACAAGGGCTTCGACATTCCGGCACGCACCGATTATGTGACCGCACTCAAGCCGTTGCTCGACGCAGTCGGGCTCGAGCGCGATCTGACGGTCATTCTCTTTACGCTGGACGAGACGAGCTATGCGCGCGAGCTGGCGCCGCTTGCCGGCGTCTATCCCGCGCTGAAGCTCGGACCCGCATGGTGGTTCCACGACAGTGCGGAGGGCATGCGCCGCTTCCGTGAGATGACCACCGAGACGGCGGGCTTCTACAACACCGTCGGGTTCAACGACGATACAAGGGCGTTTCCGTCCATCCCCGCGCGCCACGACATTGCGCGCCGGGTCGACTGCGCATTTCTCGCGCGTCTGGTCGCGGAACATCGCCTGCGGGAGGATGAGGCGTACGAGCTTGCGCGGGACCTTGCCTATGGTCTCGCCAAGGAGGCGTACCGGCTCTGAGAATTCACATCATGCAAACGGGAGGAAAAGCATGAAAATCCTGGTCAAACTGGCGGCCGGTCTGTTGGTCGCCGCTTCTTTCATAGGCAATGCAGCCAATGCTCAGACGGTGCTGCGTTCATCCGATACGCATCCGGACGGCTATCCGACGGTCGAGGGGGTCAAATATTTCGGCGAGCTGGTCAAGGAGCGCACAGCCGGCCGCTACTCCGTCGAGGTCTATCACTCCGCGCAGCTCGGAGAGGAAAAGGACACGATCGAGCAGGTGCGCTCCGGTGTCATCGAACTGAACCGCGTATCGATGGCGCCCTTCAACGGAACGGTGAAGGAATCGATCGTTCCGGCGTTGCCCTATCTCTTCCGTTCGGAAGAGCACATGCACAAGGTGATGGACGGCGCGATCGGCGATCAGATCAAGAAGGCCTTCGAAGGCGCCGGAGTGGTGGTGCTTGCCTTCTATGACGCCGGCGCGCGTTCCTTCTACAACAAGCAGAAGCCGATCAATTCGGTTGAAGACATGAAGGGCCTGAAGTTCCGCGTCATCCAGTCGGACATTTTCGTCGACATGGTGGCGGCACTCGGGGCGAACGCTACGCCGATGCCCTACGGCGAAGTCTATTCGGGCATCGAAACGGGCGTCATCGACGGCGCGGAAAACAATTTTCCAAGCTACGACACCGCCAAGCATTTCGAAGTGGCCAAGAACTTCTCGCTCGACGAACACACCATCCTTCCGGAGGTATTCGTCATGAACAAGGTGGTCTTCGACAAGCTCACGCCGGAAGACCAGGAGATCTTCAAGCAGGCAGCGAAGGATAGCGTTGCCAAGCAGCGCGAGCTCTGGGCTGCCAAGGTGAAGGAGTCGCGTGCGAAGGTCGAAGCGGCCGGCGCGAAGATCACCACACCCGACAAGCAGGGGTTCATCGACGCGATGAAGCCGGTTTACGAAAAGCACGTCACCGATGAGGTCCTCAAGAAGATGGTCGAGGACGTTCGCGCGGTGCAGTGACGAGTCGGACGGGCAGGCCTGCTGTGCCCATGCGCGTTGGAGCGGGATAAGGAAAAGCGTGTGCGGTTCTCCGCCCACATCCCGCTCTAATCAATTGAAATCGGTGACGTTCATGATTTTAGATCGACCCGACCCAGGATCATCGTAATCGAGCGCAAAGGCCGCGGCAGAAGCCTGCCCGTCCCTTTCAATAGGAATGAAACCTTGTCCAACGGATTGGCAAAATTGGGCCGGGGCCTCTCGTGGCTGGGCACCCTCTCGCTTTGGATGGCGGGTGTGGGCCTCGTCGCGATGACGCTCATCGTCGCCTGGCAGGTGTTCTGCCGCTACGTGTTGAACGACTCGCCGAGCTGGACCGAACCCGGCGCCGTCATGCTGATGAGCTGGTTCATCTTCTTGGGTGCCGCCGTCGGGGTGCGCGAAAACTATCATCTCGGCTTCGACGTGCTGCTCTATCTCGTGCCGAAAGGCGGCAAGATCTGGCTGCGCATGATCTCCGATCTCGTCGCGCTCGCCTTCGGGATCGGCATGATCTGGTATGGGGGGCAGCTCGTGGCTCTCACCTGGAACACCATCCTGCCGTCGCTGCAGATTTCCGGCGGCTGGAGCTATGTGCCCCTCGTCGCGGGCGGCGTCCTCATTTGCCTGTTCGCGCTGGAGCGCATCGTCCTGCGCCTTGCCGGGGAGCCGATCGACGATCTTCTCGACGAAATGCCGCCGGCGGAGGTTGCCGCCGAACTCGACCCTGCTGAAATAAAGGCCTGACCCGATGGACATGATGATCCTCTTCGGCGTGTTCACGCTGCTGATGCTGATCGGCACGCCGATCGCCTTCTGCCTCGGCGTCGCGTCCTTCGCGACGGTTCTCTATCTGGGGCTGCCGCCGCTGGTGATCTTTCAGCGGCTCAATTCCGGCATGAGCGTGTTTTCGCTGCTTGCCATTCCATTCTTCATCTATGCCGGCGATCTGATGGTGCGTGGCGGAATCGCCCAGAAGATCGTCGCCTTCGCGGCCTCGCTGGTCGGGCACATCCGGGGCGGGCTCGGTCAGGTCAACATCGTCACCGCAACGCTGTTCGGCGGCATTTCAGGATCGGCCGTGGCGGAAGCCGCGGCTGTGGGCGGGCTGATGATCCCGCAGATGAAGCAGCGCGGTTACGGCGCGGACTACGCCGTCAATGTCACCTCCATGGCGGCCCTGATCGCGCTGATGCTGCCGCCTTCGCACAACATGATCATCTACTCGATCTCGGCAGGCGGAAAGATCTCGATCGCCGATCTCTTCACCGCCGGCATCCTTCCCGGCCTCCTTTACGCTGCCGCACTGATGACTACCGCCTATTTCGTTGCACGCCGGCGCGGCTATCCGACGGAGGTCTTTCCCGGGTTCGCCCGGGTCGGGCGCTATCTGCTGGTTTCGACGCCCGGCCTCCTGCTCATCGGCATCATCTTCGGGGGCGTACGTTCGGGCGTGTTCACCGCGACCGAGAGTTCCTGCATCGCCGTCCTCTATGCACTCGCGGTGACCGTCTTCGTGTACCGGCAGATGACCTGGCAGGATTTCGTCCAGGCAACCTTCGCGGCCGTGCGCACGACGGCCATGGTCCTGCTCATCATCGGCATGGCGGCCGCCTTCTCCTGGCTGATGGCCTTCCTCAGAGTGCCCGCAGCGCTGATCGACTGGATGAACACGATCTCGGAAAATCCGATCATCATACTCCTGTTGCTCAACGTCCTGATGCTGTTCCTCGGCACCTTCATGGACATGGGCCCGACCATCATCATCTGCACCCCGATCTTCCTGCCCGTCGCCATGGCCTACGGCGTCGACCCGGTTCATTTCGGCGTCATCATGATCCTGAACTTCGGCATCGGCCTCAATACGCCGCCGGTGGGCGCCGTGCAGTTCGTCGCCTGTGCAGTCGGGAAAATTTCCGTCTGGCAGGCGATGCGCAGCATATGGCCGTTCTACCTGGCGGGGTTGATCGTGCTCGGGCTCGTCACCTATGTTCCGGCCCTTTCGCTATGGCTGCCGGCCGTCTTCAAAGGGTGACAAACCGCATGGACCTTCTGACCGAACGCAAACCGAAGCTTTCCGAACGCGTCGCGAACGCAATAAGGGAGCAGGTTCTGAAGGGCGAAATACAGCCCGGGCAGAAGCTGCCGACGGAGAGCCGGATGAGCGAGTTCTTCGGCGTCAGCCGCACGGTGGTGCGCGAAGCGATCGCAACCCTTGCCGCGGACGGCCTCGTGGAGCCGCGGCAGGGTGCCGGGGTTTTCGTCATGGACCACCCGACGCTTGCCTTCGGCTCGATCAGCCTCGACGTCGGCAACAAGATCTCCCATGCGCTCAACGTCATCGAGGTGCGGATGGGGCTCGAGATCGAGAGCGCGGGTCTGGCAGCGCTTCGGCGCAATGGCGCCCAGGAGGCCCAGATCCAGGAGGCCTTCTTCGAATTCGATCGCCTGCTCGAGCGCGGCGAGGCAACCGGAAAGAGCGACTTTGCCTTCCACCGGGCGATCGCGGCCGCGACCAACAATCCCTATTACGTGGAGGTTCTCGATGCGTTGGGTCTGCGGGCCATCCCTTGCGACGTCGCCTCCCCCTGGGGGACGGAAAGCGTGCTTTCTCGCGCATATCAGGAAAGCCTCCAGCGCGAGCATCTGGCGATCCTGAAGGCGATTTCCGAAAGCGATCCGGAAGCTGCCCGCGCGGCCATGCGCGCCCATCTGACCGCGAGCCAGGAACGCTACCGTGTCCGGTTGAGCGGACAGCAGGCCGCCTGGGACGCCGCCAAGCGTGGCGTCTGATTGCCCATCTCCAGAGCGTTTTCGCTGCCTATCGAAGCAGCGGAACGCTTCAACACTTTGAAACGACGCACTCCTGGACGCAAACCGTTACACATTTTTCCTGGAAGTGCCCCAATCCGAGGACCGTGAGCCGATGACCGCAAGCCATATCGACTACACCATTCGTTTCGCCGTCGACCCGGCAGCAGCAGCCCGCATGGACACCGATGCCCTGCGCGCGAATTTTCACATTGGCGATCTGTTCCGGCAGGGGCGGATCTCGCTCACCTATAGCCATTACGACCGCATGATCGTCGGCGGTGCCGTGCCGGTCGACAAGCCCTTGGCTCTCGAAACCATCCGTCCGACGGGTACGGCGCGCTTTCTCGAGCGGCGCGAGCTCATCGCCGTCAATATCGGCGGCCCCGGCCGTATCGAGATGAATGGCGAAAGCTTCCGCCTCGAGCCGCGCGACATGGCTTATGCAGGCATGGGAGAGGAGCTCACCTTCTCGTCCGAGGACCCGGCCGCGCCCGCCAAATTCTACCTGCTCAGTGCGCCCGCTCACCAGGCGCTGCCAAGGCGCCATATCCGCATCGGCGACGCCAAACGGCTAGACCTCGGCAGTGCGGCCACCTCGAACGAGCGTTCGATCTTCCAGTTCATCCACCCCGAAGGGGTGAAGACCTGCCAGTTGGTCGTCGGCATGACGCAGCTTGCCCCGGGATCGGTCTGGAACACAATGCCGTGCCACGTGCACGACCGGCGAATGGAGGCGTATCTCTATTTCGACCTCGATGACAGCGCCCGCGTCCTGCACCTCATGGGCGAGCCGAGCGAAACCCGGCACATCGTGATGGCCAGGGAAGAGGCCGTGCTTTCTCCGCCCTGGTCGATCCATTCGGGCTGCGGAACCGCAAACTACGCCTTCATCTGGGCCATGGCCGGCGACAATGTCGACTATACCGATGTGGAGATGGTGGCGATGGAGACGCTGCGATGAGCGTACCGTCGCGCTTCAGCCTGGCCGGCCGCCGTGTCGTCGTCACCGGTGCCAATACCGGGATCGGACAGGGTATCGCGGTGTCGATCGCGAGGGCGGGCGGCACGGTTATCGGCGTGGGCCGCTCCGCCATGGACGAGACCGAAAAGAAGGTCACCGACGCCGGCGGAACTTTCATTGCGGCCCATGCCGATCTTGGCGATCGCGAAGCCACCCGCTCCCTCATCGACGGGTTGTGGAACGAGCATGGCGCTCTGCAGGGCCTGGTCAACAATGCGGGGATAATCCGTCGCGCCGACGCGGTGGATTTCACCGAGGCCGACTGGGATGATGTCATCGATATCAATCTGCGTTCGCTGTTCTTCCTCAGTCAGGCCTTCGGCCGCCGGGTCATTGCAGAGGAAAGCCGCGGCAAGATCGTCAACATCGCTTCGCTGCTGTCATTTCAGGGCGGCATCCGCGTCGCTTCCTATACCGCGTCCAAACACGGAGCCCTCGGCATCACCCGACTGCTGGCATGCGAATGGGCTGCCAAGGGCATCAATGTGAATGCCGTGGCCCCCGGCTACGTCGTCACCAACAACACGGAAGCTCTGCGCGCCGACGAAAAGCGCAGCGCCTCCATCCTGGAACGTATCCCTGCCGGGCGCTGGGGCACGCCGGACGATATAGGCGATGCGGCGGTCTTCCTGCTTGCACCGGCCTCCGACTACATGCATGGCGCCGTCGTTCCGGTCGACGGCGGCTGGCTCGCCAGATAGGAGAAAACGATGGACACGAAACTTTTTGCCCGTGGCGACGACGGCGAATGGACAGAGCTCGGACAGGGCAATCGGCGCCGGGTGATCCTGCATACCGACGAGCTGATGCTGGTCGAATTCGCCTTCGAGAAAGGCGGAATCGGCGCACTCCACTCACACCCTCATGTGCAGGGAAGCTATATCGCAGAGGGCAGGTTCGAAGTCACCGTCGGCGAGCACACGCAGGTTCTTTCGACCGGCGACAGTTTCATTGCTCCGTCGGGCGTGGTCCATGGCGTAAAGGCGCTGGAGGCCGGCCGGCTGATCGACAGCTTCACGCCGCACCGCGCCGATTTCCTGAAATAGAGCAGTTCAAGGAAGCGGTTTTCCGTCTGCAACCGCGCAGCTGCAAGACTTGAAGCCGTCGCGTCCCACCTGCGTCGGGCATTCCGGTTCGACGCCGCTCACCCCTCGCGCAAGGCAAGAGCACGTCCAGTCATCCTCTCGGGGATGGCTGCCGTCGTTCCCCGTTCTACCAGAGGGCCATCCACCTTGATCGTCATCGGGCGCGGGTTCTTTCCGTGTATCGCCATGTCGATCAGCATTTCCGCCGCCTTCTGACCCATTTCATAGTTCGGCAGCACCAGCGTCGAAAGCGGCGGATGCGTGTAGCGGGCGAGTTCCTGGTCGTCGTAACCCATTACCGACAGGTCCTGCGGCACGCGAAGCCCGCGTTCCGAAGCTGCCTCGAGCGCCCCGATCGCCATCAGGTCGTTGCCGCAGAAGATGGCGGTCGGCGGATTGTCGATGGCAAGCAGCTCGAGTGCAGCCTCGTAGCCGCGCAAGGGCAGCCAGTCGCCATTGCGCACCAGGGATTCGTCATAGGCGATATCGGCGGTGGCCAGCGCCTGCTTGTAGCCTTTGAGCCGATCGATTGCGGCATCCATCCACGGTTCGCCGTTGATGAAGCCGATACGCCGGTGTCCGAGAGAAGTCAGATGCGCCGTCGCCGCGAAGCCTCCGGCGACCTCTCCGGGTACGATCGCCAGGTGCTGGCGCGGCTCGGCATAGCAGTTCAGCAGAATCGTCGGAATGTTCGCCAGTTCGCGCGGAACGCTCACCTTTCGTGTGAAGATCGTCGCATAAATCACTCCAGCGATTGCCGGATCGCGCAATACAGCGCGCAGCACGGCGCTCTCAAGGTCGGGGTTGGAACGGGTCGCGTGCGCGGAAACGAGCAGGCCCTGTTCGAAGGCGTAGTCGCGAATTCCGTCGAGGCTGACCACCGGGTGCGGACTCGTCGATATCTCGTCTACTATGAAGGCTATCGTATCCTTTTCGATCGCGGGAGCACGGGCGAGATCCTGCCGGGTATTCGGCAGCCTGTACCCGATCTTTCGCGCTGCTTCCCGCACGCGCGCCCTTGTTTCGGCCGAGATGCGGGCTCCGGACATTTCATTCAGAACGAGGGAAACGCTCGATTGCGAGACGCCGGCGATACGCGCCACGTCGGTCATGGTCGGCCGGCCGCCGCCCGCTTCCTTAGTCGACGCACCGCCCCCATTGCCCTTTGCCATTTCGTTCCCCAGTCCGGCGCTGCAACGCCGCATTCAATTTGTGCATGTGCTAATAACTTTAGCCTTGACTGCTAATAATATTAGCGCAAGGTTTTCCCATGTGAAGCATAAAGTTGCTCGCAGCCGGTAGAGGAGTACCGGCAAACCGGGAGGAGAGAACACGATGAACAGGATTTCACGTCGCGCGTTCATGCTTGCGGCCACGGCGGCCGGCGCAATCGCCGTCGCCGGCACCGTCGCTTTCGCGGAACTGCCCAAACTGGCGCAGAAGGAGACCTATAAGGTCGGTTTCGCGCAAACGGAATCCAACAATCCCTGGCGCATCGCCCAGACAAACAGCATGAAAGCCGAGGCCGAGAAGCTCGGCCATCAGCTCGTCTACACGGACGCCGCCGGGTCCGCGGCCAAGCAGGTGGCCGACGTCAACTCGATGATCGCCCAAGGCGTGGACCTGATCTTCCTGGCGCCGCGCGAAGAGAAGCCGTTGATCCCCGCCGTCATGGCCGCCAAGAAGGCCGGCATTCCCGTCATCCTGCTCGACCGCAGCGTCGATCCGTCGCTTGCCAAGGCCGGCGAGGACTACGTGACCTTCATCGGCTCGGATTTCATCGAAGAGGGCAGGCGCATCGCCGAGTGGCTCGTCAAGAATGCCAACGGCAAATCGAAGATCATCGAGCTCGAGGGTACGACCGGCTCGTCGCCGGCCAACGACCGGAAGAAAGGTTTCGACGAGACGATCAAGGCGGCAGGCGGCTTCGAGATCGTCGCTTCGCAGTCGGGCGATTTCGCACGCGACAAGGGCCGGCAGGTCGCCGAAGCCCTGTTGCAGGCGCATCCGGATGCCGACATCGTCTATGCCCATAACGACGAGATGGCGATCGGTGCCATTGCCGCAATAGAGGCGGCGGGCAAGGTCCCGGGCAAGGACGTGCTGGTCTTGTCGATCGACGGCGGCAAGGAAGCGGTGCAGGCGGTCATCGACGGAAAGATCGCCGCGGTGGTCGAGTGCAATCCGCGCTTCGGGCCCAAGGCCTTCGAGACGATGCTGCGCTATGCCAAGGGCGAGAAGATCGACCCCACGGTCATAAACGAGGACAAGTTCTACGACGCGTCAAACGCGGCTGCCGAACTCGCCAACGCCTACTGACATCCTTCGCCGGCCGGCCGGATCGCTCCGGCCGGCCGGCGAAGTCCGCAATCGCTGCGAAATCGGCCGCGATATAGACAGATCGGCATCGGGAGGACTTATGCTTCTGTCCATGCAGGGCATCTGCAAGTCGTTCAACGGCATTCCGGCGCTCCGCGCGGCTTCTCTCGAAGTCGGCGAAGCCGAGGTGATGGCACTCGTCGGGCAGAACGGCGCGGGCAAGTCGACGCTCATCAAGATATTGACCGGCGCGTACCGGCGCGACGAGGGTACGGTCGTCTTTGCGGGAGAGGACGTATCCTTCAGCATGCCGGCGGAGAGCCAGGCCCGAGGCATTGCGACGATCTACCAGGAGATCAACCTCGCCCCGCAGCGCTCCGTCGCCGAAAACATCTATCTGTCGCGCGAACCCCGCCGCTTCGGCATGATCGACCGGGCCGCGATGCGACAAGGCGCCGCCGACGTGCTGCGGACCTTCAATCTGGAGATCGACGTCGATCAACCTGTCGCCGGCTTCAGCGCCGCTACCCGGCAGATGGTTGCCATCGCGCGCGCCGTGACACAGAAGGCACGGCTCGTCATCATGGACGAACCGACCTCTTCCCTCGACGAGCGGGAAGTCGGCATCCTTTTCGACACCATAAGGACGCTCAAACGCGGCGGCGTCTCGGTCGTCTTCATCGGCCATCGTCTCGACGAGCTCTACCGGATCTGCGACAGGGTCACCATCATGCGTGACGGCAAGACCGTGGCGACGGCCGCAATGGCGGACATGCCGAAGCTCGCACTGGTGCGCCATATGCTGGGCAAAGAACTCGCGGCCTTCGAAGCGATCGCCAAGGACGCCGACGAGGGCGCACAGCGACCGGTGCGGCTATCGGTCCGGAATGCGGGCGCCGGCGTCCGCGTGCGGGACGTGAGCCTCACGGTGCGCGAAGGCGAGATCTCCGGGCTTGCCGGCTTGCTCGGCTCCGGCCGAACCGAAACGGCCAACCTGATTTTCGGCGCCGAGCGGCTGCAGCGCGGCGAAATTCGCTACGATGGCGAAGCCCGCTCCTATCGCCAGCCCGCGGACGCAATTGCCGACGGCATCGGGCTCGTCGCCGAGGACCGGAAGGTCGACGGCATCATTCCCGATATGAGTATTCGCGAAAACATGACGCTCGCGCTTCTGCCGAAGCTCGCCCGCGCCGGTATCGTCGATCGCACGCGCCAGGATGAAATCGTCGTTCGCTACATCGCGGCGCTGGGCATCAAATGCACCTCGCCGGACCAACCTATCAAGGAACTTTCCGGCGGCAATCAGCAGAAAGTCCTGCTCGGCCGGTGGCTCTGTACCGATCCCAAGCTCCTGATCGTCGACGAGCCGACCCGCGGCATCGATATCGGCGCCAAATCGGAAATCCTCCGCCTCCTGCGCCGGCTCGCCGACGAGGGCCTCGGCGTGCTGATGATTTCGTCCGAACTCGAGGAATTGCTCGCGGCGGCCGACCGGGTAACCGTGCTTAGCGACGGAACCTCGGTCGCCGTGCTGCCGCGCAAGGAATTGAGCGAGGCTGCGCTCTTTGCCGCCATGGCACATCAGGTGGAGTAGCATGACGACGATCGAGACACAGGCGACCGCAGGCACCGTCCCCTCCGGCAAACGTTTCTTTAGGCTCGCCGGGCGTTACGGCACCGTCGCCGCCTTCCTGGCCCTGATCCTGTTCAACGTCGTTTTCACTCCGAACTTCCTGTCGCTGCAGACGCTCAACGTCAATCTCACCCAGGTCGCCACGATCGTGATCGTCGCCATCGGAATGACGCTCGTGATAGCCACCGGCGGCATCGATCTTTCGGTTGGCTCCCTGATGGCGATCGGCGGTGCGCTTGCGCCGATGATCTTCATGGGGACGCTGTTTCCGATTTCCTCCATGCCCGTGGCCGTGGCGCTGGCCTTCGTTCTGCCGGTCGTCGCGACGGGGCTGCTCGGTCTTTTCAACGGCCTCCTCGTGACCCGTTTCGCCATCCAGCCGATCATCGCGACCCTCGTGCTGTTCATCGCAGGCCGCGGCATCGCCCAGGTAATGACCAACGGCAACCTGCAGGTCTTCCGGAACGAAGGTTTCCAATTCATCGCCCTGGGGCGTATCGCCGGCATTCCCGCCCAGGTGATCCTGATGATTGCGATCGCGGCGATCGCCTGGGCGGCAATCCGCTACACGGTGTTCGGGCGGCAGGTCATCGCGGTCGGAGGCAACGAGAAGGCCGCACGCCTCACCGGCATACCCGTCCACCGCGTCAAACTGCTTGTCTACACGATCAGCGGCGCGCTTGCCGGGGTGGCGGGCCTCATCGTCGTCGCGCGCAATTCCGCAAGCGACGCGAACCTCGTCGGCCTCGGCATGGAGCTCGACGCGATCGCCGCAGTCGCCGTCGGCGGCACGCTTCTGACCGGCGGGCGGGCAAACATCGTGGGCACCGTGATCGGCGCACTGGTCATCCAGCTGGTGCGCTACACCCTGCTGGCCAATGGCGTGCCGGACGCGGCCGCCTTGATCGTCAAGGCTGCACTGATCTTACTTGCGGTGTTCATCCAGCAGCGCGCCGGAAAGTCGTGAGGGAGAATGCCGATGAACTCACTCCTCAAGGCTCTTGCCCTCAAGTCCCCCGGCGATATGGCCCGCCTAGGCGTCATCCTGGCGCTGTTCGGCCTCATCCTGTTCGGAGCGCTGCGCTACGAAAACTTCCTGTCGCAATACAACATCCTGAGCTTCCTGCGTTACAACTCCATGTTCGCGCTGATCGCGCTGGGCATGGCCTTCGTCATCATGACGGGGGGCATCGATCTCTCCGTCGGCGGTACCGCAGCCATGGCGAGCGTCGTCGCCGCGCTTCTGTCGCCCTATCATTGGGCCGCAGGTCTCTTCGGCGGCATCGCGGCGGGTCTTGCCGTCGGAGCATTGAACGGTTTCACCGTGACCGTCATGCGCATCCAGCCTTTTATCGCGACGCTCGCGACAATGCTGGCGGCCTACGGCACCGGCTTGCTGCTTGCGGGAAACCAGTCCGTCTCCGTTTCCTACGACAGCGGCTTCACGGCGATAGGTCAGGACGACTTCCTTGGCTTTCCGATTCCCGCCTGGATCGCCCTTCTCGTCTATGTTGCTGGCTGGCTGGTGCTCGAACGCCTGCCCGTCGGCCGCCATGTGCTGGCGATCGGCGACGGCGAAGCGACGGCCGCATTGATGGGCCTGAAGGTGAGGCGGACGCTCGCCGCCGTCTATGTCGGCTCCGGCGCGCTGGCGGGGCTCGCAGGCGTCATCCTCGCCTCGCAGTTCGGTGCCGGCCAACCGACCGAGGGAGTCGGCTGGGAACTCTTCGCGATCGCCTCCGTAGTCGTCGGAGGTACGCTTCTGACAGGCGGTTCGGGCTCTGTCGGGGCGACGCTTGCGGGCGCCCTTCTGCTCGCAATGGTGTTCAATATCCTGAATTTCGAGAACGGTCTCGGGTGGATTTCCCTTTCGGCCTATTGGCAATCCGTCATCCGCGGCGGCTTCCTGCTGATCGTCGTCGTTCTTCAGGCGCGATTGATGTCACGCCGAACAGGCGAGGAACGCATCTGAGATGCGGCCATGGTGAAGCCCGCGACAATGCGAAGCAAGAGGAGATGTGATGACTACGACAGCAACACATGAAAACCGGTCGGGCTACGATTTCAGCGCGTCCGTCGAAGCCTTGCAACGGGAGGGCATTACCGGACTGAAGAGTGCCTTCTCACGCGAATGGGCCGAAACGATGCGTGAGGACATGATGACGGCCTTCTGGTCGGCCATTCAGCGGCCGGGTGGCGCCGTCGGCCGTGGCCCGCGCCGCTGGTACGTCGAGATCCATCCGCAGGATTTTTCTGGCTTCGTCGACCTCGTCACCCATCCGTGGGTGGCCGGCATGTGCGAGGCGGTGCTCGGTCCCGACTATCAGATCGTCGAGATCGGTTTCGACGTGCCGTTCCAGGGGGCGAAGTACCAGCCCTGGCACCGCGACTTCCCCTCGCCGCCCGAAACCTATGTCGAGCGCCGCATCACCTCGCTTGCCTTCAACCTCACCGGCGTGGACGTAACGGAGGACATGGGTCCGTTCGAGATCGCGCCCGGCACCCAGTGGCTCGACGGCAGGGAGTGGAAGCATGAAATGTTCCCGCCCAAGGAGAGGTGGCCTGAGTTTCAGGAGCTCGCGACGCGCAAGTATCCGAAGCTGGGGGATGTTTCGTGCCGCTCCGCGCTTACCATCCATCGGGGTACGGAACATGCTTCGCCGATCGCCCGTCCGGTCATGGTCCTCGGCGTCGACGCGCCCGGCGCCGGCCACGCCGAACTGCACGACATGATGGTGACACAGGATTACTTTGATGCCCTGCCCGTTCTGGTGAAGCAGCACCTCGTCTGCAGGGTCGTCGAGGAACTGATCCCAGTCACGCAGAAGCACGACATCGAAGGTCTGGTGATGGGCTCGACACCGACCTGAAGGTCCCACAGCTCGCTTTCGCCGGAATTCAAAGCGCAACCGTCGCCAGTCCCGGCAGGACCTTGTCCAGGGTCACCGGGAACTCGCGAACCCTTACTCCGGTGGCGTTATAGACCGCATTGGCGATCGCCGCGCCGGCACCGCAAACGCCGAGCTCGCCGAGGCCCTTTGCGCCGAAAGGGTTGGCCTTGTCATCGTTCTCCTCCATGAACACGACATCGAGGTCGGGAACGTCGCTATTGACCGGAACGTGGTACTCGGCAAGGTCATGATTGACGAAACAACCGTAGCGGCGGTCAAGGACGGATTCCTCCATCAAGGCTGCGCCGAGACCCCAGATCATACCTCCGAGTATCTGTGAACGCGCCGTCTTCGCATTGAGAATACGGCCTGCGCCGATCACGGCGAGCAAGCGCCTCGCACGAATCTCTCCCGTGTCGCAGTCGACGCTCACCTCGGCGAAATGCGCGCCGTACGAATGCTGCGAGAATGCTCGGTAGCTCTCGGTGCTCGCACCGGCCTCGACCGAGCCCGTGGCGTCGAGCCCTTCGGGTGCGACGCGCCGCATAAATTCCGGCAATGCTTCCGTCCGTTCGCCGAAGCGGATCGCTCCTGCGACCATCGAGACGTCGTCAGTCCCGGAATTCTGGTCGGGTGCACCATTTTGCGCGCGCAGCGCGGCCACGATCTTGCGTTTCAGCGCCTCGCACGCACGCAAGAGGGCCGTCCCGGCACTTGCCGCTCCCCAGGAACCGCCGGAGCCTGCGGTCAAGGGAAAGCGGCTATCTCCAAGCTCGATCGTGACTGCCGCAATCGGAACGCCGAGGGTATCGGCGGCTATCTGCGTCAGGATGGTGTAGGTCCCCGTACCGATATCGGTCATGTCGAGGCGAGCGGTCACTCGTCCCTCCGCATCGATCCGAACCGAAGCCGCCGCCGCTCCGATGTAGTTCGGCCGGATCGCAGCCGCCATGCCGAGGCCAACCAACTTCCGGCCTTCGCGCAGGCTGCCCGGTTCCGACCTGCGCCGCTCCCAACTGAAGCGCCGCGCGCCCTCCTGCATGCATGCCACGAGGTTACGCGTGGAAAACGGCACCCCGCGCTCGGGATCGAGATCGGGCTCGTTGCGGATCCTGAGCTCGATCGGGTCAAGACCCAGCCGCTCGGCCAACTCGTCCATGGCGCATTCCAGCGCGAGCATGCCTGGCGCCTCGCCGGGAGATCGCATCCACTCGCCTCTGTTGAGGTCGACTGGAACGAGCCGGTGCCGGGTCAGGCGACTGGGCGCGGCATAGAGCGAACGGGCGAAGACCGCCGTCTGCTCGCAGAATTCTTCGACGCGAGAGGTTGCCGACCAGACATCGTGTCCGAGAGCAAGCAGTTTTCCGTCGGAGCTCGCGCCCAATCGAACGGTCTGAAGCATTTCCGCACGGTGCCCGGCATTGGCGAACATCTGCTGGCGCGTCAGGGCGACCTTGACGGGTCTTCCGAGAGTGCGCGCGGCCAGAGCCGCGAGCACCGAATCGGCGTGGACGATGAGTTTGGAGCCGAAACCACCACCGATGTAACGGCTGATCACGCGCACGCGCTCGAGAGGAATGCCGAGGGTCGCGGCGAGACCGGCACGAAAGTTCGAGAGGGTCTGGGCCGAGGTATGGATCGTCACGTCGTCGCCCTGCCAGATCGCCAACGTCGCATGGGGCTCCATCGGATTGTGGTGCTGATAGGGCGTACGGTAGGTCATGTCGATCCGCACCGCCGCCTCGGCAAAGGCCGCATCGAAATCGCCCACTGCACTATCCGTATCAAAGCCTGCATTGGTCCGCTGCGGTGCGTAGGCCGCTCCGCGGCGCTCTTCGAGGCCGAAGTCGCCGGCTGCTTCGTCGTAGCGCACCTCGATGAGGGCCGCAGCGGCGCGTGCCGCCTCGAAGGTCTCGCCGACCACAAGAGCGATGGGCTCGTCATAGTGGCGAATGCGGTCGTCGCGGAGCACGGGTCGCGCACGGGTGAAAACATCGCGCACGGCCGGCGTGACGGCTGGACCAAATTGCGGTTGCGGCGGTGCATTCAGATGCGTCATCACGTGAAGGACGCCCGGCGTTCGTTCGGCCTGGCCGGTTTCGATTTCCAGAATGCGGCCTTTGGCGATGCCCGCACCCAGCACAAAACCGAAAGCCGGAAGCGGGCCCTCCGCAACTTCGTAGGCATAGGTGGCGGTGCCGGTAACCTTGACCGGTCCATCGACGCGGTCGATGGGTTTGCCTATGAGGCTGCCGCCACCGCTTGTGGTATTTCGCTGCGCCTTATCCGTCATAGTGTCCACCAGTTTGCTCGGATCATGCTTGTTCGGCCACGGAGGCGAGCGTGTAACGCACCGTCCGCTTGCCCAAGGGAATCTTGAAGTCGTTGCCGCCATATCCGGCGGCTCCCGCCAGGGCGGCCTCCGCGGCGTCCGTCAGCACATGGTCCGATAGTGCCGCACCCGCGAGCCTGCTCTCGGTTTCCAGGGCCCGCCAGGGTTTCGGCGCAACGCCGCCCAAGGCGACACGAGCGGTTCGCACCCGATTGCCGGAAACCTCGATGATCGCTGCAACGGAAACGAGGGCGAACGCGTAGGAGGCGCGGTCGCGCACCTTGCGATACGCCTGCCGGCCCGCCGGTGGTGGCGGCAGTGTGACGCCGGTGATCATTTCGCCGTGGGCAAGCACGGTCTCCTGGTGCGGCGTCGTGCCAGGCAGCCGGTAGAGATCTCCGATCGGGATCGAACGCGTTTCACCTCCCGGTGAGACGGTTTCGACTGCAGCGTCGAGCACCGCCATGGCGACCGCCATGTCTGAGGGATGCACGGCAATGCACGCCTGGCTCGTTCCGATGACCGCATGCATCCGGTTGAAGCCCTTCAGTGCGGCGCAACCGGCGCCCGGTTCTCGTTTGTTGCAAGGCATGTTGCGGTCGTAAAAATAGGGGCATCTAGTACGCTGGAGAAGGTTGCCGGCTGTCGAAGCCTTGTTTCGTATCTGGCCGGAGGCGCCCGCCAGCAGCGCCTGAGACAGAACCGAGTAGCGTGACCTGACGATCGGATCGGCGGCGAGATCGCTGTTGCGGACCTGAGCGCCGATATGCAATCCGCCCTCCTCGGTCGGCTCGATACGGTCGAGTCCCAAACGGCCGATGTCGACGAGATGATCCGGGCGCTCGATACCCAGTTTCATCAGATCCAGGAGATTGGTGCCGCCGGCGATGAAACGTGCCGCCGGCCGACGCGCCACAGCCGCAACGGCCGTCTCCACTGTGTCGGCCCGCTGATAGGAGAAGGGCTGCATGCTTCATGACCTCCCTGCCGCATCGCGAATGGCGGCTACGATGTTGGGGTAAGCGGCGCAACGGCAGAGATTGCCGCTCATGCGCTCGCGGATTTCGGCATCGGTGAGATTGTGGGAGGCGGCCGCAACATCGGCGGTTGCGTGGCTCGGCCAACCTTCGCCGACCTCCCGCAGCATTCCGACTGCGGAGCATATCTGTCCGGGTGTGCAATAGCCGCACTGAAAACCATCGTGTTCGATGAATGCCGCTTGCATCGGGTGAAGTTCGTCCTCACCTGCAAGCCCCTCAATCGTGGTGATCTCATCGCCTTCATGCATCGCGGCGAGCGTCAGACAGGCATTGATCCGGCGTCCGTTCACAAGAACGGTGCAGGCTCCGCATTGACCATGGTCGCAACCCTTTTTCGAACCGGTGAGACCGAGATGGTTGCGCAGGGTGTCGAGCAGCGTGGTCCGCGGATCCACATCCACCGCGACGTCATTGGAATTGATGTTGAGCAGCACCGGCAGCGTGGACCGCGGGCCTGTAGACGGTGCGCCAGCAGCACCGGTTGCAGCAGCACGCCCGACGGGCAGGCCGGCGATGAGGAGCAGGGTCGTGGCTGCACCGCCCTCGAGCACCGCCCTTCGCGTCGGTCCATTGTCCTTTGGCGTTTCGTCCATGAGTCATCTCCGGATTCGACTGCGAGGTGGATTCCCGCCGCCTGGAACGCGCCGAGCGGCGCGCATCGACAGGAGACAACATGGCCGCCGGCGCCTGCCATTTCTTTCAGGAAATCGGCGGGATTATCAGGATTCCGGAATAACTTTCGACCGATAGGCGTGCGGGGTGACGCCTCGCAGGCGCTTGAATGTCGTGGTGAAGTGGCTCTGGCTCGAGAAGCCGCAGGTCAACGCGATCGCGCTCAGCGTCGTGTCGGTCCCGCACAGGAGCACCTCCGAGCGCCGGATGCGTTCCTCGAGCACATAGGCGTAAGGCGCGAAGCCGGTCGTAACTTTGAAGCGACGCGCAAAAGAATCCGAGGCAACACCGGCGACATCGGCCAAATCGCCGAGGGAAATGTCGCTGTCCAAGTGTGCGTCTATATAGTCACGGACCCGTTTGACGACGCGGCTGCCGAGGGAGCCATGGCGGGGAGCCGGTACGGGCTCGTCAGCGAAGCCACGTATCCGCAAAGTGACGAGTGCAATCAGATGTTCCATATAGGCCGAATCGGGGATATGGCCGCTGGATATCTCGCTGCTCAACGATTGCAACAGCGCGCTGATCACATTGTCGCTCTTGTTTATCAGGACCGGCAAATCCTGCAGGTGATCGCTGGCGGGAGAGATAGACCGGGGTTTGATCCACAGGGCGGAATAGATAAGGTCGACGTCGCGATAGGCACCGAGGCGTTCCACCCCCGCGGGCACGAACGTTATCGCACCAGATCGGTCCCGCCCCTCATAAACCATCTTTCCATCGGATCGGATGGAGGTCTGCGATGTGGCGCCTTCCTCCGTCAGGACGAGTACGTGATGCGGCGCCGTCCAGCGAAGTTCGGCTTCCCGGCACGCCCACCGCCGACGATCGAAAACGACCGAGGAACCGGCCCAGGAAGCTGTCGTGGGCTGCGCCGGCTGCTCTCCGGCAGTCCGAATTCGCCCACTACCGAAAAGCGGCCTGAAAGACATATCTATCGTCCTGTGTTCTACCGAACCAAAACCGCGCCGGCGCCCACGCGCCATCGCCACGCCCCCAGGGTCCTCACCTTCTCGCCCGCACGAACTCTCCAGCATCCACGCCGGTTGCGCCACCAAACCATTTTCAAAGTGTCGTGTAGTGGCTCCCACCAGCCGAGACCAACTGGAACGATCGGGACAATTCCTCGCATGGTGCGCCCGTTTGCACCTGGCTGTCGCAACGTCTTTCGGTGAGATGCGTTATCTTTTGACAAGTCTGTCCGACTGGACCCGAACTACTCCAAACGAGCGAAGAAAACGCGATGGCGAAGAGTGTTTCCGTAGCTGAGGAAAAGGATGCTCCAGACCGCCTACTGACGCCGCGGCGTTCGCGGACATTGGCAATCCTTGTCGCGCTCGCCGCGGGATTGGTCGTCTGCTACTTCCTAGCCGTCCCCTTCCTGCCCGCTCTCACATGGGCGCTCGTGCTCACCGTGATGTTCCGGCCGCTGCATCGTCGGATCGAAAAACGCATCCGCTACCCGGAAGCCGCCGCCGGGGCGACCGTGGCGATCGCCGTCTTCGTCGTGGCTGTTCCGCTCACCTTCATGGCGGAACGGTTGGTAAACGAGGCTGCCAAGGGGGCACAGATCGTCGAGGAAGCGGTGAGGTCGGGTAAATGGAGCGATGCGCTCGCCAACCATCCACGCCTTGCACCGGTCGTCGTCTGGGTCGAAACGCAGCTCGATCTGGCCGGGATCGCAGGCAGCGCGACCAGTTGGCTTACCAACTTCAGCGCCTCATTCGTGCGTGGGTCCGTTGCCCAGATCGTCGACGCCATCCTGACATTCTATTTTCTGTTCTATTTCCTGCGTGACGGCCAGCAGGCACTGGGCGCGCTGAAGGAATATTCCCCTCTCAGCTCGCAGGAGATGAACCGGCTGTTCACGCGGGTAAACGAAACGGTGCAGGCCGTCGTCTTCGGCACGGTGGCCGTTGCTGCCGTACAGGGCGCGATGGGCGGCCTGATGTTCTGGTTGCTCGGTCTGCCGGCGCCCGTAGTCTGGGGCCTCGCCATGGGTTTGCTCGCCGTCGTGCCGGTGCTCGGCGCCTTCATCGTCTGGCTTCCGGCCGCGCTGTCGCTGGCCCTGGGCGGCGAGTGGGGAAAGGCGCTTATACTCGTCGCCTGGGGCGCCGGAGTGGTCGCGACCATCGACAATCTGCTCTACCCCATTTTCGTGGGAGATCGCCTGAAGCTCCACACGCTGACGGCCTTCATGAGCATGATCGGAGGCATAATCGTATTCGGGTCGGCTGGGCTGGTGATCGGCCCGGTAGCCTTCACGGTGACGCTGCTGCTCCTGGATATCTGGCGCCGGCATAATTCGAACCCCGAAGTTTGAGGCGCCGGAAAGGATCGAAACCCCACGGCGCACGACCGTGGGTCGAGGAGAATGGCCCGCCTGAAGAATCAGACGGGCAGCTTCATCAGGCAAGCTGTCAGGCGAGGATTACCACGATCTCCAGCGACGAAGGTTCGACGATGACGATCCGACCATCGGCGAGGATGAAGAACAGGTAACCTTCATATCTCGGCACGATCTTCACGATGCGGGTCGGAAGCGGCTTCAGCTTGACCTTGACGGTTTCCGGTACTGCCACTCCGACGGATACGTCGAAGTCGACGTCGATCGGCTCGACGTTCTCTTCCTTGATGATCTGCGTGATTTCGGTTTTCTGCTCTACCGTCACGTCGACATCTCCGGAAGAGCCGGAGGACTGACCCTGCTCGGTCGACTGGGACTGGCCTTGAGCGGGTTCCTTGGTTTCGCCCTGCGCGGGCTGCTGCTCGGAGTCCTGCTGCTTGGTCTGCGTGTCGGTCCCCGTCTCCCCGCTTTGCGAGCCGCCTTGATCCTGCTGCGTGCCTGTTTCCCCCTGCTGGTCCTGCTGCTGCTGGTCAGGCTGCTTCTGTTGATCTTGCTGATCCTGCTGCTGGCCCTGGTCGGCCGGTTGCTGCTGATCGGCGGGCTGTTTCTGATCTGCCGGCTGTTGCTGGTCCTGGCCCGTCTGCCCGTCCTGCTGTGTCGCACCCCCTTGAGCATCAGGCTGCTGATCCTGTTGCGCGCCGCCCTGCGGACATTCCGTCCCGGCCGGGCAATCGGTGGATTGCCCCTGTGCCGGCTGTTCCGTCTGTGCAAAGACCGGGGTGGACGCAACCCCGAGGCTCAAAGCGAGCGCACTCTTGATAAGGATACCCTTCATCGGATGTTCTCCATTCGAACGTCCCTTCGAGTAGCCAACCGCGGATTGACAGGATTGTTCCCTGGCAACCCCGCCTGTGCAGAGTAGGAGCGGGATGAGGAAAGTGTGTGCGCACTTCCGGACGGGAAGACGCTACACACTTTGCGTTGAAGCACTCTAAGCCTGGATGCCGCCCGCCCCGGCCCCACCGGAACGGACCGGTCCTTCGAACAGTCCCAAATCGTCGCGGCTGAACGCGGCAAGCGTCCATTCCACAGGATCGGCTGCGTCTCGCGGGTGATAAACCAGCCTGTCCGGACGGTCGATCCGGCGCATCGCCTCATGGTCTATCACGCCGGATCTTGCTGCTTCAGCCGCCCGTTCACGGTCACCTTCGAACGCGTCGTCGACGAGTTCGTGCGTGAGCATTATCCCTTTGCGAGGGAGACCACGGCCATCCTTGCGGGTCAACATGACCACGGCGACGCCGAGCTCTTCGGCCACTTCCTGCTCGGCCAATACCTCGAACACTGACATTGGACCCTCCATCGATGTCCCGGCGGCGGCGCCGCTACCGCAAAGGCGTCGTCGCTAGCCGTCGTCAGGCATGTGGGAATCGACGCCAAGGGTTTGAAGATTGTTGCGAACCTCCAGCACCCCGGGCACGGCCTCCACCGCTGCCACGAGCCGGCGCGCCATCGCCAAGGTTTCGACAGCACCCTCCAGGGTTACGATGCCCTTGTCGGCGCGCACGTCGATGCTGTTGGGCTCGGCTTCACCGCTTTGGCTAAGCAGATCCGTGATCACCGCTTCCAGTTCGTCGCTGTCGATGCGGTCAGGCGGCAGAGGACGACCATTGTCCGCGGAATTTTCCTCAAGACCGTCTGCGCCGGCCTCATCCACGATGAAGCCCTTTCCGCGGTCCTCATCGAAATTCGCGCCGGTAGCGCCATAGCTTCTGTTTTCGGGGCTGCTCGATGTACTGCCGCTACCATCCGCGTAGGGCCATCCTTCGCGAAGATCGCGCTCCTCATAGTCGCGATAGTCCTCGTCGCGCGAGAGCGCCTTATCCTTACGGGGCACTTTCATTGCGATCTCCTTTCATTCTGCAAAGGTCAAACAAAACCGACAGGCTTTTGTTCAATCCGGCTTGCGGTGACATGACCCATTGGCGGGTGCGATCACTGGTAACCAACCCCGGTTCCCGTTGTTCCGCTCCGGGTCAGACGCCACGGCAGATCGAGCGTGATGGCACGGTCGACGAGCCGAGGCCTGGACAAGAATTACGAAGGAGAGCTGAACTCGATCTGATTGGCTATGCCGCAGGCGCCGCCGTTGCAGGGCCGTCGGGGACAGACAGCCTCAGGGGCCCGTGGCCTTCCCCAGCTGCACCGAAGCCTTCTTTATAGTTTCTTCGCCGTGCCCCGCCGCGGGCCGGCGCCGCGGGGCGGAGCCTTGGCCTTATCGGGGCCTTCATTTCCGATGCTCCCGACGCCCCCGGCCGGTCCGCGGTCGGGCTGCATTCCACCGGGCTGCAGGTCCGAGGCAAGATCCGACTGAGCCTCCGCATCGATCTCCCGAGCGGCTTGGTGCCAGTACCGCTCATGGTCTCCGTGACGTCTTCCGTCATTTTCCCACAGCTCATAGGCGCGTGCGCGGATGCGCTTGTCCCGTTCATTGTCGGTGGTCATGGCTGAGCCTCCTGGGCGAAACGCAGGTTAGTGCCGATCTGCCGGCTTCGGACTCCCATCGCGAGCATAGGCGCGTACCTCCGGCGGCGGAAGCCAAGATCGACTATCCGTGTTTGTCGGGCAAATATCTTCGCCTTCATCAAGGGGAACAATCGTTAGGCATGGATCGAGACCCGTCAAGGCGGGTCTCGACCGGCGTTTGCTGATCACCAATTCCACGTCTGGCGGCCGTACCAATCGTCTATGTCGCGCCTTACGCGGTCCTTCTCGATTCCGTAACGCTCCTGGATCTTTCCTTCGAGCTGCTCGCGGCTGCCGGAGATCTGGTCCAGATCGTCGTCGGTGAGCTTGCCCCACTGCTCCTTGACCTTGCCTTTGACCTGCTTCCAGTTACCTTCCACACGATTCCAGTCCATGAGTAGTCCTCCTGGTTCAATTGCATCGAAGATTGAACTCATGAGAACGCATTTGGTTCATCGAGCCGGCCGCGATCGTGCTTTCCGGGAGACCGGCCGTCGGACGTGACGCTACAGACACAAAGTTGTGTTACCCAGGGAACTCGACCTTGCGGGGCTTCTCTGCTTCTATCATGCGAGGACTGTTTCCAATCTATCCAAAGCGGGGCGGACGATGGTTTACGATCGGGATAAGAAGCGCATGCGTCGCCGTCACGTGCTGCGGTTTTTCGCGGCGCTCGCTCTGCCCGCCCTCCTGCTCGGCTCCGCCATCGCGGCAGCGGAATGGGCCGCGCCCGATCCGCCCGCGCGTGCCGACGCCCAACAGGCGGCAGCCCGGCAGTAGATCGTTTCGGCCTGAAAGTGCGTGCGGCTTTCCGTCCGCGCTCCGCCCTAACGGGTTTCACTCGAAATGCTCCCGACAAGCCGCCTTACGGTTCGCTCCACCGAATCCTGCCAGGCTGGCATGGCCCGGCCGAAGGCCGCGGTGAATTTGGCGCTTGACAGCGAGGAGTTGGGAGGGCGGCTTGCAGGTGTCGGAAACGCCCCCGTCGCGATGTCCCGAACATGCGCCCAGGGACCGCTTTCGGCACGGCTCGCCGAAAGAGCATGCCGCGCGAAATCGGCCCGGCTTACGACGCCCGTGCCAGCGAGGTGGTAGAGGCCGAAGGCGGCGTCCTGATCGGATTTCGTCAGGCGCGCCGAAATATCGAGGATGGCATCCGCAAGGTCGATCGCCGATGATGGATTTCCCTGTTGGTCCGCAACGACCGCGATATCCTCGCGCTCCTCTGCGAGCCGCAGGATGGTCTTGACGAAGTTCTTCCCGAAGGAGCTGTAGACCCAGCCCGTGCGAAGGATGAGATGGCGGGGCGTTGCCTCGGCAACTGCGGTTTCTCCGGCAAGCTTGGATGCGCCGTAGACGCTGAGCGGAGCCGGTGTGTCGCCCTCCACATAGCTCCCCTGTTTGCTCCCGTCGAAGACATAGTCCGTCGAGATATGGATGATCGGCACTTCGAGGCATGCGGCCGCCTCAGCGACCGCGCCGGCCCCGAACGCGTTGGTCGCGAACGCCGCCTCCGGTTCGCTTTCGGCCTGGTCGACGGCCGTATAGGCTGCTGCGGAGACGACGAGGTCCGGCCGGCACCGCTCGATCGCCGGCAGGATCGTTGCCGGCTCCGTGAGATCGAGATGCGGCCGCCCGATCGTGACGACTTCCACGGCCGGCCAACGACCAGACCGTTCCACCAGGCTGAGGGCCAACTGCCCCTCGCAGCCGGTCACGGCAATTCTCACGCAACGCTCCGATGCTGCTCGCCGATGCGGGCGCCGGAATAGCGCTCGCGCCGGATCGGCTCCCACCACCACCTGTTTGCGAGGAACCAGTCGACAGTCTCGCTCAGCCCGCCCTCGAAGCTCCGCTTCGGCCTCCAGCCAAGCTCACGCTCGGCCTTCGATGGGTCGATCGCATAGCGCCGGTCGTGACCGGGCCGGTCCGGAACAAGGGTGATGAGGTCCCGATAGCTATGACCGCCCTTTCGCGGAGATCGGACGTCGAGCAGATCGCAGATGCTTTCCATGACCGACAGATTGTTGCGCTCGGCACGGGCGCCGATATTGTAGCTCTCCCCCGGCCTGCCCCGGCTGACGACCAGTTCCAGCGCAGTCGCATGATCGTCGACATGGAGCCAATCCCGCACATTCGCTCCCGAGCCGTAGAGCGGCAACGGCTTCTCCTCGATGGCGTTGATGATCGTCAGGGGGATCAGCTTCTCGGGAAAATGGAACGGGCCGTAATTGTTGGAGCAGTTCGAAACGACCACCGGAAGGCCGTAGGTGTGGTGCCACGCACGTGCGAAATGATCAGCTGCCGCTTTCGAGGCCGCGTAGGGGGACGAAGGTGCGTAGCGCGTCTCCTCGGAAAAAATCCCGCGGTTGAACGGAAGGTCGCCGAAGACTTCGTCGGTCGAGACATGGTGAAACCGGAAGCGCTCTCGCTCCTCGGTGCCGAGCCCCAACCAGTAGGCCAGTGCGGCGTTGAGCAATCGCACCGTGCCGAGGACATTCGTCTCCATAAACGGGTCGGGGCTCTCGATCGAGCGGTCGACATGGCTCTCGGCAGCAAGATGCATGATCGCATCGATCCGCTCCCGGCGCATGATCTGCAGCAGGACCTGTTCGTCGCGGATATCGGCCCGGTAGAAAGCATAGTGCGGATCGCTTTCCACCGCCCGTAACGACGCAAGGCTGCCGGCATAGGTCAGCTTATCGACATTGACGACGCGCTCGGCCCCGCTTCGGATCAGATGCCGGCAAACTGCCGATCCAATGAAACCCGCGCCACCCGTTACCAAAACTCGCATGGTTTCTCCCCTCATGCGGTGAACTCGAAAACAATAGATTCGTGGAGCAATGGTGCGTTCCTGTCCTTCGCGGACAGTTGCAGACGGTCGGTAGCGGTAGGCCAGCCTATGCCGATCTCGGGATCGTCGTATCGGATCGACCGCTCATGCTCAGCGCTGTAATGCTCGCTCACCTTGTAGAGGACTTCCGTATCCGGCTCGAGCGTGACGAGGCCGTGGGCGAAGCCGACAGGCACCAGAATCTGGTTCCATTTTTCGGCCGAAAGTTCGAGACCGGCCCATTTCGCGAAGGTCGGCGAACCTTTGCGAATGTCGACCACGACATCGAACACCCTGCCTCGAACGACCCGAACGAGCTTTGCCTGCGCCTTGGGCGGAAGCTGATAGTGCAGGCCGCGCAGCGTGCCCGCAGCTGCGGAATAGGAATGGTTGTCCTGTACGAAGGTCTCCGCGACGCCGTTGGCGGCGAGGGTCTCCGTGTTGTAGGTCTCCGAAAAGAAGCCCCGCTCGTCGCCGAGCCTGTGCGGGACGATCTCCAGGACCCCGTCGAGGCCAAGGGGCCTTACATCAAGCATCGGAGAGCTCCCTGACCCGTCTCCGGAGATAGATCGCATAGTCGTTTTTACCGAGCAGGGCGGCACGCTCGAGCACCTGATCCGCCGAAACGTAGCCGAGCTCGAAGGCGATTTCTTCCGGGCACATGATCTTGACGCCCTGCCGGTGCTCGATCGTGCGTACGAAGGAAGCGGCATTGTGCAGGCTGTCGTGCGTGCCCGTATCGAGCCAGGCATAGCCCCGCCCGAGGCGGCAGACGTGAAGGTCGCCGCGCTCCAGATAGGCCCGGTTCACATCGGTGATTTCCAGTTCGCCCCGTGCTGAAGGTTTGATTGAAGAAGCGATGTCAAGTACGCTGTTTTCATAGAAATAAAGGCCGGTCACCGCCCAGCTGGATTTCGCCCGCTCCGGTTTCTCCTCGATCGTCACGGCCCGTCCGGTCTCTCCATCGAAACTGACGACGCCGTAGCGCTCGGGATCATCCACACGATAGGCGAAGATCGTGGCACCGCTCGACCGGGCCGCGGCATCGCCGCAAAGCTCGGGCAGGCCGGCGCCGTAGAAAATATTGTCTCCGAGGATAAGCGCCACCGAGCTGTTGCCGATGAAATCCCGGCCGATGACGAAGGCTTCGGCGAGTCCGTTCGGCTCCGGCTGCTCGGCATAGGAGATCGCGAGGCCGAACTGGCTGCCGTCCCCCAGCAGTTCCTCGAACAGCGGCCGGTCCCTGGGCATGGTGATCACCAGTATCTCGCGAATACCGGCCAGCATCAGCATGCCGAGCGGGTAATAGATCATCGGCTTGTCATGGACAGGGAGCAGTTGCTTCGAAACCGAGATCGTCACCGGGTACAGCCTGGTTCCCCGGCCGCCCGCAAGGATGATGCCCTTCATGCGCCCACTCCGGTCGAGGCCATCATCTTGCTTGCGCTCCTGCGCCGTCGCCCGGTCCGATCGCCGCGGCGCCGACGGGACTGAGCCTGCCGCAGCGCCAGAGGCTATAGGAAGGCTCGGTGTCCCAGTCGTAGTAATAGGCAGCCGTCAGCCGGCCTGCCTCGATCAGTTCGCCGAAGGTCGCGCGCATGACATGGATCGCCTCCCCTCGCGATCGATCGTCCACCGGGCAGGAGCGCGCCTTGTTTGCGATCCCCCACTCCGTGACCCAGCAGGACTTGCCGGTTCCCGCGGTCCGGCAGAAATCGAGAATGCTTCTGACCCGCGCTGCAATAGCTGGCGCGGCTTTCCTTCCGGGGTAGATGTGGATGCCATAGGCATCGACCAGACTGTCGATGCCGCGTTGACGAAGGAGCGCGACGAATTCGCCGGGATCGAGCCTTTCCATTCCGCGCCTGTCGGCTTCTGCGGCGCTCATATCCGAGAGACCGGCGGAAATGACGGCTGCGTCGCGGCTGTGTACGGTTTTGCGCAGCTCCGATCGGCTGATCTCCAGCGCCTTGACGTAGTTGTCGAGGCCGCGTTCAAACCTTGTCCGCTCCCGTAGCTCGGCGATGCTGCGCGGCGATCGGGCGCCCGGTTCTCGATAGACGGCAAGATCGCCGTTGTAGCCGGCATAGTTGATCTCATTTCCCGGCTCGATCGCTACAAGACGAACGCCGAGGGCATCGATGCGTTGAAGCGCTTGCCGCAATTCCCTGCGATACCGAACAAGATCCAAATCCGACAGTCGATAGACGTCCCAGATACGGCCATGGCCCGTTCTCGGTCTGAGGCTCTGGGGATAGTAGCTTTTGTTTCCCAGCTGAATCTCGAGAAGGATGCGCAGACCCAGGCGGTGGGCGATTGCCAGCGCCTCTATGCTCTTGTCCACCGGACGCGAAAGCGAAAGACGGACATCCGTCGCGCCGCTGGCAGCGATGTCGGTCAGTATTCTCTCCTGGTCGCCCCGGGGCAGCCAGGCAAGATTCATCCGATTGACGCCAATGCGAGCAGCCGAAGCTTCATCGGCATGCGCGGGTGCGGAAAGCGTCAGCAAGGCGCCGAGGAACAATGCTGCTGCTCCTCGGTTCGCTGAAGTCCCGGGCCGCAAACCGCTGCGCACTTTCCCCGGAATTGCTCTAGAGCCCGACATGCGCCAGAGCATTGCGGAAGTTGGTCTCACAGGCCGAGTACCGGTCGATGACAGCCTGCGAATCGATCTTGGAAAGGAAGCTGGCAAGATAGGCCTTCCTGTCCGGCTCCCGGTTCCAGACTGCCGCCTCCATGTAGGGGAAGCCGATGAATTCCAGCATTTCCCGCATGCGATCGTCGACCGCGATCATGAGCGACGGCACACCCGCCTGCATGCCGATGATGCAGCCGTGAAAACGGCGCCCGAAGCAGAGATCGCGCGCGGAGACCCAGCTTCGCCATTGATTGGTGTCGAAGAACACCAGAAGCTCGTGTTTGCGCTGCCATTTCTCCGAATGCTTGTAGGCGGTCTGGCCGGTGATGCGCCCGCTTGCTCGGTCGTAAACGGGCAAGTCGTCGTCCACGGGAAGGGAGAGATTGTAGGCGACCACCTCGTCCTGGACGACGTAGCTCGCGACGCTCTCCGGTTTCAGCAGCGCGTGGGCATCGACGATCGTATCGGCCACGCTTCCGAGATAGCCTCCGAAGGCGATCTTCTGGGAGGAAGCGAGATCCGGATTGGCGAGCGCGGCGAGCGAACGCTTCATCTCGGCCGGCGCGAAGAAGAGCGAGGGGCAACCCGTCGGCTTGACGAACTTCATCCCCTGCTCTCTCAGGAACTCGGCCGTGAAATAACCGCGCGTGAGGAAGAAGCTCTCTTTGTTCCTCAGCACTTCCAGGAACTTGAGCGTGCCGGCAGGCAGGTTTTCCTTGAGCCCTTCCCGCCGCTGGATACCAATCCCCATGATCACCACCGGCATCTTCAGTTTCTCGAACACTTCCGCTTCGAGATCCGCCGAGTAGCCCGGGCGCAGGAGGTTGGCCGAAGCGAAGACGCAGATGTCGAATTCCTCGTTGAGGCTTTCATAAGCCTCGTCGGAATTCCTGTTGTTGACGAGATGCCAGAAGGGCAAATAGGTGACGTCATGCCCGCGCAGGGCATGGGCTGCGCCCTCGCCGATCAGATAGTTGCCGGTATTGGCGATCTTCTTGACCTGATCGATCAGTTCCTTCTTGGTTCTGACCTCGTCGAAATAGGGTCTGTGCCGAACCTCCGCGCCGGACACGCCCGAGACGGTTCGCTGCAGATAGGACGGGATTCCCGTAAGCAAGATACGCATCGATTACACCTGAGATTAGAGCCTGCAAACGCTCGCGTAGATTTATTGCCCGATCCCGATCTCCCGGAGAGCCGAGCGGAACGTGCGCTCGCGATCGGAATATCTGTCGACCAGTTCGGAAGCATTGAGCCCGGCCAGGTGGTCGGCGACGAATTCGGCCCGGTTTTCCGCCTTGTCGACCTCGACTGCGTCGATCGCCGGCAGGCCCGTGTAGCCGAGCATTTCGCGCATCCGGTCGTCCACCGCCACCATCAGGCTCGGCACGGCCGCCTGCATCGCGATGATCGAGCCGTGAAAACGCCGGCCGAAATTGAAATCCATGGAAGACGCCCAGGCACGCCACTGGTTCGTATCGAAGAAGGTCCGCACGTCGAAGGGCGTTTTCAGTCTTTCAGTGCCCGGATAGCTCAGTTCCCCGAGCATCGTGCCGGAGGCGGAGTCGTAGACCCGGCCGTCGCCGTTCGCTTCGACGTTCATGTCGAAATGGAGGAACTCGTCCTGGATGACGTATTGGGGCCGCGAACCCTCGGGCGCCAGCGCCGCGGCGTCGACGATGCAATCGTGGTTGGCACCCAGATAGCCGGAGAAGATGGTCCGCGCCTTGCCGACCGGTACATTGGGCAGCTTCTTCAGCGAGGCGCGCATATTGTGCGGCATCAGATAGATGGAAGGGCAGCCCGTCGGCTGCACATAGGAGAAGCCCTGGTCCTTCAGGAAGCCGGCGGTTTCGAACCCGCGCGTCAGGAAATAGTGCTCACGCTCCTTGAGAACGTCCAGAAGCCGCTTCGTACCTTCCGGCAGGCTGTTTTCGAGGTCTCGGCGGTTCTGCAGGCCGATACCGAGCATGACGATCGGCATCTTGAGCTTGCCAAGCACTTCCGCTTCGGCATCCGCAGACAGGCCCTTGCGCAGAAGGTTCGCGCAGGTGAAGACGCAGATGTCGAAATTGGCGTTGAACTCGTCGAGTCCGACGCCGTTCTGGCTGCAATTATAAAGGTGCCAGAACGGGACCTGCTTCGCATGCGGGGCAATCGCGCGCAGCGCCCCCTCGCCGATCAGGTAATTTCCCGTATTGCTGATATTGCGAAGCTCCTGGAGAAACTCCTCCTTCGTCTCGGGCTGTGTCTGTCGCTCCGAATAGGAGACGGACAATCCCTGGGCGCCGTTGGCGAGGCGCGTGTAATGACCAGGAATTCCCGTCACGAGGATCCGTGGACGCATGCAATCGACCCTTCTTCTTGAAACCGGCGGGGCCTCAGCCCACGGCCGCAACTCCGGGATTGGATGCTTCGCGCCCACGGATAACCGTTGCGCGCGAAAGCGACGAATTGTTCACGGAACGGTCGCACCAGCCGAGGAACTCGGAGAAGGAGGACGTCCATGAGCGCCGAGCCGCCGTTCTCAGGCACCCCTCCATGAGGGGCGCGAGCATCTGACGGTTGTGGGCCACCTCCTCGATGGCCTTTGCCATGTCCCGGACCACCTGCGGATCGGCGGCGGCCTCGATGAGGATGCCGTCCTCGCCGTCGGTTATGAGTTCGTCGACGGCACCGACCGACGTCGCGATCGGGACGCAGCCGAGCTGCTGCGCCTCGGCGATCATCAAGGGAGCGCCCTCCCAGCGCGACGGCATCAGAAGGACATCCGCCCAACCGAGTGCCTTGATCAGATCCTTGCTTGCGAAGACCGGCGGGCGCAACTCGACGCCGAGGTCCTTCAGGCGATCCGTCCACGACAAGGTGGCATCCGCGAGGATTTCCCCGCCGATCGCCCGGGCATCGAAGGGCACGCGCGAAGCCCGCAATTCGGCGAACGCCGCAGCGAGACGGTCGATCCCCTTCTGCTGATCGAGCCGGCCCATATAGAGGACCCGAAGCCGATCGTCCTTGCGTTCGATGCGCCTGACCGACAGCACCTCCGCGAGCACCTTGGGCGGCACGGAGAAGCTCGCGCCGTTGGGGACGGCGAAGATCTTTTCATAGGGAACGCCGAAGCTGTGCAGATAGATCTTGAGTTGCTCCGAGCAGGTCAGGAAGGCATCGTAGCAATGCTCGTGGGCTATCGCCGCGAAGGGCTGGCCGGCGGGCCTTTTGAAGCCGGTATTGTCGACCACGTGAAGGTAGCAGGCCGTGCGCGTCCCCTCAGAGCGCAACCGTGCGATAAGCGGATGCACCGCCATGACGTGATTGTTGATCACCAGGTCGAAGCCGGAAAGCTGACCCTTGAGCGCGGCCCAATCGACGTCGTGGCCCTCGGCGATGAAGTCCTGCCCCAGGAAAGAGCCGGAGCCGCCCCAGGCGGGAATGCCCTGGTCCCAGAAGTGAATATAGTCGAAGCTCTGATCGAACTCGTCGATCACATCCATCCTGGATGTGCCGAGCACGAAGAGATGGGTCTCGTAGCCGGCGGCCTTCAGCTCGCGCGAGGCCGCATATACGACCTTCTCGGCGCCGCCGAAGGATGCATTCGGAACAAGCAGGGCTGCGGTCTTCCTGCCCCCCTCGCTATGACCGAGCGGCAACACCGGCGAGCCACCGATCTCATGGCGAAGCGCCTTGTGGAGGTCGGAATAGGGAACGAGCCGTGCCGGACGCCAGGTCCAGCGTTTGCCGGCGGTCCGCCGCAGCGGACTGGTCGCGATGGCGTTGACGCAGTTGATCATCACCTGCTGGGGCGTGATGAGCGAGCGTCGGGGCAGGCTTCTCGGGAAAGGGAAGCGGACTTTCAGAATTGCCGATGTCGGCCATACCTGCTGGTTGCCGATGGAGGCAAACCAGTCCAGCGCCTTGTTGTGAATGACATCGCGCACGAGCGAAGTGGACAGGAAGATGAGGTCGGCCGGCGCGTTGTGCTGGGCGCCCGCCTCCAGGAATACCGGCTCGATCTTGCGCTGCGCCGCATCGTTGCCAAGCTGGACGAAGACCACGTTCGCCTTCTCGCTCAGGCGCTCCAGGTGCGAGAGCACGTTCGGCAGCATCCGTGAGCGTAGCAGCAGGTCGAGGGTGGCGCCGCTTCCGGCGATCAGGAAGGGCGGGAAGTGAACGTTGTCCGGCTCGCCGATGCTCGCCCAGAAGGCTGGAATGATATCGTCGAGACGAAGCCGCTTGGCCGTTTTGGTCGGATCCGTGAAGAACGAAATGGCGGCATCTTCCGTCCGTGCGAAAAGATAGCGCGGGCATTCCTCGTGCTCGAAATCGACCAGCATTGGCCGCTGGAACAGCGCACGGTGACGCTTTCTGAGGAAGCTCACCGAGGCGGCGCGATCGCGATTCGCCTCCTTGAAGCGGCTTTCCGCTCTCAGCCGGTATTCGAAGGTCGTGTCGTGGCACGGCGCCCCCACGAAGCCCTGCTCGATGCAGGACAGCCAGAATTCCCAATCCTCGAAACCGTTTTGCCTGTCGTCGTCGAAGCGGACCCCCGCCCGGAACACGTCGATCGAGATCATCGAGCCGGTGTCGCAAATATTGTCCGTGACGCAGTGCAGGAGCCGCGAGTAGCGATTGCCGTAATGAGCGCGCCAACTCACCGAGAACGTGTCGATATTGGTATAGATCCAGCCGCAGCCGCTGGCGCGCAGTTGCCGGTAGAGAGTCTCGATGGTCCCGGGCAAGACGCGATTGTCGGCGTCGAGAAAATAGACCGCCTCGGCTTCCGGCAGATTCGCGAGCACGTAGTCGATCGCGCGATTGCGCGCCCCGCCCGGCCCGGCATTGGCCCCAAAAAGCACATGAACCGCAGGATGGGCCGCCGCATAGAGCAGCAATTGATCGAATGTCTCCTGCCGCGGATCACCATCGACGGACACCACGACTGCCACCCTGCACCCGGCAAGCTTCGAAGCAAGCACGGACTCGATCGCCTCCAGGACGAGGGCCGCATGGCCATAAAGCGGCATTGCCACCACGATCAGGTCCGAGTTTTCCCTATTTCCGGACATTGGACGCCCCTGCGGACTGCTTTACCAATCGGAAGCCGGAGACCTTGAGCCAGGAGAAATCCACCGTATCCGTCACCGCACGGCTGAGGATCATGAGGTCCATCGGCTCACGCACGGGTTTATCCAATTGAAAGTTCACGTTGACCGCCTGCTCGGCGGTGACCTCGCGCCAGCCGCTGAAGAAGGCCGAGGGCTTGGCAGCCCCCTTTCGTGCGAGCTCCGCCACTTCCGAGCGCGCATTGGAGTTCGCCGGAGCGAGCAGGAAGCTCACGGCCGCGGGTGCGCCCTTCGGGTGATCGATGATCGCGCTTGCGGAGAAGGAGATGGTGCCGGGTTCCACGGCGCGGCCGATCGTGCCGGCGGAGATTCCGCTCGGCAGCGGGTGGCAAACGACCGCATTCTCGTGTTCGAGGAAGCGGACGGTCTGGAACTCGGGAACGACCGGCGTGACCGATACGTCGACGATCTGGCTCAGCAATTCGACCGCCACGCGATAGTCCTCGATGAAATGGCCCTCGAGCAAGGCGGTCGGAGCGATCATGTTCGGCATGCGCGTCGGTTTGACGCCGGGCAGTCCCGTAAAGACGCGAAACGCCAGGGGCCGGAGATCGAGATCAGGATGCGGGGTTTCCGATCTGGCCGTGTACCGCTCGCTCGCGATCGGATATCCGAGTGAAAGCCCTACAGTCTCCGTGCCGGTCGTGGAGATTCTGAGCCGCAGCGTTCTCGCTGCGCCGCCACAAGCGCGTGGCAGGGCGAGGAAATTCCAGTTTGCCGCGAGCTGCGCATAGGGGACGGTCCATTCGGCCACGCCCTCGCCGTTCTCGACATAGCCCAGCATGACGACCAGCTCGCCGCCGTCCCTGGGCACGGAATGAAGGTGCAGCGCGATCCCGGCAACGCCAAGACTGGAGACCGGAAGAAGCTGCTCGACACATCCGGTCGCAAGGAGCTGCCCGATGCCCTCGTCCTTCGGGTCGGCATAAGGATCATGGGCGAATATCTCCGCGACCGGCTCCCAGTTGCGGGCCTGAAAGGCATCCTCCAGCGCGCGGTAATTTTCGAGCAGCGTTTCCCGCTCACGCCGGAGAATGGCGAGCTCGGCGGTTACCGACGACGTGAAGCAGGAGAGCCGTCCCACTCCACCCTCCACCAGCGACTGCACGAGCGCAAGGCTCTCCGCCTTACCGCCCACGTCGATCCGCTGAAGCGGTATTTCGGGAATGGTGCCAAGAGCATTGATCGACGCAAGCGCCTCCCGCAGATCGGCCTCACCCTCATCCGAGAAGGCAAGCGCGATCAGAGGAAAGGCGTTCTGCAGGGGGGATCGCGACGCTGCATCCGGATCGAGAAAATGCACCAGATGCTCGATGTCGCTCCCTTCGAAATTTTCCCGGTCCAGACCGGACGCCACAACGAGCCTTCGCTTCGCCGGCGACTGCCTCACGTTAGAAGACATCAACTCTTGCACGCCGCGACCCCAGAATAAATCGATTTATCCAGAAGATGAAATTGATGGCCTGGAAATATTCTTGCCCCAGAACCTCACGGAGAAAACCATATCCGTGGATTCCGCAGTGCACAACAATAGATTCTTGGGGTTTTACCCGGTATTTATACTTCAAAAATTGAAGCAATATTCAGACAAACTGCGTTTCTTTCGCTTGCGCAGCATTTCGGCCGGTGAGGTTGCCGATCAGCGTCAACTGACGTGCGAGGCAGTCGTCCAACCGGAACCTCTGCTCGACCGTTCTGCGCGCGGCGCCGCGCAGTTCGCGAAAGTTGTCCGGGCGGTTCAATGCCCCGACGATCATCTCGGCGAGCGCATCCGTATCGAAGAACGGAACGAGAAGACCGTTGCGGCCGGAGCGGATGACTTCCTGAACCGGCGCGGTATCGGAACCGATAACAAGAGCGCCGCAGGCCATTGCCTCCAGCACCGACCAGGAAAGCACGAATGGATAGGTGAGGTAGAGATGCGCCGCCGATATCTGAAAGAGCTGACGCAGCACGGAATGCGGCACGACGCCGGGGAAGATGAGCCTTTCGCGCGGGATATCCACAGACGCAAGCAGATGATCCTTCCACGATCCCCCGCCAGGGGGCGGCGCGCCGTAACTCACCCCATCGCCGCCGACGAAGACGAACAGCGCGTCCGGATGCCGCCGGACGACCTTCGCCGCCGCCTCCAGCGCCTGGGGAAAGCCCCGGTAGGGCTCGAGGTCCCGTGCCACGAAAGTGACGACGGGATCGCCGGCCTTGAGGACGCGCCCGTCCGGCAGCTTCAGCGAAGCCGCCGGGTCGGGGCGGAAACGGCGTGTGTCCACCCCCTCATGGCAAACGGCGATTCGTTGCCGCGCGTCGGCTGGATAGAGGCTCTTCTGCCAATTGGTCGGGCTGATACCGCCATCCATCGCCTCCAGCGACAGCAGCTGCGCGATGTTGCGGAGGCGCAAGCGTTTGCGCGTCTCCGGGTCGGGGCGGTCGTCCGGCGCGAAGCCGACATCCGCCCCATCCGACCGATAGAAAAACTCGCAATAGCCGAGTGCCGGCACGCGCGGCAGGACATCCTTCACGAACATCATGCTGCCCCAGCCTATATGGCCGAGAACGAGGTCGGGGGTCTGTCCAAGGCGGCCCATCGCCTCGAAGGTTTCCGCTACCCTGTGCCCGATCCGCACATGATGGTCGGGAACGGCAAGATGGCGCGCTATCTGGGGATTCGGTTGCGGACCGGGTTCCGCCCGATGCCGTACGACCCGGACGGAAGGTATCCGCTGGTCCACGGTCTCCGTCACGAGCGTCACCTCGTTCCCCGCCTCAGCCAGATGTCTTGCCAGGGCGGCGAACTGGCCGAACCCACGGCGGTGTACGAATGCTACATGCATCTTCATAAGCCACTTGTCAGTGATCGATCACACCTGCAGCGCCGCGCGTCCGAACGGACGCGCAAAGCTCGTTGCAACACTTGGGTTTCCTGCATGTTATCGCCCTTGCTCGGTTGCGCTTTGAGGAACATGCAGTGATGGAGCGTCAGATGCCGTAGCGTGCGGCATTCCCCCAGACGAGTTCGAGGCGGTGCAGTGTCTGGAAAGCGGTCTCCAGATTCCGCCGGTCCTGATCGCCATGGCTGAGGGCGCGTTCGTAGCCCTTGGCGGCCTGTCGCAGGCCGGTGCAAAGCTGCCTGCCTTTCTCTGAAAGCCGGATGCGGGCCGAACGCTTGTCACGCTGCGATGCGATCCGGTCGATGTAGTCGCCGTCGGCAAGCTGCTTCAGATAATAGGAAATGTTCGAACCCACATAGTGGCCCCGGTCCAGAAGCTCTCCCACCGAGAGCTCCGCCTCGCCTATGGCCAGAAGAACCATCGCCTGCGCGGGACCGATATCCTCGACCCCGAGTTTCGTCAGTTCCGCACGCAACAGGCCGGAAAACCGGCGGCTTGCGCGCTCCATCACCCGAGCCAGCTCGAAATAGGTGACGAGCGAATCATCTCCGTCACGATCGTCTACAGAGGTATCGAGGCCTTTCCGCTGCGTTTCATTCGCGGGAAGGATTGCAACAGTGTCTCCAAAGTCTGCGAACGGATAGAGTATCCTGTGGTTCATCCCTCTCTCCATTGGGAACGTACTTCCAATTCCGGAATTTACTTCAAAACTTGAAGTAAATTTCACAGCACCCCTGCCCCGAAATTGCGTGCTCTTGAGCTGGCGATGTTTATTGTGTCACACTTATCGCAACAATACTGTGATTTGAGTGAATCTGGACCAGATCGCCCCATGAAACCCGCGAATGCGCTAATTAGAAGATCGCCACATGCGTGATACTGTTCGAAATCGTTTGATTAGCAAGGGCCCCAATCGGCCAACACCGGCGCAAAACGGAACAATCGCGCCGAAGCTCCTGGTTCTGCGGGCCCGGCGCGTGTTCGTGGTGACGCTTCTTTATGCAGCCCTGCTTAGCGCCTGCATCAACCTCCTCCAGCTCACAATGCCCCTCTATATGATGCAGGTGCATGACAGGGTGTTGAACAGCCAGAGCATGGATACGCTCGTCATGCTGACGATTCTCGCCCTGGGTGCGCTGATCGTTCTGGGCGTGCTCGACTACATTCGCGCCCTCACCTTTCAGGCCATGGGCAGCGCCGTGGTCCGCTGGCTGAACCTGCCGGTCCTGACCGCCGCCGTCCAAGCCTCGGCCGATCAGGGACTTGCGCGCGCGACGCAGTCCCTGCGCGACCTTACCGAGCTGCGCGGCTTCCTCACCTCTTCGGCGGTGAGCGCCCCCCTCGACGCCGCCTGGTCGCCCATCTTTCTGGGCGTTCTATTCCTGCTGCACCCCCTCTTCGGGCTGATCGGTGCGATCTCCGTCGTCGTACTCGTCTGTTGCGGCCTTCTCAACGACCTTCTGACGCGCCAGCTCATGAAAGAGGCAAGCCAGGCTAATATTGAGGCAGTGTCGAAAATCGGTGCGACATTACGTCACGCCGAGGCCATCGAAGCCATGGGAATGCTGCCGGCGCTCGCCCACAAATGGCGCGCCGCGCAACTGCACGCGCTCAGCGTGCTGGAGGCCAGTGGGATCAGAAGCAGGGCGATGGCCTCGATCACCCGCTCGCTGCGCTTCGCCATCCAGGTGGCGTCGCTGGGCACGGGTGCCCTGCTGGTGATGAGGCAGGAGATCTCGCCGGGCGCAATGATGGCGACCACCATTCTCGTGGGCCGCCTTCTGCTGCCGTTCGATTCCGTCATCGAGAACTGGCGCCAATGGGTGTTGGCGATCGCAAGCTGGCGTCGCGTCGAAACGGCACTGAAGGAAGACCTGGCCGTTCGCCAGACCATGCCGACGCCGCGCTCCGAAGGCGACCTCGTCGTCGACAAGCTGGTCTACGCGGTACCGGGCATCGACGTGCCGATCATCAAGGGCATCAACTTCTCGCTCTCACCCGGCGAGGTGCTTGGAATCGTCGGCCCTTCCGCGGCGGGCAAGTCCACGCTGGCGCGGCTTCTGGTCGGCATTCTAAAGCCCACTGCCGGCGGCGTCTTCCTCGACGGCAACAACGTCTACCTCTGGGAACGGAGCTCTTTCGGACAGATCGCGGGTTACCTGCCGCAATCGGTTTCCCTTCTCGAAGGAACCATCCGTGAAAATATCGCCCGGATGGCGGAGAGCGATCCCTACAAGGTGCTCGAGGCGGCGCGGCTCGCCGACGTCCACGACATGATAGGACGACTGCCGCTCGGCTATGATACGCCGGTGGGCGATGGTCATCTGACGCTTTCCGGCGGGCAAAGGCAGCGCATCGCGCTGGCGCGCTGCCTTTACGGCCGGCCACGCCTGCTCGTCCTCGACGAGCCCAACGCCAATCTCGATGCCCTCGGCGAGCGCGCCCTCATCCGCGCGATCGACGAGGCGCGCAGCGACGGCGCCATCGTCATCCTGATTGCCCACCGGCCGGCCATCATGCAGGTGGCCGATAAGCTGCTCGTGCTGGAAGGCGGCCGCATCAGCCAGTTCGGCCCGCGAACGGATGTGGTGGCGACCATGATGCCCGGCGAAACAAGACGCGAAGGTACCGCTTCATGAACAAGGAAAAGATCCTGCCGGTTCGCCTCGACCTGCAGCCGCCCGTGAAGGCTGAGAGCCCGGAACGCCGCCTGCCGATGGCCGCGCCGGCTCGTCTCTCCGCGCCAATGCCGGCGCCGGACCTTTCGGAAGACAACACGCATTCGCCGATCCGACGCCTCGTCATCGCCGGGTTGACGACTATCCTCGTTGCTTTCGGCGGTTTCTTCGGCTGGGCGTTCTCGACGGAGCTCAGCAGTGCTTCGGTCACCAGCGGAACGATCGTCGTCGATTCGAAGCGCAAGACGGTCAGCCATTTTGAAGGCGGCGTGCTCGGCCGGATCCTGGTTCAGGAGGGAGATCATGTGGCGCCCGGCCAGCCGCTGATGAAGCTCGAGGATACGCGCGCCCGCTCCGACCTGGAGGCGCTGCAAAGCCGCCGTGTCGGCCTGATCGCAAAACTGGCGCGGCTGCGGGCCGAGCGGGCGGGACTGCAGGCGGTGAGCTTCCCGGCCGATCTTGTCTCCAAGGGCGAGGCTGCCGCGGATGCGGTAACGGCGGAAAACGCGTTTTTCGAGAAGCGGAGCGAGGCCAAGGAGGGCCGTCTGGCAATCCAGCGAAAGACGATCGAGGAATATTCGGAGAAGGCGAAGTCTCTCGCAGCCCAGCTTCAGGCGACCGACAGGCAGATCGAGCTGATGAACGAGCAGCGGACCGCTATCGCGACCCTCGTCGAAAAAGCATTCGCCCAGCGCTCGAAACTCATCGAAATCGACGCACGGCTCAGCGAGCTCGCCGCGACCCGCGGCGAAATCGCTGGCGACAAGGCCCAGGCGGAAAAGGCGATGGCGGGGGCCGAGCTTGCGCTCATCGGGATCGAATCCGATTTCCAGTCGGAGATCGCCGGAGAGATCACCACGGCGCGCCTCGAACTTGCGGAAGTCGAGCAGCGCATCACCGCCGCCGAGGACGTGCTTCGCCGCCTGGAAATCCGCGCCCCCCAGGCCGGTATCGTCGCCAACATTCAGCTGCGGACGCCGGGCAGTGCCGTCACCCCCGGTCAGCCGCTTCTCGACATCGTTCCCGAGGACGAACCGCTGCTTGTCGAGATGCATGTCAGCACACGTGACATCGACAGCATAACGATCGGCTCCAGTACGCAAATCCGCCTGACGGCCTATAACCAGCGCTCGCACCTGCCCCTGGAAGGCAAGGTAACCTATATCGCGGCGGACCAATCGGTGGATGAGAAGTCCAACGTCGCCTATTTCGTCGCACGGGCAGAGGTGGCGCCTGAATCGCTCGCCGCCAACCCGGACATCCGCCTCTATCCCGGCATGCCCGCGGAAGTGCTGATCGTGCACAAATCGCGTTCGGCAATCGACTACCTCGTCGCCCCGGTCTCCGACAGTTTCAACCGGGCGTTTCGGGAGGACTGACCTATCTAATTCTTGATATCTCCAGCCGTCGTAAATTACTTTAAATTTTGAAGTGCTTTGCCTGCATTATCGTCAGAATTACTCCTAAAATTATATTGTGCCAATATTGGCACATGGCCGATATATGTTTAGAACGCTCTCTTTCTTCCAAAATATCGTCGTTTTATTTTACACATCTGTGTTGTGTTCGTAATTATTGCAGTGCACACTCCGGCACGCAATCCTCGGCTCCGTGCCGATGACGCATGCATCAAACCACGAAGAGGAGAAGCAGATGGCCACTTTGGAAGGCGGCGCATACGACGACGCCCTTTTTGGCTCCCGCTTTGACGATTTCATTCGCGCCCATGGCGGTGATGATTTCGTCAACGGAGGCAATGGGGACGACATCATCTTCGGCGACGACGGTGACGACTTGCTGTTCGGCGGCAACGGAAACGACACCGTGTTCGGCGGCGAAGGCACCGACGTTCTCTATGGCGAAAATGGCAATGACATCCTGGTCGGCGGATCGGGTGACGACCTGATCTACGGCGATAACGGCAACGACATTCTCCTTGGGGGCGCCGGCAGCGACTTCCTCCTCGGAGGCAGAGGCAACGACGTGCTGCTCGGCGGCGCCGGCAACGACGTCATCGACGGCGGTGCCGGGTCCGACCTCCTTGCCGGCGGTCAGGGCAGCGATATCTTCGTTTTCGACGGCGGCGGCGGCAACGACGTCATCCTCGACTTTACCCCCGGCGAAGACGTCCTGCAGATATCCAAGGGCATCAACGGCCTCGACGTCACCGCGCCCGAGGATCTCGCTTCGCGTATCACTCAGGTCGGCGGCAATGTCGTCATCGACCTCGGCCATGGCGACACGCTGACCCTGGTCAATGCCGACGCCGAAGACATTCAGGCCCACCCCGAAAACTATTTCACTGTCCACTGATAGTTTGAGACGCGGGACACGGGTGGAAAACCGCAGGCGGCTTTTCATCATCCCGCATTGGCTTCGAACGGTGCGCCCTGCCCTCCTCCCGTGGGGCGCACCATCCAAGAATTAGTCAGAGGAGTGGCGTGTGACGTTTGACGACCGTACGCGGAGCGCCAGCGGCATTTTCGAGGACGCGAAGGCCTTTCGGCTCGGTTCCGACGTGGCTGTATTGATCTCCGACGTTCGCGCCAGGTTGCCGGCCGCAGCCAAACACACGCTGGTCATGCCGGAGCAACCCGTCCCGCTCGTCAGCACGATGCTTCCTCTTGCGGAGGGTGGACAGCGCGTGCTTTGGGCCATGCGCCCGGGTGACGAAGCGCGCCGCGGACAGATTTACATCGAAAGCGACTTCGTTCAGACTATCGTGCTCCGGCCCGTCGGTGAACTTCCGCCCCTCGACGTGGAGGACCTGTTTTCCGCACTCACGCCGGAGGGCTGCGTCAAGTTCCTGAACAATCTGCTCACTGTTTGGCGAAGCGCGTTCCGTCTGTCCAGGGACCCGTTCTTCATCGGCCTCATCGAGGATGCGCTTCAGGCGCTGACATCGCGGCCGGCCCCCGCCAAGATTGCATGCCCGATCAACCAGGGGCGATACCTGCTCGAAACCGCGATAAGCCCCGACTTCGGCGAGATCAGCGCAATCTATGCCCTTGGGGCCAACGCCATCCTGCCACTGGCGTCGCCGGCGCTGATCGGCGCCCAACGCGAGCATAATCTTCGTCCTTGCCATTTCATCGTCGAGTCTCCCCGATACCCCCAGTCTTTCGTGCTTGTCGGCAAAAGGGGCGTTGCCGTGCGCGAGCTCTCCTCCGGCAACCCCCATTGCGCCAACCTCCAGGCCTGGTGGGCAGAACGAGGCGATACGCCGGAGCTGCGCGAATACGTCGTCCGCTGGCTCTCGACGACACCCGAGGGTGGACTTGCCACAGCCGTCGACCTCCAGCTGCGGTCACCGCTCCCTGAAAGGCGGATCGGCAGGTCTGCAATGCATCCTTCAGCGGAGGTGGACCTCGCATTGACGCTTTCCGGCGGTCTGCTTGCCGGGGGGTGGACCCATGATCCGACAGCCACTCTTGCCGGCATCGACTACCTCAAGGAGGACGGCACGGCGATACCGCTCGACGGCAACTGGTACGAGTTTGCCGCCTGGGCACGCGGAGCGGACGAAAAATCGCGAGCCGACGTGACCGGCTTTGTCGCCTGGCTGCCGTCGAACGATCCGCCGAGCGCCCTGCTCCAGCCGCGGTTCCAGATGCGGCTGGCATCCGGTGCTGTGAAACCGCTCGTGCCGAAGCCGCAACCCTTCGACGCTTCGGCACAGCGCAACCGCATCCTGCGCGCCGTCCCGCCGCAGCACGCGATCGACCAGGCTTTCCGGACGATCCTTGCCCCCGCCCTGCAGGACGTGGAACATAGGTTGGGAAGAGCTTCCAAGGTCGACTACACCAAGGATTACGACCTGCCCGAAAAGGCGCCGTTGGTCTCGATCGTCGTGCCGCTTTACCGTGTTCTCGACTTCCTGCGGTTCCAGCTCTCCGGCATGGCGACCGATCGCTGGCTCGCAAGCAATGCGGAGATCATCTACGTTCTGGATTCGCCGGAGATTCAGGACGAGACGGAGCATCTGCTTGGCGGACTGCATCTCCTCCACGGGTTGCCGATGAAGCTTGTTGTGATGAACCGCAACAGCGGCTACGCGCGGGCGTGCAATGCCGGCGCGCGCTTTGCCCGCGGCTCGGTCGTCGTCATGCTGAACTCGGACGTCGTTCCGTCTGCACCCGGCTGGCTGCAGAAGCTCATCCGGCCGCTCATGGAACAGAGGAGCCTCGGCGCGATCGGCCCGAAGCTGATCTTCGAGGACGGGTCGCTCCAGCACGCGGGCCTCTACTTCGCTCGCGACCAGCGCGGCATATGGCTCAACCATCATTTCCACAAGGGCATGCCCGGCGACTACGGGGCGGCTCAACTTGCCCGCAGCGTGCCCGGCATCACCGGTGCGTGCCTGGTGACGCGCCGGGAAATCTACGAGCTCGTGGATGGATACACGGAGGATTATGTGATCGGCGATTATGAGGACAGCGATTTGTGCCTGAAAATCCGCCGGTGCGGCTATGACATCGCCTACGAGCCGTCGGCGTGTCTCTATCATTTCGAGCGCCGCTCGATCCGCCGCAGCGAAGACTATATGCGCGGGGTCGCCAGCCAGTACAATTCCTGGCTGCACACCGAACGCTGGAACGACGACATCACCGAATTGATGAAAACCGATCTCGGCGGCCGCGACCAGATGCCGGCTCTCTTCGGGATCGGCGCTGCAACGAGGACCGCCGCATGAGCGAGACTGCGCTGCGCCAGAAAAACACAGATGCCACGGAACTGCCCGCCCGCGACGAACGCGTGGAGGCCCTGCTCGGGAGCATTCTTCGAAACCGCTTCCTTCCCGAACCTGATCCCGACAGCGTCTTCGTCGGCGACGGTTCCTTCAGGGCGGTGGGCGTCGAATTCCTCGGCCACTTCATCCGGCTGGGGGGACTGCGTCCGGAAAGCCGCGTTCTCGATATCGGCTGCGGCATCGGCCGCATGGCTGTCCCGCTCACCCAGTATCTGGATTTCGAGAAGGGGCGCTACAGCGGGATAGATCCGGTCGACGGCGGCATCGGCTGGTGCCGCCGCTTCATCACCTCGGTCTATCCGAATTTCGCCTTCCAGCGTGTCGATATTGCCCATGAGCTTTATAATCCGAGCGGGAAAATCAGCGGCAATGCGTTGAAACTGCCCTATGCCGACGGTCACTTCGATTTTGTGATCATGACGTCGATCGTGACGCATCTGCCGCCGGACGAAGTCCTGGTCTATCTGCGAGAGGTCGGAAGGCTTCTGAAACCCGGCGGACGCCTCTTCGTGACCGCATTCGTGGTCGATCACGTCGCAGCGGCCAACGAAAACGGCCGGCGCGACGCGCGGCTTTCCTTCGCCCGCGACGGCGACGGTCCATGCTGGTACGTCCCCGACATGCCACGCCTTGCCGCCGTGGGTTTCGACGACGGCTTTCTTGACGGCGCCCTTGACCGGGCCGGTCTCGCAATCACCCTGAAGGCGTTCGGCGCCTGGCGCGGTAAGGAGGCGGAGCACTACCAGGACATCTTCGTCGCCGAACGCCGAGGAGGCGGCGCGTGAGCATGCGCGTGCTCGTCGCGGCTCACAACCATCCGGCCCTCCACCCGGGAGGCACGGAGATTTTCGCACACGACCTGTTCGGCGCCTACAAGCGCGCAGGCTGCGAAGCGCTCTTTCTCGGAGCCACGAACCAGATCCACCGCCAGGCGCGGCCAGGCACGAGCTTTCAAGGCATCGGGCCTGCAGGGGACGAGTTGCTGTTGTGGTCCGGACATTTCGATCGCTTCTTCATGAGTCAGATCGACCTCTACGGCGTCGTTCCGGATATTGCGGAGCTGCTGCGCGACTTCAGGCCGGACGTCGTCCATATCCACCATCTGCTCCTGCTCGGCGCGGAGTTTCCGCATATCGTTCGTCGAACGCTGCCGCAGTGCCGGATCGTCATGACGCTGCACGACTATTATCCCATCTGTCACCATGACGGGCTGATGGTGAAAACGAGCGGCAAGGAACTTTGCCATGGGGCGAGCCCCGACGGATGTCATGCCTGCTTCAAGGACATCGCGCTCGACCGTTTCACCTTGCGCGAACGCCATCTGAAGGCCCTCTTGAGCGACGTGGACCGGTTCGTATCACCCAGCCGGTTCCTCAAGCAGCGCTTCGTCGATTGGGGGCTTGCGGAGGACAGGATCAGCGTCATTCCCAACGGGCTGCCGGCTCGCGGCGCGCCGGCAGCGGCCCGCCGGATCGGTTCGGATCGTCCGGTCTTCGGCTATTTCGGCAATCTCAACCCCTGGAAAGGCGTGGCGGTACTGCTCCAGGCGGCACGGCAGCTCATTTCCGAGGGGCTGGAGTTCGAGTTGCGCGTTCACGGCGGCGCACCCTTCCAGAGCGAGAGTTTCGTCGACGAGATCACGCGCCTGTTCCAGGAAACGGCACCGACCGTGCAGCAGCGCGGGCCCTACCGGCGTGAGGACGTCGCCGACCTCGTCGCAGCGGTGGATTGCACGATCGTACCCTCGATCTGGTGGGAAAACGCGCCGCTGGTCATCCAGGAGGCGCAGGCCCTCGGACGGCCGGTCATAGCCGGCAATATCGGCGGCATGGCCGAGATGATCGAGGACGGGGCAAACGGCCTCACCGTTGCGCCCAACGATCCCCGGGCGCTCGCCTCTGCCATGCGCCGCCTCGCGCAAGACGGCGCCTTGACGCGCCGGCTTTCCGCGCATGCGCGGGAACCGGAGAACATCGACACCACCGCACGACGCTATCTCGAATTGATCGAAGCGATCGAACCGTCACGTATCGAAGCGGCATAAAGGGGAAATCGATGGCTGCTGTTGCCGAGAAATCAAATGCCGCACCGGATCAGGACAATACGAAGCCGATGACCGGCCGGGTCGACGCGATCGACCAGGGGCGCATCTTCGGCTGGGCGTTCGATCCGGCAGCACCCGACAAGCGCCTCACCATTCGCGTCTATCTCGACGGCAGCGTCATCGCCCAGGCGGTCGCCGACCGCAATCGCCCCGATCTCAAGCGCAACGGCATCGGCGACGGCGGCTATGCCTTCGAAATCGCGCTTCCCGAGGCGGCAGCCT